>NZ_JBEGIO010000002.1:0-475418 GCF_042865525.1 Tenacibaculum sp. ZH5_bin.1 | reverse complement strand
TAGCTGAGTAGTACTAATAACCCATAGGCTTATGTACGTATCCCGGTCCTAGTGGCCGGGAGCAAACTCTTTGATGAATTTATGATATGATTTTACTAATATGTTAACTTTTACAGTTGAAATATACTGAAACGATTTAAGGTGATTATCGCAATGGGGCTCACCTCTTACCATTCCGAACAGAGAAGTTAAGCCCATTAGCGCCGATGGTACTGCCACAGGTGGGAGAGTAGGTCGTTGCCTTTCTTTATCAAACCTCAATCTTTTAAAGATTGAGGTTTTTTTTGATCTTATTTTTAGGATTGCTGTATCTCGTAGTTTTTAATCCTTTGCCCGTTATTTTTATAATTATAAAAGAAGTAATGTTACTGTAGAAATGCTGACTTTCCTCAGCAGAACGAAATCATCAGCGAGATTTGTTATAACTAATAATGTAAATGTTATCTTTTGAATTAATCATGTTTTTTAATTAGTAATAAAGGTTTTTACCATAATTAATAGTTTTATATAATGATAAATTTGTAAGTACGCATAAAACTAAAAATCCACATAGATTTTCAGAAATAGGGGAGAAAAAGTAATCATTTATAGTCATTGTTGTAATACGTTTTTTTATTTTGCTCTATAAAATTTATTTCTATTCGCTTTTACGTATTTCGTCAAGTCTTGCTGATATGTTTTGATAAAACTTTCCTCGTAAAAATAATCTTCAATTCCTTCGGCAGAAGGAAGTCCTTTGTATCCTTTTTCGAATGCTGTAAATCGTTTATTCCAATCACTTTTATTATTCTGAAACTTTGAATATAAATCTTGGATTGTATCGAACTTGCCAAAGTATTCATTCAAAACTATTTCATAATCCGTAGACAATTTTTCCATTCCAGTTGCTTGCATTCCTTCTAATGCGAGTATTGACAATTCTGGGTAATTAAACAGAAATTGGTAAACTCCTCCGTTGTTGACTTGAGATTCAAAGTTTATTAGAGTGAAATAAATTCTCTGTTCTTTAGTCAGTTCTTTTAGAAAATTAGCGTGAGTTTGATTCTTTTCCCAATATTTATTTGTTGCGTAAATGTCATTGCAAATTTTCTCACAAATGTCATAATGTTCATTGTCATAAACTCCCCATTTTTTATCATTCCATTTTTGCTCAATTTCAAAAATCCAATTTTCAGGCAATAAAGGAAGATGTTGAGTAGATTCAGATTCAGAATCAAGTCGAACAAATTCAGTCATAGTATTTTCAGAATTATTTGTTTTATTTCTCAAAATTAAAAATCCAATAACCAAAATTAAGATTACAATTATGATTAAAATTCCTATTTTCATTAGTTTGGTTAAATGTGCTACAACGGTTTCGTATAACAGTCAGTTACGGGTTAATATGCGTTAAATTTTGGTTTAGAACTGACGCTCGTAATAGCGAGAGGATTCGGATGTAGTCGAATTCGCCGTAATTGTGGTTATATATTATTGTGCACAGTTATTTACATATTTCATTATAGTGATATTCTAAAAATGATATATCAGGTTCATTAATTTTCGGTTTTTTAAATTCTAAATCAGTCAAAAATTTCTTTATTTGTTTGTCGGATTTTGGCCCAAATATTATTCTATATTCAGAGTCTAAAGAGAAATAACCTTTGTCAAACATCTTATCTTGCAAAACACAAAAGAAAATCGTATTTATTTATTTATTTATTTAGCAAACAGCACAAGTTGAATTGTAATTGTCCAAAACAATTTCCCTTAGTTTATTTTGATAAAATCTGACTTTTACTTTATTCTTCGTTTCAGTCGGATTATTTTTCTTATTTATCTCCTGGTTTTTTATAAAATATTCCTCTATCCTCTACAAGATTCAGTTCCTCAATGATTTGTAATGCTTTTTAAACTTTAAATCCGTTAGTTGTATTTAATTCGGAAATCGATTTTTTAGTCAAAAAATCTTTCTTATCTTCACGAATATTATAATGATGTAATAATTCCATAATTACAAATCCACCACCTCTGGCTGGTGTAGGTAAACTTAGAATCTTTCTTTGGATATTTCTATGGCTTTGTCCATCTATTAAGTAAGCTTTTATTACTTCGGCAATTGCATAGTTATTAAATTTGTCAGTGATTGCCATAATTTGGTTTTAATTGTGCAAAACGGTTTCGTATAAGCATAGTGCGGGACTTTGGAGCGATTTATTGTCCGCATGCACCAGGCTTTGATAGGTTCCAAAATACTCAATTTTAGCCATTCAGCCCGCATTACGCTTATACAATGTTGTAGGTAGTGCTTTCTTTTTCGTCCGTGTTTTGGGGGCAGACACACTTATTGACAAGCTTGGGATTGTGCGATTGATAATGAGAGGCTTTTCTATATCAATGTCAATAGGTAACCTACCAATGCTCCACCAATAACAATAAATGCACTGTTCATTTTCTTAAAGACAAAAACAGCAATTATGCTCAATACTGCAATTAAAATTGTTCGCCAATCGGTCAAAGTGTCTTTTCCCATTTCTACACAAACGGCTACAATTACGGCAACTGCCGCAATGTTAACAGCGTCTAAAAATGCTGCAATAATTTTCGATTTCCGCATTTTTGGAATGAGTGGATTCAGAATAGCAACAAAAATGAAAGAAGGAAGGAAAATCCCAACAGTCGCTGCTATTGCTCCCCAAAATCCACCTAATTGCCAACCGATAAATGTTGCCGTTGATAAAACAGGTCCTGGCGTAAATTGTCCAACTGCAACGGCATCAATTAATTCTTGTCGTGTCAGCAATCCTGTACTGACCAATTCTGCATCTAAATAAGCAAATAGAACATATCCGCTTCCATAGAGTAGTGCACCGACTTTAAAAAAAGTCCAAAGAATTTTTAAGGTACTCGTTGATGCTGTTACCTGTAATAAAACAAGTGGAGTGAAACTGTTCAGATTGTTTTTAGAGTTGCAGATGAAATGCCAAACTAAACCGAGAAATCCGCAAGCAAACAACGCCAAAATTTCGTGTACTCCAAGCAAACAGGCAATCAACGTTAATGTTCCTAAAATTCCGAGTTCCACATTTTTGAGTGCTTTTTTTCCAAGGCGGTAAACTGCCCCGAGAATAATGGCAATTACTGCTGGCTTTATTCCATAAATGAAAGGTTCAACTTTTGGGAATTGTCCGTATTGTTGATAAAGCCAAGCAAAAAACATTGTGATGACAACCGCAGGAAAAACAAAACAAACACCTGCAACTATCAATCCTTTCCAACCTGCTCTTTCGTGTCCGCAGTGCATTGTCATTTCGGTTGAGTTGGGGCCGGGAATAATATTGGTCGCACCCACCAAATCAAGAAAATGCTGTTGGCTCATCCATTTTCTTTTTTTCACGACTTCATCTTCCATCATTGCGATATGAGCCGCAGGACCGCCAAAAGCAATGCTACCTAATTTGAAAAAGAGTTTTGCGACTTCTATTAAAGTACCTTTTGTTTCCATTTTGTTATAGTAAAATTTTTAAATATTATAGTAACAACAAATGCTATAATTATTGATATTATAACATCTGTTGGGAAATGAACTCCTAAAGCCAATCTGGAATAAGCTACTAATAACGCCCAAACTAAAACAGGTAAATAGTAAAGTCTTTTTAGGTTTGAAAATAGCAAGACGAAAGATAATATAAATGCTATAACAGTATGTCCTGAGGGGAAAGATGGACTATTTGCTATTGATAAATTTACTATGTCACCATACAAATCAAAAGGTCTTGTTCTGTGTATAGCATATTTTAATGAAATAACAATTAGCGTTGCAGTTGAAAGCATAAGGAGTAATTTCAAAAAAATGTCTTTTGCATTTTCCGATTTCTTGAAAAAGACAAACCATCCTAAACAAAAAATAATACCGATTGCTATGAGATAGGCCGTTTTTGAAATCCAAAGTAACGTTGAGTCGAATAGTTCAATTCGATTATTATGAATCAAGCGCAGTAAAAAAATATCCGCTTCTATCTGTTTGCCCATTTCTTACTTTGAAAATAATTATCAAACGACCATTTTCCTGCCCCTTTGATAAGCAAAAACAAACTTCCAAACCACATAGCAAAATCGGTACGCATTTCGTGAGTCATACTCCAAAATCCATAACTGTTTAGTTCCCGAAGGTTGAATGGCCCAAAACTCTCTCCAAAGGCAATGGGAATTTTAGTTACGACAATGGCAACCGTCATATTGATAAGCATTGCTAAAGAAGCTCCCCGTGTCAATAGCCCCATCAGTAAAAGAATGCCACAAGCTATTTCAAATACACCAACAAAATTTCCGAAAAACTCCGGGTTTGGAAAACCCATTTTAACAAACCTTCCTGCACCACGAGTAGCGGGATACATAAATTTTTGAATGCCTTCTGAAAGGAAAACTGCACCGACCATTAAGCGTATGATGATGGTGGTTTTAGAATGGTCTGAACTAATTATTTTTTGAAACATTTCAAGTTATTTTTTCAATCAAAATAGGATTATATGCTTTGTAAATTCGAGCTACTGTCCAAGCGATAGGTAGGCTTAAAATAGCTGGTACTATTATATCCATTGGATAATGAACACCAAGGTAAACTCTACTGACACTTACAAAAATTGCCCAAGGAATAAGTATAAATGGTAACCATTTTAGCTTGTTCTGGGCTACTAAAGTCAAGTAGAACGCTAATGAAAATACATTAGCTACGTGAGATGAAATAAAGCCAAACTTTCCTCCTTTATAGTCATTTACAAAATGAAGTTGTCCTGCTAAATAAGGATTATGACTTGGTCTCAATCTTTCGAAAAGTGGTTTAAAAAGTCCTGAAGCTAACTGGTCGCTAATAGTTATGAGCAAGACAATTAACAAAATCATTAGGGTAGAGTTCTTTTTATACTTCCATATAAGCAGTAATGTCAGTAGAAAATAAAACGGTAACCAAGTAAATTTACTGGTAGCAAACCACATTATATCATCCCAAAATTTATTGTGATTACCATTTAACCATAACAGAATATCAATATCGAACTGTTTGATAAGTTCTATCATTGCTTCCTAATAGGTGATTGTCTGTAAAGAGGTTTCTTTACTGTAAAATGAGGTGCTTTTTCCATTGCGTGGCAACTGATACAACTGTTAGTCAGCATTTGGAAGTTATTGTTGAATACCACCGTATCTCTTTTTTCAAGTGCTTTTTGCATTTCTGTAAGTGTTACGGTTAAGAAATGCTCTGCGGATTTTGCACGTTTGGGTCTTCTTTCCAAACCACGCTCAATCGCTTTACGGATTTTTTCTATTTGATAGTTGGCATATTCCCAATTCTCATCTTGTCCTGCCCAATAGAGTTCCTGATAGCGGTAGCCTGTTTCCACCATTGCCATATCAAAACCCCTGAATTGGTTTTCAATGGTTTCTATTTTTTTCTGTCCCGTTCCTTTTATCCATTTGCCTTGGGCATTTTGCTCTTGATTGTTTCCACAAGAACTAAACAAAAGCAAAGCGATAATTGATATTGACCATTTCATATTTTGTGATTTTAATGCTGTAAAATTATACAACACATAACCAATAATGTGGTCTATTTGAAAAAAGAATGGTATTTATCTGTTGTTGTTTCTAAAGCCCACTGGAGTTTGGTCAACGTGTCGTTTGAAGTATTTTGAAAAATGGGAATTGTCCTTGAAATCAAGTCTGTGGGCAATCTCGCTTACGGTAATGTCTGTGTAAAGTAAAAGCCTTTTTGCTTCATTGATAATGTGTTCTGAAAGTATCTCAGCAGAAGATTTTCCTGTTTCTTTTCTGCAAGTTGCATTTAGGTTTTGCGCAGTGGTGTTTAACAATTTGGCATAATGGTTTACCTTATTTTTGAGTCCATCTTCTTTGCTCAAAAGGGCAGTGAATTTTTGAAAGATTGTACTGTTACCGTTTTTAAAAGTTTTTGGTGTTGCCGATTCAAGAAATTTTGCCAAAAGTGCTTTTAACAGTCCGTCTATTATTGGTTGATTTAGCTTTTTATTTTCTTGATGTTCGTTTAGTAAAATGTTGAAAATGTCAATTGCAATATTGTCTTTGGGAAAAAGACAAGTTTGTGCACTCAATTCTGAAATCAGGCGTTTGATATCTTTGTCCAAACAGTTGTCGATAAAGGATTTTTTGATGATGAGTACAAAGCCTTTGGGTTCTGTTTTGATGTCCCAAAAATGTACCTGCTCTTTACGGATTGTGAAAATAACAGGTGGTTTTATTTCATATTCTTTGGTGTCAATAGTGTGGGAACCTTTTCCTTTAGTCAGATAGATAATTTCAAAATAACTGTTGTGTTTGTGTGGAGATGTTTTTATAATGTGCCGTCTGAACGGAGCAATTTTTAATCCTTCGGTTTGTCTGGTTTTGTCTTTTATTTCGAGTTCTGCTTTCATTTATTGTATTGCTGTCCGTTCGGTGGCAAAAATTAGGCTCTTTTGGTTTTTTCAGCGTTGGCTTTGTGTTGGCAAAAACTAAATGTGCCTAATGTGCGGCTGATTTTTTACATTACCTACAACTTGTTTATATAGATGTAAAATACATCGTTATACAACTTAAAAGGAGGTGTAAGAATACTACTTTACTATTCTTTATTTTTGTTGCTAAGCTTTCTTGTTTAGTAAATAAAAAAAGGAAGTTTTTAGCAATTTTTATTCTTTTTTTATTAATGCAACCAAGATAAAACAAAATAAAAAACATACAAAAATGTACGGTTTAAAATAGTTTGTTTTTTTATCTTTCACAAATAAGTTATGAATCCGCCGTAATTGCTTTTACACATTGTTGTGCAACGTTTTTACTTACTCAACTTTTGATTCAATCGAGCATTTTCTTGTTTCAAAGTCCGCACTTGGTTTCCAAGGTCAAGTAAACTCAATGACATACGTGATATTACTTCAGATTGTTTTGATTGTGTGTCAATTATTTCTGTTAGGTTATTCTGTTCTGAATTTGATATAGAGATACTAAAACCAGTAATAAATATTTGTAAAATCATAATAGCTATGGTAGCAATAATTAAATTTCGAGACGTTTTAAATTGTCTTTCCGCATTTTTACTTTGTTCTCTTAAAAAAGTCAAAATATTATTTGTAACTTCATCTGGGTCGCGTAAATTCATATATAATTCAGGATTCACATGTGGTCGTTCAAATTTTGGATTATTAAACATATTTATAGTTTCTTTTTAAATGTTGCCTAACGTATTTGTGTATGATTTTTTTGCGGGAAAAGGACGCGAGTCATTTTCCGATGTTGCGGAAAGATAATTAATAAGATTGAATTTCCGAAGGAAAATCAGATGCAAACAAATAAGCACTAACTTTAGATTGAGGAATAAACTTACGTATTATTTTTATACAATGTTACCTAACGTTTTTTTAATTCTAACGCTTTCTCTAGTCTTTCTTTAAATTTATTCAATTTTGGATCAACATCTTCTCTCGGAGAGCTTTCAGATAGCTTTGTGTAAATTCTGATAGCACTTTTTAAAACCCTAATTTCATTGTCATAATCTTTATTTTTTCTATAAATTATAGCTAGTCTATTATATGGATGACTGCCTTCGAATTTTTCTTTTAAATTTTCTTCATACTCTTTTATTGCCGATTCAATTTCTCCTTTTTCTTCGCATTCTTTTCCTTTAAGATTTCTATCGACTTGATTAGAAAAATAGTTGTCAGATTCTTGATTTTCTGATTTTTCTTGAATTATTTCTTTTGGTGTTTTTTTTCCAAAAATATTTTTTAATAGGCTCATTTTATCTTTTTTAGAGTATAGTGGAAATGTTAGGTAACTTGTTTAGGAAAAAAGGAAGTTTATAGCAATTTTATTCTTTTTTTATTAAGCGTTAGCCAAGATAAAACAAAATAAAAAACCGTACAAAAATGTACGGTTTAAAGTAGTTTGTTTTTTTAGTCCTTATAAGTAAGTTATGAATCCGCCGTAATTACAGTTATATATCGTTGTAAATAGTTTTACTTAACTTTCACACATATAATATTACTTTCAATATCTACTGTATGTAGTGTGTTGTATAACTCAATAATTTTGTTCTTCTCTTCTATGCTATAACCAGCATAATTATTTAATATAAAATCACTGTTCGCATCATATTTAGTTTTGTTTCCGTACATTTTAATTTTTACACAGGCAGTATCTGAATTTTGAGAATTTTCACCACAATAATTTAAGTGTTCATTAGAAAAATCAAAAGACTTTTCACTGTTTGCTTCAATGGTTATAAAGTCAGAAATAGAGGCATAATGTTTCGGTGGGTCTTCATCATAAAAACTTACTTCTGAAATACAAGATGTTCCTTCAAACTCATTCTCAATAGAAGCATAATATTTCCCTGGTCGAAAATTAGGGTCAGAAGAAGGTTTAACAATGGTAATTTTAGAATTGCTGTTATTTATAATTTTAACATTTAATGTTAATAGTCCTTTCCTCCAAATATAATTTTCATTTGGCTTTTCTATGATTATAGAAATTTTTTCTTTATCGGTAGAACTACTTGTCTTTTTAATAGATGAACAACTTGTTAATGTTAAAGTTAACGATAATAATATAATTAATTTCTTTCTTGTACTCATTGTTTTAAATTATTTACAACTTGTTTATATAAGCATAAAATACATCGTTATACAACCAAAAGGGAAGTATAAGAGTACTTTACTGTTCTTTTATATTTATTGCTAAGCTTACTTGTTTAGGAAAGAAGTCTATAGCAATTTTATTCTTTTTTTATTAGCGGTAGCCAAGATAAAACAAAATAAAAAACCGTACAAAAATGTACGGTTAAAATGATGTTTTCAATATTGATAAGTAAGCTTATTGTATAAAATTACGTTGACGTTTCGCTTCAAAAGTTAAGATGGCTGCGGCAACCGATACGTTCATAGAATCGATCTCACCTTGCATTGGGATGTTGATATTCTGAGTAGCTTCGTCTCGCCAAACTTGCGTTAACCCTGTAGCTTCGGTACCTACTACCAAAGCAGTAGCCTTAGTATAATCGTTTTTATGGTATTCGTTTGAGTTTTGTAGGGTAGCGCTGTAAATATGAATGTTATGCTCCTGTAAGTACGCTATAATGTCTTCAGAAGTACCTGTAGCTATCTGATTGGTAAATACACAACCCACACTAGAACGTATGATATTAGGATTGAATAAATCCGTTTTAGGGTTGGCAATAAAAACAGCATCCACATTAGCAGCATCGGCGGTACGTAACATAGCACCAATATTTCCTGGTTTTTCAATACCTTCCATAACCAAAACGAGTGGGGTAGTGGTGTTGAATTCAATAGCGTCTAAATCGAAGTTTTTAGCTTTTACTACAGCAATAATACCCTCGGTAGTATCACGATAGGCAAGCTTTTGGTATACTTCTTTTGTTATTTCTATACAATTAGCAGCCTTATTTAGAATTTTGTTTACACTTTCTTCGGTAAACATATCAGCAACAAACAGCAGGGTATCTATTTCATAACCTCCTTTAACAACTAACGAAATTTCACGTTGTCCTTCTACTAAAAACAATCCTTTTTTCTTACGTTCTCTAGATTTCTCTTGAAGCTTTAAAAGCTCTTTTATATAGGCGTTTTGTGTACTACTAATCTGTTTCATCTGCTATTATATCTAAATACAAAAGTACTATTCTGTTTTATAATAAAATACCATCTTACTAAAAGAATAATTACTAGCTATAGCTGTTGTTAGGCAAACAACAGTACTGTTGCCCAACACCAAACACTACTGTTGTTTAACACCAGATGCTACTGTTTGAACCTTCAAACAAAACCAAAATATGGGATGTACTAGTTTGTATTAAGCTTCATACAGTAGTGTATGAAGTCACCCGACACTACTGTATGGTGTCATAATACAGTGGTGTATGAAGTTACCATACAGTAGCGCATTCCTATTATTCGTGCATAAAAAAACATCATTCTTTTTACGGAATGATGTTTAATAGTTTATTAAATTGAAGAGATTCCTTCGTCATTATTTCGACTTAAGTTTATCTTGAGCGAAGTCGAAAGGCTCAATAAACTCCTCGGAATGACGTTAAAATTGTTGTCATAGCGAGGAATGATAATGACGTGGCTATCTCTTAGTTTAGAAAGATATTCTATTGATTTTTATATTTATTAGCATAACGCTTCCATAATTTTGTTTGATGCGATTCTAGGCTAATTTTTCTTCCTTGTATAAAAGCAGCTGTTAAAATATTAGTACGCATATCTAAAGCATCACCTTCAGAAATAAATAAGGTAGCATCTTTACCAACTTCTAAGGTTCCTACATTGTTGTCAACACCTAAAATTTTAGCATTGTTTTGAGTAATTAATTGTAAAGCTTTTTCTTTACCTAATCCGTAAGCAGCATACGTTCCTGCATAAAATGGTAAGTTACGTGTGCTCATACGTTCCATATCTCCTTCCATACCTAAACCTACTAAAATACCTGCATCGGTTAATATCTTAGCTGCTCTAAAAGGTCTGTCATAATCTGCATCTTCACCATTAGGCAAACGGTGAGCACGTTCTAAAATAACAGGTACATTGTTTGCTTTTAATAAGTCAGCAACTTTTTCAGCCTCTTGTCCGCGAACAATCACGATGTTTTTAACGCCTAATTCTTTACAAATAGTTACAGCATCAGTAATTCCTTTTTCTCCTGATACGTGTACAAACATTCTTTGTGTACCGTTTAAAACTCCTTGTAAAGCTTCGTATGGTAAGTTTTTAGGTGTTTTGTTACCTGCTAGGTAGCTTTTTGCATTGGCGAAAAATTTTGTAAGCTTATCAATACTTTTTTGATAGTTTTTGTTAGGCTTTAATCCTGGGTCTTCACCCATCCACCAACGACCTCTCGAGAATACCTGAGGCCAGTTCATGTGAATACCATCATCGGTTTTAATAGTAGCATCTTCCCAGTTCCAAGCATCTAATTGTACTACCGAAGAGGTTCCTGAAATAACACCACCACGTGGGGTAATTTGTGCCATTAATACGCCGTTAGGACGCATAGTTTCTACTACTTTACTTTCTGCATTATAGGCAATAATACTACGAATATGTGGTAACATTGAACCTACCTCATCAAAGTCTCTCGTTGCACGTACAGCATCAATTTCAGCTAAACCTAAAGAGGTGTTTGCTGCAATGAATCCTGGATATATGTGTTTTCCTTTGGCATTAATAACAGTTCCCATACGGGCAATTCTGCTATTAGCATTTCCTACATGGGCTATTTTACCGTTAGAAAACATAATTAAAGAGTTTTCAATTACTTCTCCGTTTCCTAAATGTGCTGTAGCACCTTCAATACTATAAGCTTCAGTTTGCTTGGGTGCTGGTGTTTGTTGCGCTATTATATTTCCTAAGAATAAGAAACATAATAAACTATATATTAATTTAATTTTCATGTTGTGTGTTTTTAAGTTCTTATTCTGTATCACAGTGAAATAATTTCTGAGTTTTCTTTTTAGGAGCTTGTGTTTTACCTCCTTTAATCTTCTCTTGTAACATCATATTGATTAGCTTAGCACGTTCTGCTTTAATAGCTTTACGCTTTTCTAAGTCTTTTTCAATGTCAAAATAAACAGCTCCGTCAATAATTGTTTTTTCTGCTTTAGAGTATACAGAAAGTGGGTTTCCGCTCCATACTACAACATCAGCATCTTTACCTTTTTTAATACTACCTGTACGGTCGTTTAAGTGTAATAGTTTTGCAGGATTGATAGTAACTGTAGCCCAAGCTTCTTGTTCGCTTAAACCTCCATATTTAATCAATTTAGCAGCTTCTTGATTCAATCTACGAGACATTTCTGCATCATCAGAATTAATAGCAACGGTAACTCCTTGGTTGTGCATAATAGCTGCGTTGTATGGAATCGCGTCGTTAACCTCGTATTTATATGCCCACCAGTCAGCAAAAGTAGAACCGCCAACTCCGTGTTCTTTCATTTTATCTGCTAGTTTGTATCCTTCTAAAATGTGGGTAAACGTATTAATGTTAAAGTTGAATTGTTCTGCAACCTTCATCAACATATTAATTTCTGATTGTACGTAAGAGTGACAAGAAATAAAACGTTCTTTATTAATAATTTCTGCTAAGGTTTCTAACTCAATATCTTTACGATATGGTTGTCCGCTTTTCTTTTTAGCATCGTATTCTTTGGCTCTTTGGAAGTAGTCAATATATACCTGCTCAACTCCCATACGTGTTTGAGGGAAACGAATGGTATTTAAATCTCCCCAGTTAGATTGTTTTACGTTTTCACCTAAAGCGAACTTGATAAATTTAGGAGTGTTGTTGTATAACATTCCGTCAGCATTTTCTCCCCATTTTAGTTTGATAATTGCTGAACGTCCACCAATTGGATTCGCAGAACCGTGTAATACCTGAATAGAGGTAACACCACCCGCAATGTTTCTGTAAATATTTACATCGTTAGGGTTGATAACGTCTTCAATAGTTACCTCAGCTGTTGAGTTATGCCCTGATTCGTTTACAGCTGAAGTAGCAATATGTGAATGCTCATCAATAATACCTGCGGTTACATACTTACCAGTTCCGTCAATAGTTGTAGCTCCTCTTGAAGATAAGTTGGTACCTATTTTAGCTATTTTTCCATCTTTAATTAATACATCGGTATTGTTTAGTACTTCGTTGTTTTCAGAAGTCCAAACCGTAGCATTTTTAATTAAAATAGTCTCTTTTTGTGGAGCAGTTGGGTTTCCTAATCCGATATTTGGGTATGAGACAGCTACTACTTCAGGAGTAGTCTCTTTTTTCTTGTCGCCTTTCTTTTTAGAGTCAGCTTTTCCAGTATAAGTAGCATTCCAAGTACTTTCATTTCCATCGTTGTCGGTAGCTGTACCCGTAATTTGTTGTTTGTTTTGTACTAATGCTGTTAAGCGAGTGTAGTTGTCACCATCTTTAAGAGTTATATGTAACCAGTCGTTGCTAAAAGATGATTTACTGTTTACCTTTTTATCTCCACTTTTTAAAGCAGCTGTTTGTTTAGCTCCTTTACCAGTAATGGTCATATCGTACGATTTTCCGTTAACTGTTAACGTGTACTTACCTGTAATATCTTTAATATCCATTGAGTTAATGGTGTTTTTATCACCTTGTACCCAGTTTTCATATAAAGTAGTTTGTTTGTCAAAAATATCACCAGAAGTAATTAAGAAGTTAGCATAACTACCAGCTTTCAAATTTCCTATTTTATCATTCTTTAAAATCTTGGCAGGTACTGTAGTTAACGCTTCTAAAGCTGTAGTTTTATCTAATCCGTAAGTAATAGCTTTTTGAAGATTGCTATTAAACTCTTTTACTTTCTTTAATTTATAGGTAGTTAACGCAAAAGGAACCTTGTTTTTTGCTAAAATTGAAGGATTTGCTGGTTCTTGATTCCAAGAGCGCATATCGCTTAGCGCAATTTTATTTGCTAAAAATGGATTTGATACATCGTAAGCATTTCTAAAATTAATAGGAATAATGTACGTAGCATTTGTTGCTTTAATATCATTGATTCTTTCGTATTCGTTACCTCCACCTACAATGGTATATTGAATTCCAAATTCGTCACCAATTTTATCAGCACGCATATTATCTAAATATCCACCTGCATTAAATATTTGAGGTAACTCTTTTTTATTGTTTAGAGCTTCTAAAGCTAAATCGGTATTTTTTGCATTTCCTTTGGCATACCAATCGGCATCTAAATATGTTTGACGTAATAATGCCATGGCTCCCATACGTGAAGTAGGGTAGCTTTGACGTGATTTAGCACTTTTAGAAAACGATAAGTAGTTTCCAGATTCTTTGTCTAATATTCTGTAAGCATTAGAACTGTTAGGGTTTAAAGCAACTAAAATTCCGTTACCTCGCATTATACCGTCTGCTACGTGTGTATTAACAGCACCAAAGCCTAAAGACAATAATTCTTTGGCTTTTTTAGCATCAAAGTTAAACTCAGCAGCAGCATCTACATCAGGACGAATATGGTCGTTCCAGTAATATCCTTTTCTACCAGCATCGTATTGTGGTGTTTTACCACGACCACTTTCACGTTTAGGTTTTGCGATACCAAAGGTTGAATAGGCATCTACAAACGAAGGATACATAGACTTTCCGTCTAGGTTAATTACTTGTGCTTCGTTAGGTATGTTAACCGATTTACCTACAGCAACAACTTTTCCGTCTTTAATAAGTAGTGTTCCTTTTTTTACTACTTGGGTAGGGGTAACATAAATAGTAGCATTGGTAAATGCATACACGTTGTTTTTGGATGACTTTACTCCTGTGTTGGTAGGAAAGTACTCTTGTGCAAAAGAGGTACTAATACACAGGGATAAGAGTAAGAATAGTATTTTTTTCATTTAATATTGAGTTGATTAGCTTATAAAAATAGATAGTTAAAAAGGAAAAGAATTCCTTTTAACAAAACATTAAGAATTAATCACAGGGTGATAGCCAAGAATTTAATCCACCAAGGCTTACCTAATAGACTTAAAATGGGTTTTCTTATAGTTCTTTGTTTACTTACCCTAAGATAGTTTAGTTAAGAACTAGCTTTCCAATCTTTTCATGACCAGATAACCAGGCTGTATTACTATCAATAAACTGAATAGCATAGTAGCTTTCCTTACTTATTTGTTTCCAAGTATGTCCACCATCGTTAGAAAATGATATTCCTGTTTTTCCAACAGCAAAAACTTCATTTCCATTCGTGTTAGGTACATACTGTACGCAGCTTTTGTAATTAGGATTGGTATTATTAGCTACGAGTGTCCATGTTTTACCACCATCGGTAGTAATTGCTTTATTAGCGTTATTGTCTTCCGGTTTTGAGTAGTTTCCTCCAATAGCAATTCCATGGTTTTCATCATAAAAATCAATAGAGTAAATTCCTTGTGGTCCGTTACCTTGTACAATTGGGGTGTCAAAAATCTCCCAAGTGTTTCCAAAATCGGTAGATTTTAAAATACGTGCTTTGGTTCCTCCAGAACCTATCCAAACAGTATTGTTTACAATAGCAATATTGGTGTTACTAGCAGCAAAGAAGGCTTCTCCTTCTTCAAAAGTAGGCAGCTGTGAGCAAGGTAGTTTTGTCCACGTATTTCCTCCGTCTGAGGTAAGAATAATAGACGGACAATCTTCTGTAGGATCACCAACGGCAATACCATGTTTTCCATCGGCAAAGAATTGCATACAGTCGTAAAAAACCTTTTCGTGTTCTTCCTTATATACCAATTCATATTTGTTTTCATATCCTTTATATAGTAAGGCTGGGTTTGCTACCGATAAGGCAAATATATTTTCACCATTTTTAGCAATGCTTCTAAAGTGCGGTATAATAGTATCGTTATACTTTAAACTTTGTGTTTGCCATGTTCTACCACCATTTTTTGTTGTTGTAATATCTCCTTTAGAGCCTGCAAAAATTAACTCATCGTTACTAATAGCTAGTATAGCTCTAATACTGGTACTATCTTGTTTAAACTCGGTAATTTTAATAGTTTCAAAAGTTCTTGGGGTTTTCTTTTCTTGCTTACAAGATAGTATTGTTAAAGAGAATAAGAAAAGGAATGATAATCGTTTCATGTGTTTGTTTTAGTTGTTTTAAATGGAGCAAGTAACCTTAGAAATTTAAATTAATTAGTAAATATGTAGAGAAAGTTTACTTTACCTATGTTGGTTCCATATTTTTGATATTTTTACAGAACTAAAAATAGGAAAACCAAACTTAAATCAATGAAAAAAGCCCTAGTAATTTCAGGAGGAGGAAGTAAAGGAGCCTTTGCGGGCGGTGTTGCACAATACCTGATGAAAAATAAAAATAAAGATTACGACATGCTTTTAGGAACATCAACAGGTAGTTTAATGGTTTCGCATTTGGCTTTGGGTATGATTGATGAATTAAAAGAAATATATACATCGGTAGATCAAAAAGCTATTTTTAGTAACAGCCCATTCAGAGTAAAATCGGTACATGGAGAAAAGGTGGTTTCTATACGACATAGAAACACGATTTGGAACTTTTTAAATGGTCGTAAAACTTTTGGTGAGAGTAAAAACTTACGAAAGCTTATAAGTAAAAGTGTTACTAAAGAAATGTACGACGAAATTAGAAGGCTGAATAAAGAGGTTGTAGTAACAGTATCCAATTTAACCGCGAATCAAATTGAGTACAAATCTATCTTAGAATGTGAATATGAAGATTTTTGCGATTGGATTTGGGGTTCGTGCAATTATGTACCTTTTATGAGTTTACTAGAAAAAGATCATTGTCAGTATGCTGACGGTGGTTTTGGAAGTTTAATACCTATACGAGAAGCCATAGCAAGAGGAGCAACGGAGGTGGATGCCATTATTTTAGCAACAGAAGTAACACAAATGAACAGATTGCCTGCTAAGAACCCTTTTTCGCTGATGATGGATACCTTTGATTTTATGTTGGAGAATGTTGAGCGGCATAATATTACTATAGGAAAGCTTTCTGCAAAACAACACAATGTAAAACTGAATTTATACTATACGCCAACGGTATTAACAACCAATTCGTTAGTTTTTGATAAAGAGAAAATGAAGAAATGGTGGAAATCGGGCTATAAGTATGCGAAAAAGCTGAATGATGATAGAATGACAGAGTTTAGACCAGAGATGGTAGATAATCAAGAAATAGAGGAAGGAATAGAAAATAGTGAAGTATGAAGTTTGGAAAAGTAGCACAACCAGAGTTAATAGATTTTACATTACCTGAAACACACCCTAAAACAATAGAGCTATTAAACTCTTATGAAAAGAGTGGTAAACCTAATGTGTATGTGGGCTGTGCAAAATGGAATAAAGCAGATTTAAAAGGATTTTATCCGAGAGGAACCAAAGATGAATTGGAGTATTATTCGAAACAGTTTAACTCAATAGAGCTCAATGCTACTTTTTACCGACAGTTTCCTGCAGAACAGTTTGAAAAGTGGAAAGCTAAAACCCCTGAGAACTTTAAATTCTTTCCCAAACTAGGGCAGGAGATAAGCCATTGGAAGCGTTTACAGGGTGTACAAGATGCGGTGAATGTTTATTTAGATAATGCCTCGCATTTGCAAGAGAAGTTAGGTACCATCTTTTTACAGTTACATGCTAATTTTGGAAATAAAAACTTTGATAGATTACAAAACTTTGTAGTGAGCTGGCCTAAAGGTATACCATTAGCTATAGAGGTACGCCATCCAGATTGGTTTGAAGATACAATGGTGTTTGAAGAGTTTACACAGCTGTTTGAAGAACATAACATAGCCAATGTGTTAGTAGATACAGCAGGTAGAAGAGATATGATGCATATGCGTTTAACGAATAACGAGGCTTTTGTTCGTTATGTTGGAGCAAATCACCCATCAGATTATACACGTTTGGATGATTGGGTGGTTCGTTTAAAAGAATGGAATGATTTAGGATTAGAGAATATTCACTTTTTTATCCATCAAAACTTAGAAGTAGAATCACCATTGTTGGCAGCCTACTTTATAAAAAAGCTAAACAAGGAATTAGGGGTTGACTTAAAGATTCCTAATGAAGAGAATAACCAACAAATGAGTTTGTTGTAATTTGTCTTAAACTTCAGACAGTACTGTCTTTAATCACAAGACAATGGTGTCTAATGGTACCGTATGCTAGTGTCGTGTGTAATAAGATGGTAGGTTATTGAATAAATAGTATTAAAAAATCCAGCTGAGTAAGCTGGATTTTATTTTATATCGTTTTGTTCTTTATTTCAACTCCACATACATATTGTTATAATCAGGGCGCATCATATTTGAATTCCATGATGGAGAAAATTGAACTCCTTTTTTCATTGTAGGTACTCCTTTTGCTCCTGTAGTAATGTATTGAATGGTTCTTTGTAATAAAGGTTCGTTAGGGTCACCTAAAATACCTAAGTTACCTGGATCTTCATCAATGATAACCTCAGGAATAAACCCTTCAGGAGCATTTTCACCATCTTTATTTTGAATTTCTAATACGATAGGTTGCATTGCCCACGTATGACTCTTTAAGTTATCGCCATTACGAGTATAATCGTCAGAATCGTATAAGGTAATAGAACCAACATGCTTTCCGTAAGTTTGAGTTCCTACTAACTTTACATCAATATAAGGCTTTAGTGCATTGATAACTAATTCGGATGCAGAGGCAGAATCATCAGAAACTATAAAGTAAATAGTATTTAGGTTTAAGCTATTAATAGCTTCATCCAATACTACATTTCCTTGTTGGTCTTTATTTAAAATCTGATTCGTAAAGTTATTGATTAATAAATCTGGGTTTGTTACCTCCATTACTTTATGATTCCATACTTGTTTCGCAAATAACTCATTGTTAAACTGTCCGGTAATCATACTTCCTAAATAAGTAGCTGTTTGTACAGAACCACCACCGTTATAACGTAAATCGATGATTAAGTCGGTAAGACCTGCTGATTGAAACTTAGCAAATTCAGCATTTAACTCTCCATCAAAGTTTCTAGAGAATTGATTGTACATTAAATACCCAATGGTATGGCTACCACTAGTAATTACATTGGTAACTTTTACAGGGTTTTCTGTTACTTGAGATTTGGTAACTGTAATAGTTGTTCCGTTACTAACAGGATTTCCTCCGTTATAATCAGCTAAATGAATAGTGAATGTATCATTATCTAATAAATCATTTACGTTGCTTCTGGTTATAGTTGTTCCGTTAATCTCAGTAATAATCATTCCACGAGTAACTCCTTGTGCATCGGCATTAGAACCAGTAACAACATCGTATACATATATATAATAGCCTCCAGAACCATCAGCATAGTCAGCTCCTTCTAATTTCATCCCACTTGTAAGACGTATTCCCGCAAAAGATTCTTCTAATGCAATATAATCGTCTACAATCCATGAATAGGTTCTGTTAGGATCTTTAGGGTATTCATTAGGCATGTACAATAAACTGTAAAATAAATTAGTAGGATCGTCATATCCTGATAAATAACTATACAGTTCATTATCGTTATTAAAACGTCTGTCAGCTAAGTCAGGGACTAAGTCTTGCCATAAGTAGTAAGCGTTTAAACCTTTCCAAACGAAATTTTGGACTTCAATATTTTTGGGTGCATCGTCTTTTTCACTACATGAAACAAGTAGTATTGAAAAAAAGATGATTAGGGATGCTTTTAATAATTTCATAAGAGTATATTAGTTGTAACAACAACGCAATTTACTGAATAATATTATTTTTTTATTATTGATGTAACAAACTTGAAACTGCGTCGTCGTAGATATGTAAACCTGTTAAATAAGACGCAATTGTTTTAATAGGCTTACAAAACTAATTAACCAAACCATGAACCAATCGGACTTTTTAAAAGTTGTATTACCATTTAAAGACAAAGTCTTTCGTTTAGCGAAAAGATTATTGGTTTCTACCGAAGAAGCTGAGGACGCTACACAAGAGTTGTACTTTAAATTGTGGAGAAATAGAGAGAAGCTCTCTAATTATAAAAATGTAGAGGCATTTGCAATGACCATGACGAAGAATTACTGTTATGACAGATTAAAGTCTAAACAAGCAAGTAATTTAACATTGGTTCATAGTAATTATAAAGAGAAAGACACTCCTCTAGAAAAGAGAGTAGAACATAAAGACAGTGTAAACCGAGTACATGAGCTTATAGAGAAGTTACCAGAGCAGCAAAAAATAATCATACAATTAAGAGATATTGAACAATATGATTTTGATGAAATATGTAAAATGGTTGATATGAAACCGACAGCTGTAAGAGTAGCATTATCAAGAGCTAGAAAAGCAATAAGACAAGAATTAATAAAACAACACAACTATGGAGTTAGCTAACATAGAGAAGTTATTAGATAAATACCTAGACGCAGAAACAACATTGCAAGAAGAGCAAACGTTACAAGAGTATTTTACCTCAAACAACGTGGCACCGCATTTGCAAGAATATAGTATGATGTTTGGCTATTTTAAACAAAGTAAAGACGAAACCTTTACGAAAACCATTCAGTTAAAACCTGAGAAAACTAAGAAGAACTGGAAATGGTTATCAGTAGCAGCGTCAGTAGTCTTACTATTTAGTGTATTCATGGGTAATGAAGAGTACAAAAAGTATCAACAACGTAAACAGTTTGCACAAATTAAAGAAGCGTTGCAACTAGTTTCAGTCAATTTAAACAAAGGAAACGATGCATTATATGCAGTTTCAAACAACCTAAAAAAAGGAAATGATGCTATTGAACAATTAGGAGCCTATGAAGAAACAGTAAACAAAGTAATAAACACAGTAAATTAATTAAGAAAGTAAAACCAAGTACTTATAAACCAAGAAAATCATGAAAAAAGTAATATTATTATTCGCATTCGTATTTATAGCTAATGTTAGTTTCGGGCAATCAATGTTCGATAAATTAGAAGACCTAGATGAGGTATCATCAGTAGTAGTAAATAAAGATGCTTTTGAGATTTTATCTAAATTCAAAGTAGAGTCAGAAGATAATGAAGCAATGGAGGTTTTTAAAATGATTCAAGACTTACAAGAATTAAAAGTATTTTCAACTGAAAGCGCAAAAGTGTCTGCTGAAATGGAAAGCATGGTAAAGTCTGCTATTAAAAAAAGTAATTTAATAGAGTTAATGCGTGTAAAAGACAAAGATTCTCGTGTTAAAATCTATGTGAAGTCTACAAAAAACAAAGACTTTGTAAGCGAAGTATTAATGTTTGTAAAAGACAAAAATTCTAATGGTAACTCACCAGAATCTGTAATAGTTTCGTTAACTGGTAATATCGACATCAACAAAATGTCAAAATTAGCAGAGACGTTTTCTAAAGACGGAAAGAAGAACAAATAAAAACAAATAAGGCAGCGTTAACAAATTAACGCTGCTTTTAATCAAAAACTAACAACAATGAAAAAACTATTTATATACTCAATTTTACTAGTAGCGTTTGTAACAGTTTCTTGTAAAACAGAATCTTTACAAAGCTATTTGGTAGAAAGCCAAGAAAAGGAAGGCTTTATTACGTTTGATGTACCCGCTAGTGTATTACAGTTAAGTATGGATAAGGCATCTGAACAAGATAAAGAAGCGTATGAAAGCATAAAGAAAATAAATATTACAGGAGTTCCTTATAATAAATTAGATGAAGCTAGTTATGAGGCGGAAAAAGAAAAGCTGAAAGCTATCTTTAAAAAATCTAGTTATAAAGAATTAATGAAATTCAAAAAAGATGGAGCGAATGCAGCAATTTACTACACAGGAGATGCTGATGCTATTGACGAAATCGTAGCTTTTGGTTACGGAAAAGAAATGGGAGTGGGAGTTGCACGAATTTTAGGAGAAAACATGAATGTTGGAAAGATTATGGAAATGATGCAAAAAGCTAAGATGGATGCAGGGAATTTAGATTTAAAGCAATTTAAAATGATTTTCGATGATAAACATCGTTCATCTGAAGAAACAGAATAAAAATTAGTATTGAAAATATAGAGAAGCCATCAGATTACCTGGTGGCTTTTTTATATATTTGGCAAATTTTCAAAAAAATTATATGAAAAATATTACTTTAAAGTTATTTTTAGTGCCATTAATTACGTTTTGTATATTATCGTGTGACACTGAAGAAAATGAAGAGTCTTTAGTTGATGAGGTAAAAATTAGTTCTTACAATATTGTCGATAATACAATAAATGGAGTAAGTACAAAGACAGAACTAGAGTTTCACAATACAAGCTATGATAACATTGTTTCTTATGGAATAAAATGGTTTAGAAAATCTAAAAAAGAATTCTATGAGAAAGAATACACAGGATTACAGTCAAGTTTTTTTGATGCGTCTATAACAGAGAAGTTATTAAAAGACTCAATTTATAAAACCTTTTCTTTTGTAAAGTTTAAAGATAAGATTATTACTAGTGATACATTAGAATTTATAAGCAATTTTACAACACCTATAGTTATTGATAGTATCTATCCTAAGAATGGTTTTATTTACGATACTTTAACAGTAAAAGGTAAAAATTTTTGTGATTCTGAATTTCGTAATCTAATTTATTTCAATGGAGGAGGATATAGACCTTTTTCAGTCTCAGACTCCATAATGAAAGTTGTTATCCCTCCATATTTAAAAACTTCTAACCTAAGTTTAGGAGTAAGAACTTGTGCAATAACCAAAAACATAAAAGACATATATACAATAAACGCCCCTATATTAGATTCTATTGAGTCTAAAGAAAGGTATGTAGGAGAAGTATTAAAACTTTATGGTAAAAATTTACACCATTCTATATCAGAGTTATGGTTAGATAATATTAAAACAGAAATTAAGTATACTGATTATAAAGATACTTTATTGGTTATAGTACCAAAGGGTTTATCAAAAGGGAAAGTAGATTTAAAGTTAAAAGTTTTAGATAGAATTACAGAGAAGAAAAGTTTTTATCAAACTACTAGTCCATATATTATTTCTACTATCCCTGAAACAATAGGTTTTTTTGATATAGTTACGATTAAAGGAAATTATTTTAAACAAGGAAATGAAATTCCAAGAGTAACTATAGGAGGATCAAATCAAACTTTATTAAGTTACAATAAAGAAGAAATCAAAATATTAGTAAACAGATATTTTTATACCTCCAATCCAGAGTTAAAAATTGAGATTAATGGTTTTGTAGATGTAGCTACAGTAAAAATGAGAGCTCCAAAAATTTTAGAGTTTGGCAAACCAAAATATCACTTTACAGATGAAGTTGTTATTAAAACAGATGCTTTTATTGATAGAAATAATTTAAAAATAGGAAATACCCCTGTAAAGTATGGAAATAACTATCAAATAGATGATGATGGTGCTATAAAGATATCCTTAAACGAGTGGTTACATTTAAATACATATTACCCAAGTTTTGTTATGGAAGAAGAGGGTAAATTAAAAGTGGAACTAGAAAATCAATTTGGATATGACTCTTCTATGATACAAATTTATCCACCTCAAATTAACTCATTAGATAAAAAAGTTTACATGTACGCAGATAACGTTACTATTAAAGGAAACGACTTCGGATATGGCAGAATTAATAAAATTTATATAGATGGAGAGCTAGTTACAAACCCTAATAATTCTTCATATACAGTAAAGAATACCGAAATTAAATTTAGATTAGGAATTAATACAACTCCTGGTACACATAGATTATACGTAGAGGTTGGTGGACAAAAGTCAAATGAAGTAGAATATGAAATAGAGAAATCAGAAGTACATTCGGTTAGTAAAAATGAAGCTACAAGAAAAGATAATTATATCGTATATGGAGATAATATTGAAAGATTGTCCATTAAAGCAAATGGAGAAAATTGTGAAAATATATTGAGTAGCCCTACAAAATCTGAGTTTAAATTTCCTTATTATAGAAAACTAGAAGGTGATATAAAAATTACAGGATCTGTAGGAGATCAAAAATTTGATATAGCAACCTTAAAAGGAGTTGAGCCGCATAACCTGATCAATAATACGCTTGATAATATTAACCTTTTAGGAACTTGTATTTCTGGATCAAATTTTAAAGATTGGTATTTTATTAATTATTTAGGAGTCTTTAAATTTAATCACAGTTCTGAAAAATGGGATATGATTGATAATAATCCACCTCCTTTTTCAACTTTTATGGGAGAAGAAAGGGTGTTGACAGTTACAGATGCTGAATTAATATTACCTCTTAATGAATATATTTATAAATATGATATAATAAATAAAAGTTGGACTAGTCAAAAAAATGACATATTTGTTAATAAAGGAATCTTAATAGGAGATATACTTTATGGTATGGATTATAGTAAGTTATATGAATATAATGTAAAAACAAAAGAAAAAATTTATAGAGAAAAATTTAACACTTACAATTATGAAACAGTAACTTACGGAGACAATAAAATTTTTGTTAATCCTTGGCAAGGACAAGTATTCTATTTTGATATCATAACAAAACAATTTAATTATATAGGAAGACCAAGGAATCATTTTGGTACATATCAAAATGTAGCTTTAAAGTACTATAATGATAAACTTTATTATATAGGAGGTTTAACAGATGGAGGTAAAGAACATAGAATATATGAATATGATTTTACAGAAAATAATTGGAAAGAAAAAACCCCCATGCTAATTAAAGGCTTTGATAATTCTATACATATTAAAGATGGAGTCTTTTATATAGGTCTAGGAAAAGACTTATATGGCTATGATAATAAAACCTTAAATAAATATTATATAAATAAAGATTTATATTAAGTATATAAGAGCCATCAGATCATCTGGTGGCTTTTTCTTTTTAACGGCTCATTAACAAGCCTCCCAATAGAATTTCATATTTTTGAACTCTAAACAAAAACATATGAAATTTAACAAACTCCTTGTTTTTATCGCTGTTTTCTTTACAGCAAGCTTATTTTCCCAATCAAATAAAGTATATAGAGCTGAAAGAGATAAAGTTCATAATTTAGTTCATACGAAGTTAAAAGTAGATTTTAACTTTCAAGAAAAAGAAATGAATGGGGAAGAATGGGTAACCTTAACACCTCATTTTTATGAAACAGATAAAGTTACGTTAGATGCTAAAGCAATGGTTATTCATAAAGTAACAATGAATAATCAACCACTAGAGTATAATTATGACGACTATGAGTTAATTATCAACTTACCTCGTACCTATAAGCGAAACGAAGAGTTTACATTATATATTAAATATACGGCGCGACCAGAAAGGGTAAAACAAAAAGGAAGTGCAGCTATTACATCTGCAAAAGGGTTGTACTTTATCAATCCAACAGGTTTTGATAAAAACAAACCAACTCAAATTTGGACGCAAGGTGAAACCGAAGCAAGTAGTTGTTGGTTTCCAACAATTGATGCTCCAAACCAAAAGACATCACAGGAAATTTATATGACTGTTCCGCAAAAGTATGTAACGCTTTCTAACGGGAAATTAGAGAAGCAAACTACCAATGCTAATGGAACTCGTACCGATTATTGGAATTTTACTCAAAAACATGCACCATATCTGTTTTTTATGGGAGTAGGAGAATATGAGATTATTAAAGATAAATACAAAGATATTCCTGTAGATTATTATGTAGAGAAGGAATATGCTCCGTATGCAAAAGATATTTTTGGAAATACACCTGAAATGTTAGCGTTCTTCTCAAAAATTACAGGAATTGAATATCCATGGAATAAGTATTCACAAATTGTAGGGCGTGATTATGTAAGTGGAGCAATGGAGAATACTACGGCTGTAATTCATGGGGAAAGAGCGTATCAAACACCAGGACAATTAATTGATGAAAACGTACAAGAAAACACAATTGCACATGAAGTATTTCATCATTGGTTTGGTGATTTAGTAACTACCGAAAGTTGGAGTAACTTAACTGTAAACGAGAGTTTTGCTAATTACAGCGAGTATTTATGGTTAGAGTATAAATATGGAAAAGATGAGGCAGACGCGCATTTGTTTGAAGATATTGAAGGTTATAAAAGCGGACAAAATTTTGATAAACATTTAGTTCGTTTTTATTACGATGATAAAGAGGATATGTTTGATGCGGTTAGTTATAACAAAGGAGGCGCTATTTTACATATGTTACGTAACTATTTAGGAGATGAAGCTTTTTACGAAGGATTAAATACGTATTTAACAGATAATAAGTATGGAACAGGAGAAGCGCATCAATTACGTTTAGCTTTTGAAAAAGTAAGTGGTAAAGATTTAAATTGGTTTTTCAATCAGTGGTATTTTAACAGCGGACACCCGAAGTTATCTATTTCTTATGACTTTAATAAACTAAGAAAAACAGTAACCGTAAATATTATTCAATCTCAACTTAATGAATTTAAATTTCCGTTTGCTATTGATGTTTTTGAAGGAAGTAAAAGAACAAGACATAACGTGTTTGTTGAAGGAAGAGATGCGTCATTTACATTTCCTTTTACAAACCATCCAGATTTAATTCAAGTAAATGCAGACGGGGTATTGTTGTGCGATATTAACGAAAATAAAGTATTGAGCGATTATATTCATCAATTAAAATATGCTCAAAACTACGTGCATAAAAGAGAAGCTTTGTTAGAAGTAGCAAAACATCAAGATGATAAAAAAGCGTTTAATGCCGTTGCAGACGCTCTGAATAACGATTTTTATAAGATTAGGATTTTAGCCTTGGAGAACATTAATTTAATCAATAAATATTCAAAAAAGAATGTGATTGATCAAATAATGAAAATAGCTCAAAACGATCCAAAAACGTTGGTACAAGCAGCGGCAATTGAAACGTTAGGAAAGTTAACAGATCCAGCATTAAAACCGGTGTTTGAAAAAGGGTTAGAAAGTAAATCATATTCTGTGTTAGGAAAGTCGTTGGTAGGAATGTATTATATCGATAAGCAGCTAACCATTCAAAAATCAAAAACATTGCCTTTAGCAGTAAAAAAGATTATTGCAACACCATTAACGCGTATTTATTTAGAAGAAAATGATGATGATGAGTTAAGTTTCATTGCAAGTAATGTAATGTCTGGAATGTTTTTAAGTCCGAACAAGAAAATTCAATCATTGTATAAAAAAGCATTTGATAAGATTGGAAAAAGTAATAATACAGAGGCTATTCAAAACCTATCAGACGATATTGTAGCAAAAGGACTTCAATACAAACAATATAACTTTGATCAGGTAGGAGTTAACTTGTTACGTCAAATGGCTCAAATGCAAAAAACTAACAAACCATCAAATAAAGAAAAGCATCTTAAAGTTATTCAAATAGCTATGGCGAAGCTACTTGAATAAATAGTATAGTTTCATAAAGTTTAAGTTAAAAAGAATACTTAGTTTTGGCACAATAATTGAATTTTCTTGCGAAACTTAAACTTTATGAGAAAAACTACTTTACTACTTGTTTTATCAGTACTAGTACTAGCATCTTGTAGTAGTGTAAAAACTACTGAAAAGGCACTTAATTCTGGTAATTATGAGAAGGCAATTTCATTATCTATTGAAAAATTAGCTAAGAATAAAACCAAAGAAAAGAATCAACCACATGTGCTAATGCTTCAGGAAGCTTTTAGAAAAGCAACAGATAGAGATTTAGACAGAATTTCTTTTTTAGAAAAAGAGCAAAACCCTGAAAACTTTGAAACAATTTATACATTGTATCAACGTCTTAACAACAGACAAGAGCGAATAAAACCATTATTGCCATTACGAATTTTATCTTCTGGTAGAAATGCCAAGTTTAAACTTGTTAATTATACTGATGAAATTCTTGCGGCAAAAGAAAACTATGCTGGTTACTTGTACGAAAATGGTGTAGCCTTGCTAAATGAAGGATATAGAAATAAAATTAACTATAGAAGAGCTTTTGATGAATTAAGACACTTGGACAATATTAGTCCTAATTATAGAGATACAAGAAACTTAATAGAAGAAGCACATGCTAAAGGAATTGATTATGTACATGTTTCTGTTAGAAATAGAACAGATCAAATAATTCCAAAAAGATTAGAAAGAGATTTATTAGCGATTGATACGTATGGATTGAATGATTTATGGACACAATATCACGCTAAAAAGGATAGAAATATTCGTTATGATTTTGATTTAGAGTTAGATTTTACAGATATTTTAATTTCTCCTGAACAAGTACACGAAAAAGAAGTTATTAAAGAACGACGTATAAAAGATGGTTTTAAGTATTTAAGAGATAATAACGGAAACTATGTAAAAGACAGTTTAGGAAACAAAATAAAAGTAGATAAGTTTAAAAGAATACGTTGTAACTTTTATAAGTTTACACAATTTAAGAGTAGTAAAGTTACAGGTGTTGTAAAATATATTGACAATAGAACAAATCAGTTATTACATCGTTTTCCTATACAAAGTGAGTTTATTTTTGAACATATTTATGCTGATTATGATGGAGACAGAAGAGCTTTGGATAAATCGTTTATAGATTTACTAGATGAAACTTCAGTTGAGTTTCCTTCTAACGAGCAAATGGTATACGATACAGGAACCGACTTAAAACAGAAGCTCAAACATATTATCACACGAAATAAGTTTAGAAATTAAGACATCGTCATTCCGAATCCCGTTTCCAAAACTTCGGAGCGGGATGAAGGAATCTTTTCTAAATGATGAGATAGCCACGTCGCTGTTGCTCCTCGCTATGTCGTTTATTATTTAGTCGTATTTTTACAACGATGGATTTATTCTCACAATTTGATAATACCCCTAAAAACTTACTTCCGAAAGAAGGAACGGTAAACTATTATGGAATTGTTCTACCAAAAGAGGAAGCAGACCATTATTACGAAGCTTTATTAAATTCCATTGAATGGCGTAACGACGAAGCTATTATTTTTGGAAAACGCATGGTAACCAAACGAAAAGTAGCTTGGTATGCCGAACAGCCTTTTGAATATTCTTATTCTAACATTACAAAAACAGCCTTACCGTTTACGAGAGAATTGTTAGCGTTAAAAGAATTAGTTGAAAAAGAAACTGGAGAAACCTATAACTCTTGTTTACTGAACTTATACCACGATGGTTCAGAAGGAATGGCGTGGCATAGTGATGGGGAAAAAGATTTAAAAAAGAACGGAGCGATTGCGTCGTTGAGTTTTGGAGCAGAAAGACGTTTTGGTTTTAAACACAAACAGACGAAAGAAACGGTGTACAAAGTATTAGAACACGGTTCGTTATTGGTAATGAAGGACGAAACCCAAACCCATTGGCTTCACCGGTTACCACCTACAAAAAAAGTCCACCGACCACGAGTGAACTTAACGTTTAGAACGATTGTGAGATAGGGGTATATAATAGTAAATAGTTTACTTTTATTTTCTTTAGTATTTAGTCAATTTTTTCCAAAAGGAATTGATTATTACCTAAAACGGTTAAGTAGAACTTAGGAGGCATTCCCTTTTTCCAAAAAGCAAAATTATTTTCAATAAGCCACTCTCCGATTCTTTTATCTCTAAATTCCGGACAATCTTTCCAAAAACCACTTGTTATTTTTACCTTAAAGAAGCTGGAGTTTTCGATAGATAAATTAATTTCAGAGATGTTTTCTTCAAAAAAATCACGTCCTTTTACACCAACTCTAATTCCATATCCGTTTCCTTGTTGGTTATGTTTACCATCATTCCAAGCACTTACTGTTAATTTTTTCATTTAGATAATTTAAGTTCGAAAGTTTTATATTGAAAACTAATTCAAATATTGGTAGAATATAAAATAAAAAGAATAATTAAATTAAGTGTTTTTAGTTGTTGTTATTCCATGTAATTTTAAAACACCATTTTTAAATTCATATATTAATTCTTCAAAGTTTATATTTTCTATTAGTTGTTTTTCTTTTTCTTCTATTTCAAAACTCACCTTGGTTATCCAAGTATTAGAAATATTAGAAAAATCAGATTCAATCATTTTTTCATCTGATTCAATTTCAATTTCATAGTTTTCTGTTAATAGAATTATTTTTGCTCCTTTAGAAGTTTTTAAGTCTATTCTACTTAATAAAGTTGAATTCATGAATAAATAACCATTTAACTCCTGAAAACTTATCCAAAATTGCCCTTCTTTTGACTCAGCAATTTTAACACCAGAAATGTTTTTAATCTTTTCTTCAGTGTAGGTATCAACATGCAACCTTCGCATAGCTCTCATATTACCAAGAGCGGCTAATATCTTATCTTTTGTTTTTAAAATATTCATAGAGTAATTTTTACTTCAATATTAATAATAATTAACTTGTTCAAGTGTATAAGTCTGTTTTTGTAATTCATTAATCATAATTCGAAAAACTACTCCACTTCCTTATAAAAAGTTAATTCGTATTCTGGTAACAAATTAGGGTGCGTAATTTTTATCAAATCTTTTAATACCAAATCTGGTCGTACAGGAGAGAGTTCAAAGTAAATTAAACCACCTGTTTCTCCTTTGTTGTGTCCAATAGAAAAAATCTTGTTAAAGGCTTCAAATTCTTTGTAATGAATGTTTGCGGTAGTTAACTGTTCTTTGGTAGCATACAAGCCACAGTTAAACCAAAAATCAGCGTGTTGTGCTTTTTCCAATACACTTTCAAAACTTAGAGGTAAGCTACCTGTTCCTTTCGTGTCTTTCCATAAGTAATTTAAGTTCGCATCGTTGTAAAACGTCGCAATAAAGCTTTCACCCGCAGGAACATTCCAAACATCTTTAAACATGCTACCAGATAAAATAGTAGGCTGTTTATCGCTGTTTTTAGCAATTTCTTTCGCTTTTAGGTATTCCTTTTCTATGTTGTTGAAAATACTATCTGCTTCCTTTTCTTTTCCGTATAAAGCCCCAAAAAATTTAATCCATTCCGCTCTTCCTAACGGAGTTTCTTCCAACCAATCGCCATTAAAAATGACAGGAATTCCTGTTTTCTTGATGTTTTGGTATAGTTTCGTATTTGGATGCAAAGCAAAACCAACCACTAATTCAGGCTCCATATCAATCAATTTTTCAGTGTTCATGTCTTGTTCCAAGCCTAATTCAACAATAAAACCTTTGTCAATTCTATTTCTTGTTCTTTTTGAAGAAACATATTTGGTGTGCGGAAAACCAACAATAGTGTTTTCAGCATTCAAAAGTTCCAACATCGGAACATGTGTAGTACTAGTAACCACCATTTTTTCAATAGGAACTTTTATTTCTTTTTTAGAAAGGTTGGTTTTATCAGTAAGTGTGTAAGAAAAATATTCATGCGAGCTTTGAAAAGCTTTTTTAATCACTAATTTTTTCACTCCGTTTTCTAAGATAATATCAAACCCTTTGGCATATTTTACAGTGCTTTTAGCAGGTTTCTTTTCAGTTGTTTTTTTAGTTTCTTGTTTACATTGTGTAAAGAACACAAATAAGGAAAGAATAAATAAATAATGTTTCATAGTAAGATGTTTTTATAGATGGAAAGTAAGTGTATCTCCGTAATTTAGTTTTAATTCAAATGATTTTTCCAACGGAATTTCATTCATATAAGCCCAAAGACTTCTCATTACACCCGCATGGGTAACAAGCACCGCTTTTTGGAAGTTTTTAGCTTTTAATTCGGTTAAAAAACTGGTAGTTCTATTGTGTAAATTGATATAGGATTCTCCGTTTTTAGCAGGGGTTTTTACAAAATCGTTCATCCAAATATCGAGTTCTTTTTTATCAATATCGTTCCATTTTTGGAGCTCCCAATCACCAAAATCAAGTTCTTTTAATCGATTGTCAAAAATTACTGTGGATGAAAGTTTTTCAGCCAAAAGCTTACAACGTTGTAAGGGACTGCTATAATACCTTACATCAGCGTCGTTGACAGGAACTTTTTTTAGAATATCGCTCGCTTCTTCCTCAAAAGTAGTCGCAACCCCTATATCTGCCTGACCATAGCATATACCTTTGGCAATATCAGGTGTGGTATGTCGTACTAAAATAACTTCCATAAGGCGAGTAGGCTTAGATAAAAAACAATTTCAGATACTTGTTGCAAAGCACCAGCGCAATCTCCTGTTTGACCACCAATCCATTTTTTAAAAAAGTGCCCCATATAAAAATAGGTGAGCAATAATGGAAGTAATACTAAAAATACCGTTGGTTTTTGAAAGAAAAATAAGGGAACTACTCCGAAAATAGCTGATATGAGTAGCGATTTACTACTCATTTGTTTGGTGGTTGGTTTTATTTTAGAACTGTCAATATCTCTTACATAGTCATGTGTATACAATAAAACCGTTGCGATAAATCGGCTAATACTATGTCCTGAGATAATTGCTAAAATTAAATTAACGGATAGGTTTTGTAAATGATATAGAGCTAAAAACTTTATAGCTAGGATAAAGACCAAACCGCTTACTCCGAAAGTTCCGAGTCTGGAATCTTTCATAATGGTTAAAATCTTTTCTTTGGTCCATCCGCCGCCAAAACCATCACAAACATCGGCAAATCCATCTTCATGAAAAGCTCCTGTAATCCAAACGGAACTAATCATACTAATTACAATAGCAATATCCGTAGGAAAAATATAAGAAAAAGCAAAATAGGCTAATGCTGCAATGCTTCCGACTACAATTCCTACTAAAGAAAAATAGCGACTGCTTTTGTTGAGTATTTCAGGAGAATGATCTACCCATTTAGGACACGGAATTCGTGTAAAAAACAATACAGCAGTTAAAAAATAATGGATTTGTCTTTTTATCATAACTAGGCTTCGCTAACATTGGCACTTTTAAAAGTAGCCATTTCGTTTAAAAAGTTTACACTCGATTGAATAATAGGAAATGCAACCGCACAACCTGTGCCTTCACCTAAACGTAAACCTAAGTTTAAAAGTGGTTCAGCATTTAAAAATTCTAACATTTTTTGATGTCCTTGTTCTCCTGAATTATGACAGAAAATACAATAGTCTAAAATATCAGATTCCATAGCATGAGCGGCCAATAGGGCAGCAGTAACAATAAAACCATCAATAAGTAAAGTCATTTTTAAAGAAGCAGCTTCTAACATGGCTCCACACATCATTACAATTTCAAATCCGCCAAAAGCAGTTAAGGCTTCCATAGGTGTTGAAATAGAATCGGCGTGTAACTTATAAACCTCACATAATGTGTCGACTTTTGTTTGTAGTCCTTTGTCATCCACTCCAGTACCTCTACCCACACAGTTTTCAATAGGTGTATTGGTAAAATAACTCATTAACAAAGCCGCAGATGATGTGTTGCTAATTCCCATTTCACCAAAACCAATAACATTACAACCTTCGCTATACACCTTTCTTACCAATTGTCTTCCTTTTTCTAAAGCTTCTTGGCATTGTTCTAGCGTCATGGCTTTGGTAGTGCTATAATCTTGTGTCCCTTTTGCTATTTTGGCATTGGTAAGTTGTGGATGCTCTTCAAAATCAGCATTTACACCAGCATCTATAATATTTAAATGAATGTTATTCTGTTTACAAAACACATTAATAGCAGCACCTCCTTGCAAAAAGTTAAACACCATTTGTTGCGTAACTTCTTGTGGGTACGGACTCACTTTTCCTGTGGTAGCAATTCCATGATCTCCTGCAAAAACCATAATAGTAGGTTTTGAGAGTACAGGTGTAGTGGTATTTTGAATTAAACCAATTTGCATGGCGATTTTTTCTAAACTTCCTAAAGCACCAATAGGTTTGGTTTTGAAGTTGATTTCTTCTTGAAGTTCGTTCTGTAAATCTTTTGATAGAGGAGTTATTGTTGTTGTCATGTGTTATTTTAAAGTTAAAGGAAGTCCAGATACCATAAAAGTAGCTTTATCAGCTAGTTTAGCTATGTGTTGGTTCGTCCAGCCTTGTAGTTGTGTGAATTTTATTCCAGATTCAGAATTGGCATGTAATCCCATACCAATTTCATTAGAAATGATGATAATATTGGCGTCAATTTCAACCAACTTGTTAATTTCTTCTTTAGCAATTTCTAATGCCTTTTCAATATCGTATTTTGTATCTACAAAGAAGTTTGTTAGCCATAGTGTAACACAATCAACAACCACCGTTTGTTTGTCAGAGATCACCTTACTTAACCATTTTTCTTCTTCAACAGTGCTCCAGCGTTCATCTCTATCAGAAATATGTCTGTCAACTCGTTGTTTGAAATCTTCATCCCAAATACGAGAGGTGGCTAGGTAAATAGGGGTGTCAGATAAAGATTCTGCTAGCTTTTGAGCATAGCTGCTTTTACCTGAGCGTTCACCTCCTGAGATATAATATATCATGAAATCGTATTTTATGTTGACACAAAGATTGGAAAGATTTTTAATAAAAAACAAATTAAAATAGAGAACTGTTTATTTTTGCTGAACTAAAACCACGAATTATGACAGTATCTTCTTTTATGCCAGCAGTAACCCAAATGATTTATGACATGGGCTTACAGAACTATTTAAACGGAATTACTTTTGAGTGTCCAGAAGTAGCTTTACAAGAAAAAGAAGTAGCTGTTCGATATAAGTTGGAAGGAAAAGTGTTAACGAGTAAAGAAATAACGGCTATTTTTTCTAAAACCAAGGCAGAAGGAAAGACGTTGTACTATGTTGATGAACCTGTTTTGGAAAGTATCGCACCCGACATTGTTTTTACACAAGATGTATGTGATGTTTGCCAGATAGATACAGAATCTGTGGCAAAATCAGCTTATAAATTACCTAAAGTTCCAGAATTAATATCAATTACTCCCAATTCTTTAGAAGACGTTTTTGAGAATGCGTTAACCATTGCAAAAGCGATGAAGCAGGAAGCGGTAGGAGAGGTATATGTGAGTGGATTGAAAAAACGTATTTATGATATTGTGGATGTACAACGTGAACACAGAATCCAGTCGAAAAGTGTGATGTTGTTAGAGTGGATTGATCCGTTGTTCAACTGCGGACACTGGATTCCTCATCAAATAGGATATGCAGGTGGAATCGATTTGTTATCGCATCCATCAGGAGATAGCATTGTAATTTCTTGGGATAAAATTGTAAAATACGATCCAGAGGTATTGATTATCGCTCCTTGCGGATACGGAATTGATAGAACACTTGAAGATATGAAGTTTTTAGAAGAAAGAGAAGAATGGAAGTCTTTGAGATCTGTAAAAAATAAACAAGTGTACATTGCCGACTTTGCCATGTTTACACAATCTTCTGCTGGTACTTTGGTGGAAGGAATTGAATGTTTGGCAAAAATGATTCACCCAGAATATTATATGCTTCCAGAAAACCTACAAACAAAATTCGCAAATTATCATGACTTGATGGTTGCTAATTTATAAGAATACTATACATTTGCCGTGATTTTTGGTTTTTCTTTAATTATCTATTAAAGAGAATTAAAAGGGAATTCGGTGCAAAACCGAAGCTGTTCCCGCAACTGTAAGCTATTAAGCTTGTAACAAATACTCAAACCACTGTTTTTTTAATGGGAAGGTATGTTACAAGACGCAAGCCAGGAGACCTGCCAATTATTATAATTTAATTAAAACTTTCGGGATAAAAGTTTAATGTATAATGAAGAAAATAACAATAATATTTATACTGTTTTTTACGATTAATCTTTTTTCTCAAAAAGATACAATAGCTATTAACAAATTAAAAGAGGTAATAGTTAACGGGAAGAGAAATGTAGAAAAAAAACGCATTGCTACAAAAGAATTAAAGATTGGGATAAAAGAACAAACAAAAAACCCTATCAACTTAACAAACCTTCTACGATATAATAGTCCAATAGCTTTTAGAGATTATGGAAATGGAGGTGTGAGTACCGCTCGTTTTAGAGGAACATCGGCTTCAAATACATTAGTGTTATGGAATGGTATTCCTATTAATGCTGTAGGAAGCGGACAAACAGATTTTAATTCATTATCTGCAAGCTTGAATGATAATATCATTGTTCAAAGTGGAGGAAATAGTGCTGAATATGGTTCTGGTGCCATTGGTGGTACGGTACACTTGAAAGATGAATTGTTGTTTAAAGAGCATCAAAAATTTCAATTATTTACTTCTTACGGAAGTTACAATACAACGTCTAATTTTTTTAAAAGCTCAGTAGGAACAGATAAGTGGAGTATAAAATTAGCTTCTACGTTTAATTATTCCGATAATGATTACACATATATTGATGAGCGGTATAAAGATGATTATGGAAACCTACTAACTAATGAAAATGGTAATTACAAAAACTACGGAATTAATTTTGTCATAGGTTATAAGTTTACTCCTACAAATACTTTATCGTTTTATTCGACCGCTTACTATGGAAATCGTTTTTTTTCCAACGGTTTCCCAAATCCATCTGCGAGTAGCGAACGAAATGAAGATTTCAATGAACGAAATTTATTACAATGGAAGTATGCGTTTTCGTCACAGTTTAAACAGGAGTTAAACTTAGCCTATCTAACACAAAAGTATAGTTATTATAGGAATAAGGATGTTGAAAATTTTGAATTTGGAAAGTCAAAAAATGTATTTATAAACCACTCTTTAACTTATAGATCATCTAATGTTTTGTCGTTTAATTACAAAACTATTTATGAAAATATAAACGGCAGTAGTTCTGATATAGGTACTGAAATAAGAAATTCAGTTGCTTTTGTAGGAAGTGTTAAATATCAACCTACTGAAAAATTAATAACGAATTTACAAGTTAGAAAAGAAATTAATTCAGATTTTAATGTGCCTCTGTCTTTATTCGTAGGAGGAGAATATAGATTAGCTAATCAATTAAACATCCTAGCCAATTTTTCAACAAATTATCGAGTACCTACTTATAATGAAATGTATTGGCCTGTAGTAGGAAATTTAAACTTAATACCAGAAAATTCAAAACAAGGGGAATTGGGAGCTTCTCTTAAAAATGAAAATATAAATATAACATCTACATTATTTTATATCCATATTAATGATAAAATTCTTTGGTTACCAACAGGTGGCAGCAATTTGTGGAGACCAAGAAATGTAGGTGATGTGGTTAATAAAGGAATTGAAACTTATGTGAGTTTTAAGAAAGAGATAGGAGAACATATAGTTGACTTCTCTTCCAATTATACGTTTACGTTAGCGGAAAATATAGAAACAAGAAAAGTATTACCATTTGCACCAAAGCATTTATTAAATTTTAATGTGGGATATGATTATAAAAGGATGAAAATTTTTATACAAAGTTTATATCAAAGTAGTGTATATACAAACCCAACAAACTCAAAAACTTATTCTGTAAAATCGGTAAATGTTCAAAACTTAGGAGTAACCTTTAAGTTATCTAGAGAACAATCAAAACTTCCAACGATAGGATTCATGCTTAATAATATATTTAATGAAGTGTATTATTTCTCAAATTTGCGTCCTATGCCAGGAACAAATTTTAATATCAATTTAAATTATAAATTTTAAACCAATGAAAATAACAAAACTACTTTTACAACTTTTTTTAATAAGTATAGTACTTATCTCTTGTTCTAGTGAAGATAAAATAGTTGAAGTAATTAGAGACAAATACGATAATGGAGTTATTGTAAGTGGAGAAGGACTTTATGGAAATAAAGATGGATTTATTTCTTACGTGAATAATGAGTTATCTGAGTCACAAAATTTTATTTATGCAGGTAAAAATGGAGCATTGTTAGCAGGATTAATTCAATCAATAGCTTTTTCTGAAACAGATGCTTATATCATTTTAAATGATGCTAATATGATTGTAATTGCAGATAGATATACTTTTAAAAAGAAGGGACAAATTACAACAGGGTTAAACAATCCAAGATATATGACTATTGTAAATGGAAAAGGATATGTTACAAACTGGGGTGATGGTGCAAATGAGAATGATGATTATGTAGCTATTATAGATATTGAAACTAATACTATTGAAGAGAATACAATTTCACTAGCTAATGGTGTAGAGCAAATTGTAAATAAAGGTAATAAATTATATATCTCACATAAAGGAGGTTGGTCATCAAACAACATTGTTTCTGTAGTAGATTTAAATAATAATAATGTAGTATCAACAATAACAGTAAAAGATAATCCTGATGATATGGCTTTTGATGCTACAGGTAATTTAATTGTTTTGTCTGAAGGTAAACCTTTAGAATATGGACCAGCTCCATACTATAAAGCTACTAAAAATACTCCTTCTTCAATTTCTATTATTAATACAACTGATAATACAATAATCAAAGAATTAGCTTTTCCTGAAAATAAAAGGGCTACTTATTTAGCATATTCTAATAACAAAATATATTATTATCAAGGAAATACAGATAAAGTTTACGGTATTAAAGAGACAGCAAATGAGTTAGCTGAAGAAGGTATTGATGTAGGAGTTATTTATGGAATGAATGTAAGAGATAATCAATTATTTGTTGCTGAATATGAATTTCAAGAAGTAAGTGAGTTAATGGTGTATGATATTAATACTAAGAATAAAATATATTCAACAGAAGTAGGAGTAGGAGCTTCAAAAATTTATTTTAATTAAGTCGTCCCCTAGAAAAGGGAAATATTGCTATGCATAAGCTCACCAATTTGGTGAGCTTGTTTTTTATAAAAACTTTTCTTGTATTTCTTTAGAAGGAACCATACAGGCATCTTTTTTACCAAACCATTTATAGCGATTTTTAGCAATGTAATCGTATACTAAGTTTCTAAAACTCTCTGGAAATATCAAAAAAAATTGCGTTAATTTCCAAACTCCACCAAAATCATTCATAATTTTTAACGCAGCTGTAGATTTAATATCATAAGCAACATTTGGCTCGTATAAAATAATAGAATCAACCTTGGAAGTGTCTATCCCTAAATATTGTGTTATTTCTTTTCCTATATCCGATTGAAGAGAAGTAAAAACAAACTGATTTTTAACATCATATTTTATAACTTTTAGCACACTATCGTTGCAAAAATTACAGACACCATCAAATAAAATCACTTTTTTATTACTAGGTAAATTGTTCATATTTAATTTTTTTCAAAAAATTAAGTGTTAACTTGTAACATAAATCAAAATTAAGCGTCTTGTAAGAAAGTAAATAATGATTTAACAATAATTTATTAGTAGATTAGAAGAATTAGTATTTATTTTTTATTTAAAAATTAACTAACACTATGATTCGAATAGAAAATCTTCACAAATCTTATCCTATAGGAAAAGACTCACTTCATGTTTTAAAAGGATTAGATTTACATATAAAAGAAGGCGAATTTGTATCAATTATGGGGTCTTCAGGATCGGGGAAATCTACCTTATTAAATATTGTAGGTTTATTAGATACACATGATGAAGGAAACTATTACTTAAACGGACAGTTGATAGAAAACTTAAATGAAAAGAAAGCTGCAGTATTACGTAATAAGTTTTTAGGATTCGTTTTTCAGTCATTCAATTTGATTTCTTATAAGACAGCCTTAGAGAATGTAGCATTACCATTATACTATAAAGGAGTTGGCAGAAAAGAACGATTAGAAATAGCCTTAGAATATCTTGAAAAAGTAGGGTTAAAAGAATGGGCTAATCACTTACCAAATGAACTTTCTGGAGGTCAAAAGCAACGTGTAGCAATTGCAAGAGCTTTAGCTACCAAGCCAAAAGTTGTATTAGCAGATGAACCAACAGGAGCGTTAGATTCTACAACAACCGATTCGGTAATGGATTTATTAAAAGAAATTAACGATGAAGGTATGACTGTTTTTGTAATTACACACGAAGAAGAAGTAGCAGAACAAACTAATAGAGTTGTTCGGTTAAAAGATGGTGTTATTATTAGCGATGAGTTAACAAAAACAGCAACGAATAAAGCAAAAGCAATTTAATTATGTTTGATTTAGATCGCTGGAGAGAAATATTTCAAAGTATTGGTAAAAATAAGCTGCGTTCGGTTTTATCAGGATTTACGGTAGCTTTTGCAATTTTATTGTTTACACTATTATTTGGAATTGTATCTGGATTACAAAATCAGTTTAAAACAGCTTTTGTAGACGATGCAACCAATGCTATGTTTGTAAGAGTGTGGAAAACCTCTAAGCCATACAAAGGGTTACAAACAGGAAGAAGAATTCAGCTAAAAAATAAGGATTTTGATTATGTTAAAGATGAATATGAAAACAAGATTCAACATTTAACAGCAAGAATATACAAGAGTGTAAATATAACTTATAAGAACAATCAAAATAATTATCAATTACGAGCTGTACATCCAGATCATCAATTTTTAGAAAAAACAATTATTGATGAAGGAAGGTATATTAACGAGTTAGATTTAAAAAATAATGCAAAGGTTATTATTATTGGTCGTCTTGTTAAACAAGATTTATTTGGAGAAAAACCAGCTTTAGGAAAAAGAGTAAATGTTGATGGTATTTCATATAAAGTAGTCGGAATATTTTCAGATAAAGGAGGAGATAATGAAGAACGATTAACCTACATGCCTGTAACAACAGCACAAAAACTATACGGAAATAACGATTATATCAGTCAAATTAATATAGGGTATAATCCAGATTTAAATTTAGATCAGGCTATTACGTTTGGTAATCGACTAGAAAGAGATTTACGTAAAAAGTTAGACATTCACCCTGATGACCAAAGTGCTTTATCCGTAAGAAATATGGCAGAAGCAAACAAAGGAATCAACCAATTTATGTTTGCATTGTACTTTATTGTCATATTTGTAGGCTCTGGAACTTTAATAGCAGGAATTATTGGTATTAGTAATATTATGATTTTTGTTATTAAAGAACGTACAAAAGAATTCGGAATTCGTAAGGCTTTAGGAGCAAAACCATCTTCAATAATTGGTATGGTAATTCAAGAATCTATTTTAATAACAACCATAGCAGGGTACTTAGGTTTAAGTTTAGGAACCTATATTTTAAGTGCTATTGGAGATAGTTTAGAAAAATACTTTATAAAAGACCCAAGTGTAAGTCCGGGAATTGTAATAGGAGCTACCATTATTTTAATCTTATCAGGATTAATAGCAGGGTATTTACCAGCAAAAAAGGCAGCACAAATTAAACCAATTGTAGCACTAAGAGCAGACTAATTATGAAGTTTTTATTTGATTCAGACACTTGGCAAGAAATTTACGGAAGTATTCGTAAAAATAAATTAAGAACAGGTATTACTATTGTAGGGGTACTATGGGGAATTTTCATATTAGTAGTCTTGTTAGGCGCTGCTCGTGGTATGGAAAATAACTTTAAAAGAATTTTTGGAGATTTTGCTACCAACAGTGTTTTTTTATGGACACAGAGAACAGACATGCCTTTTAAAGGGTTTCAAAAAGGAAGAAGATTTGATTTAACATTTAAAGATATTGAAGTTCTTGAAAAAGAATATAGTAATGAAATAAAGTTATTGGCGCCTAGAAATCAAACTAATGGTACTGTTGTTAAAGATTTTAAATCAGGTGATTTTCAGGTTAGTGGAGATTATCCCGTTTTAGATCGTGTACAAAAGAAAGATTTGATCTATGGAAGATTTCTCAATCAGAATGATATAAAGAACAACTCTAAAGTTTGTGTTATTTCTGAAGATATGTACAAACAACTCTTTGATAAAAAAGAAGTACCTATTGGGCAGTATGTAAAAATTAGTAACGTTAATTACAAAGTTGTAGGTGTATATAAACCTTCAAATACTATAGATATTGATGGAGATACAGCTTACATTCCATTTACAACCTTTCAAAAAGTATACAACACATCTAATAAAGTAGATTGGATGATGATTACAGCTAATGAAGGAGTAGATATCAAGCAGATGGAAAAAGATATTTTGTTAACCTTAAAAAACTTGCATAAAGTACACCCAGAAGATAAAAGAGCTTTTGGAAGTGTAAATTTAGGAGACCAAATAGATAAATTAATGGGCTTTTTAACAGGAATGCAGTTTTTAACATGGTTTGTTGGGATTGCAACCTTAATAGCAGGAGTTTTTGCCATTGGTAACATTTTATTAATTACCGTAAAAGAGCGTACGAAAGAAATTGGAATTAGACGAGCTTTAGGAGCAACTCCAATAAGTATTAAAAGACAAATAGTATTAGAGTCAGTGTTTTTAACCACTGTGGCAGGAATGCTAGGAATTATTTTTGGAGGACTTGTTCTATTCCTATTAGATCTTTTAGTAGGAGGAGGAGACGATCCAACATTAGTAAATCCAACCGTAAATATACCCATAGTAATGCTAGCCTTTTCAATCCTAGTAATTTTAGGAACTTTAATAGGATTAATACCAGCATATATGGCAACAGTAGTAAAACCAATCGAAGCATTAAGAGAAGAATAAAAAAAGAAATAATCAATTAATCATGAGCAAAAGAGCAAAAATTATCTTAGGAATAGTAGCACTATTATTTGTAGTCATCCTAATTTGGTTAGGAAAGAAAAATCAAAAAAGTGTGGTAACCTATGAAACAGAGAAACCATTCAGAACTACAATTGTTAAAAAAGCAGTAGCTACAGGAAAAGTTGTTCCTTTAGAAGAAGTTGAAATAAAACCTCAAATAGCAGGAATTATAGATAAAATAGTTGTTGAAGAAGGAGCAATAGTGAAAGCAGGTGATTTGTTAGCAACGGTAAGAGTAGTACCTAACGAACAATCGTTACAAAGTGCCAGAGGAATGATTAACTCTATACAAATTAGACTAAACAATGCAAAAACGCAATATGATAGAAATAAAAACTTATTCGACAAAGGCGTAATTTCTAGTCAAGATTTTGAAGCATCGCAATTATCATACAATCAAGCAAAAAATGACTTAAGAAATGCTCAAAACGATTATCAAATAATTAAGAAAGGATCTGTAGGTTCTGCCGGAGCTAATACAAATATTAGAGCGACAACCTCTGGTATGGTTGTAGAAATTCCTGTAAAAAAAGGATATCAAGTTATTCAATCAAATAACTTTAATGAAGGTACAACCATAGCAACAATAGCTGATATGGAGAAAATGATTTTTGAAGGTAAAGTAGATGAATCAGAAGTAGGAAAATTAGTAAAAGGATCAAACATTGAAGTTTCATTAGGAGCCATTGAAAATAAAAAATTTCCAGCAATATTAAACTTTATAGCACCAAAAGGAACAGAAGAAAACGGAGCTGTACAGTTTAAAATTAAAGCAGATGTAAAACTTGATGATAATTATTTTGTAAGAGCAGGATACAGTGCGAATGCAGATATAGTATTAGAGAAAAAAGATAGTGTTTTATCTATTAAAGAATCGTTATTACGTTTTGATAAGAAAACAGAAGAGCCTTATGTAGAAATAAAAAAGGGAGATGAGGAGTTTGAAAAGCGTGAGTTAAAACTAGGAGTTTCAGACGGAGTAAATATTGAAGTTTTAGAAGGAGTTACTGCTTCTGATGAAATTAAAATCTGGAACAAAGCATCAAAAGACGATGAGAAAAAAGATTAATAATATTTAAATTATTGATTTACAGTGTTAAAGCAGTTCTTTTAGGAGCTGCTTTTTTACTTTTAAGGAATAAAATAACACACTCATATCTAAAAAGGTGTCATTTAAGGAAGTTAAAACTAAAAAGGCTTTTTTGTTCTAGATATTTGAAGTGCTCAAAGTAAAAATGAGCATTTAATTTAATTTTTTGGGGAAAATTAAATTATTCTTTAAGGGGTAAAAGCAGCTTTTAAAAGCTGCTTTTTTTTAAGAAATATTATTAACCTTTATAAAAAGGTAACTTCACTACTTTAGCAGGAATTTGTTTCTTACGAACTTGGATAAAAATATCACTATCAACTTTAGAGTTTTCAATAGTAACATATCCTAATCCAATTCCTTTTCCTAACGACGGACTCATCGTTCCTGAAGTAACACGACCAATATTGTTTCCATCGGTATCAACAATTTCGTAATCATGACGAGGAACACCACGCTCAGTTAATTCAAATGCAACTAATTTACGAGTAACACCCGCTTCTTTTTGAGCTTTTAAAGCTTCAGCATTTACAAAGTCTTTCGTAAACTTAGTAATCCATCCTAAGCCAGCTTCTAAAGGAGAGGTCGTATCATCAATATCGTTACCATATAAGCAATATCCCATTTCTAAACGTAAAGTATCACGAGCAGCCAACCCAATAGGCTTAATTCCCCAATCTTTACCAGCTTCAAAAACCTTGTTCCAAAGTTGTTCAACATCTTCATTTTTTACATATACTTCAAATCCACCAGAACCAGTATATCCAGTAGCAGAAACTACTACATTCGGAATTCCAGCAAAATCAGTGATTTCAAAAGTATAGAATTTAATATTCGATAAATCAACTGAAGTTAACGATTGCATTGCTTCTGCAGCTTTAGGACCTTGAATAGCTAATAACGACCAATCTTCAGAACGATTTTCCATTTCAACATTCAAATCGTTGTGTTGAGAAATCCAGTTCCAATCTTTTTCAATATTAGAAGCGTTTACTACCAACATATACTCATTTTCAGCAATCATGTAAATAATTAAATCATCTACAATTCCTCCATCAGCATTAGGCATACAGCTATATTGTGCTTTACCAGGAACTAATTTAGAAGCGTCGTTAGAAGATATTTTTTGAATTAAAGCCAAAGCGTTTTCTCCTTTTAAAAAGAACTCTCCCATATGGCTTACATCAAAAACACCAACTCCTTTTCTAACAGTTTCGTGTTCAGCAGTTACTCCTTCGTATTGTACAGGCATATTATAACCTGCAAAAGGAACCATTTTTGCTCCCAAAGCCTCATGTACATGTGATAAAGCTGTATTTTTCATGTGTTTGTTTTTTATTGTTTTTGTAACCTTTTAACGAATAAAATAATAAGTAAACATTATTTTATTCATGTTGGTTTTATTATTGTGTATTGTTTGTTTAAAAAAGTGATGCTAAAGTATTGAAAAATTAGCAAACAATACAGTTGAATTTGAGTAATATGTAAGAGTATATTACCCAAATGTTTGTTAATATTTTCTTTGTTTTAGCTAAGAATAGTAGATTTGATGAAAAATTAAAAGAAAAAGTTGTTGTAATTTCTTAACGTTTGAAACGACAACCTGAATCAAAGGATAAACTTAATGAAGCTGAACAAAAAAACAATCTTAAACATTGCATTTGTTATAATAATTGGCCTATTATTATACCCACCAACTAAAATTTATTTTATTAGGTTAGTTTCGTTTTCTCCTTCAACTATTACTGAAGAAAAAAGAGAAATGTTAAACGACTACAATTGGAATCTTAAAGGCTTAAATACTTCGAATATAGATTTTAATGAAACTAAGAATAAAGTAGTTTTTGTAAATTTTTGGGCAACTTGGTGTCCACCTTGTATTGCCGAAATGCCAAGTATTCAAAAGTTATATGACGATTATAAAGACAAGGTTGAATTTGTATTTGTGAGTAACGAAGACTGGACGACTATTGAGGCTTTTTATAAAGACAAAGGGTATGATTTACCAACGTATAACATTTTATCAAAAGTACCAGATCAACTAGTAAGCAATTCAATTCCTGCGACGTTTATAATTGATAAAAACGGAACTATTGTCGTAGATAAAAAAGGACCTGCCGATTGGAATAGTGATAAATTTAGAATTTTGTTAGACGAATTACTACAATAGAATATTTACCTTTGTAGCATGAGTCAAGAACAACCAAACAATCCGCTTCACGGAATAAAACTAGCCACCATGTTAGAAGAATTATATTTAGAGTATGGTTGGGAAGAAATGGGAGAGATGTTAAATATAAATGCTTTTAAAAAGAATCCAACCTATACATCTAGTTTAAAATTTTTAAGAACAACACCTTGGGCGAGAGCTAAAGTAGAAAGGTTGTACTTAGAAATGATAAGTAATTAAATCAAACAACCCTATAGAGTTTAGTATAAAATACCGTACAAACTAAAGGTTAAATACACAAACTTAGTATTTATAGTCTGCTCATTTTTGTGTAGTTTTGATGTTAGATGAAGAAAACCACTTTTTACATACTTCCTGTTTTATTTCTGCTAATTATTTCTTGTTACAAAACAGTAAAGGAACAAGCCTTAACTATGAAAGATGTTTTTCCTACACAGAAAAATACAGACTCAACTTTTGTTTTTGATTTAGATACGGTGAAGAACTTTGAGTCACTAACCTCAGTTTTTTGTAAGAACTATTATAAAAAGAAAACAAGATATTTTATAAAAACATCTAAAAATGATATTCCTTTTTCAATTAGAAAAATTATTGTTTGTGGTAATGCAGCTTGTGGATTAATTAAATTTAAAAATATATTATATATTGATTCTTCTATAGATAGTTTGTTTTATCATAACCGAATAAAATATAATTTTAATACAGTTAGCTTAGAAAAGATGTTGGAGAAACAGTTTTTTAATAATAGAGAAAATCCTGAATTTGCTGATAGTCCACATAAAAGTTTGCTGTTTTTAGAATTTTCAGAAAGCATAGATAGTTCTAAAGAAAGTTTAAAAAATAAAATGGATACTATTTCAACATCATATTATAATTTTATTACTGGTTTTAATAAGAAAAATACAGATTCTCTTAAGAAAAAATATCCATTACAGATCATATTAGAAAAAGCTTTTCCGTTTATAGATGAAAATGGGAATCGTACTAATTTTTACAATTCACCCCCACCACCAGCTCCATTAGAAATAGTAGAATAATGTCATATTTCATCGACGTCATATTACCCATTCCGTTACAAAAAACGTTTACCTATACGGTAACCGAAGCAGAAGCCTCTTTCCTAAAAAAAGGAATGCGTGTAGCGGTTTCTTTCGGAAAAAGTAAGATATATACCGCATTGGTGTTTAACATTCACCAAAATGCACCCGAAGTATACGAAGCCAAAGACATTCATCAAATATTAGATGATACGCCTATTATAACGGAACAACAGTTAAAACATTGGCAGTGGATTTCGAGCTATTATATGTGTTCGTTAGGCGATGTGTATAGAGCAGCTTTACCATCCGCTTTTCTGTTAGAAAGTGAAACCATCATCTATAAAAATGAAAACTTTGAAGAGGAAGCAATACTAACTGATGAAGAGTTTTTAATTTTTGAAGCCTTACAACATCATTCACAGTTAACCATTCATCAAGTTGCTGATATTTTAGGAAAGAAAACCGTACTTCCTATCATTAACGGATTGATTGAGAAGAACGCAATTTACATTAAAGAAGAAATTTACGAAACGTACAAACCTAAACTGGTTAAGTATGTTCGGTTACATAACAACTATAACTCAAATGAAGGCTTACAAACGCTTCTAGAGGAACTTTCAAGAGCGAAAAAGCAACGAGAAGCTGTGTTAACGTATTTTCAGTTAGCAGCGGCTAAAAAGCCAATAAAAGCAAAAGATTTAGAAGAACAATCGGGAGCTTCTTCCGCAGTTTTAAAAGCCTTGGTAGAGAAAGATATTTTTGAATTTTATCATATTCAAACCGATCGAATTAACTATCAAGGGGAAACGAATCAGATAAAAGAACTGAATGAGTTTCAACAAGAAGCTTTCAATCAAATAAAAACTTCTTTTGAAACACAACAAGTAAGTTTATTACACGGGGTTACAGGTTCTGGTAAGACAGAAATTTATGTAAAACTGATTAAAGAAGTGATTGCTGAAGGAAAACAGGTATTGTTTTTACTACCAGAAATCGCCTTAACAACCCAAATCATTACCCGTTTACAAAATTATTTTGGAAACTTTATTTCGGTATTCCATTCAAAATACTCGATGAACGAACGAGTAGAGGTGTGGAATAATGTGTTAGAAAATAAACCGAAAGCGCAGGTTATTTTAGGAGCGCGTTCTTCGTTGTTTTTACCGTTTTCAAATTTAGGGTTGATTGTTGTGGATGAAGAGCACGAAACGTCTTACAAACAGTTTGAACCGTCACCCCGTTACAACGCACGTGATGCTTCAGTAGTATTAGGACATTTACACCAAGCAAAAGTATTGTTAGGCTCTGCAACACCATCAATAGAGAGTTATTTTAACGCTGAGCAAAACAAATACGGATTTATAGAATTAACTCGTCGTTTCGGAAACATTCAGTTGCCTAAAATCGAGCTGATAGACATAAAAGAAAAGCATCGAAAAAAGGAAATGAACGGTCATTTTTCGGATCGTTTGTTAAAAATGATTACCGAAGCTTTAGACGAAAAAGAGCAGGTCATTTTATTTCAAAACCGACGTGGGTTTTCGCCTGTGGTTGAATGTACTACTTGTGGGGTGTCTCCTCAATGTCCGAATTGTGATGTGAGTTTAACCTATCATAAATTCCGTAAAGAGTTAAAATGTCATTATTGTCATTACCAACGTGCGATGCCAAACAGTTGCGGTGCTTGTGGAAGTGCTACCTTAGACACCAAAGGTTTTGGAACGGAGCAAATAGAACTAGAATTAAAAGAACTATTTCCAAATCATAACATTGGACGAATGGATTTAGATACCACGCGCGGTAAATATGGGTATCAAAAGATTATTGGGGCTTTTGAAGCGCAAGAAATTGATATTTTGGTAGGAACGCAAATGCTTTCGAAAGGATTGGATTTTGAAAACGTATCGTTGGTAGGAATCTTAAATGCAGATGCTATGCTCAATTTCCCTGATTTTAGAGCACATGAACGTGCCTTTCAGTTGATGGTACAAGTATCGGGTAGGGCAGGACGTACTAAAAAGCAAGGAAATGTAGCCATACAAACTTACAATCCGTATCATCAGATTTTACAGCAGGTATCTACTAACAACTATACAGAAATGTATAAAGAGCAGTTGCAAGATCGTTGGCAGTTTCATTATCCGCCGTACTATCGTTTGATAAAAATTACCTTAAAACACAAAGATTACACGCGTGTTGATAACGGTATCAACTGGTTAGCCAAAGCTTTACAAAATGTGTTTCATGAAAATGTATTAGGCCCCACAGCGCCTGCAGTTTCTCGTATTCGAAACCAGTACATTAAGAATTTAGTAATTAAAATACCGCCAAAACAATCGTTAGGAAAAACCAAAGAACAACTACAAAAAATTAAAAATACTTTTGAAGCCGTCAAAGATTTTAGACCCATCCGTTTTATTGTGGATGTGGATGCTTATTAGAATTTAAATTGATATTGGATTAAGAAAATTTGTTAGTAGGAGGAAACCGCAGCAAATTACCATATACTTTGTTGGTAACTAGTTTATAAACAACATTTTTTAAATTTAATTCCACTACCACAAAAACAAAAATCATTTCTACCAATGTTTTTAATTAATTCAATAAAGTTAGGTTCATTTCTATTTAAGAGTTTAGGATAATAATCTTTATCAAACTTTTGAGCAAAATCGTTATCAATTCCAACAAAATCTGAATTCGGAAACTTTTTTAAATCATTTTTTAAGTACATTCCAAAATACGTTAATTCATTATCGGCAAAGAAATATTTTGAATTAATTGTTCTTTTTTTTAGATAATCAAATAAATTATCAAAATCATTAATGTAATGTAAGATGATTTCTAAATCAAAGATACTCATTGCGACTGGAATAGTGTTTTCTTGGTGGAAGAATAATCTTGTATGAGCTGTTATAGAAGCATAATTATCAAGAACTATACAAGCATGATATATTTCTTCTATTTTTCCATAATCAATCTTTTTTCCACTTTCTTTTGATAGTAAAAAGCAATTATTTTTTAATATGTATTCATAGGGTATTAAAGCTTGATTATTGGCATCTTGAATAGCAAGTTTAAAATCTTTATGAAACTGTTTAATGTTACCTTCTTTGGAAAGCTGAGTTAATCGTTTAGCTTTTACTTGAAAGATTAGCATTTTATTATTTTCAATAATGCAAACATCAATGTCGGTTAATGTTTCTGTTTTTTTTTGTTTAACTTCAAGTTCTGTGTGTATGTTTGTCTTATTAATTTTTCTCTCTAAAATTTCTTTGACAATTTTTTCTGCTGAATCTCCTCTGTTTTTAAGAGCAATAGACGAATATTTTTTGTCATTATTCATCCAATAAAATGGACTGTCATAAATCGTTTCTGCTAATAAATAAGGGATTGGAATTGTGTAATTATTTCCGTTTTTTAATACAGGTCTAATTCTAAAAGTATTAAAATCTCCAAATTCATTAAAGTTTTGATTCAAAACTTCATCGTCTTTTATAGATATACTATCTAATATTTTTATAAAATTTGGATTCTTTTTGAACACATAGTTATTTGCAGAAATAGTGTAAAATTTAGAAATATCTTTTCTGAATTTTTCCGTATTGAGTTTATAGTTCAGTAATGTTTTAATATAATTAAAAAGCTCTTTAGCCTCTTTTAATTTAAATCCTTTATTTTCCAATATCCAGTTTTCATCGAGTTTGTATTTCTTCTCATAAAAATTAAAATATTGATAATCATATGCACCTGAACCAGCATAATATATTGTTTCTTTTATAGCTTCAGGACTATTTAAAAAATCAATTTGATAATCAGTTTTTGTAGGGTCAAGTTTTGGGAAAAAAGATAAAAAAGTCATGTGATAATCATCCATGAGTTGATGGATAATTTTTGCATGCTTTTCAATGGTTAAGTTTTTGTTTAGGACTTTGTTTCTGTTCTTTAACCAAAGACCTAAAAGGAATGAAACCTCATATTCATTCAGTATCACTTTCAAATCTCTAGTTTCTAATTCTTTAAAATTACAATTTAAATTCTTGTCTATAAGAAATAACACAAGTTTTAGAAAATTAGAATAAGATGATAATTCGTTTAATTTATTCAGGATTTTTTCTTTTTCGTCCATAATTTTCTAAAACTTGTTGCAACTCGTTTGAGAATATGAATTCATTTTAATGATTTATATTCAATAACAGACAAGTTACTAGAAAGTAATTTATAATCAAATTATATTTTAAAAATTCCGAATATCCACAATATCCCCATTTTGTAGTTTGTTTTGGGTGTCTATGGTAAAAATAGTTTCTGCAACGTACTCAGGAGTGTACAACTGGTCGTTTTCTTTTAAATCGATAAAACGTTGTACGTTTTTAAAATCTTTTTCATTGGTACTTCTAATATCAGTTTGCATGTTGGTATCAACCACACCAGGGTAAATAGCATTGCATTTTACGCCATTTTTAAGCTCGTTTTGTTCCGCAGCAATGGTTTTGGTCATCATATCAATCGCAGCTTTAGACGTACAGTAAATACTCCAACCTTCATAAGGTTTTACCGCAGCCCCAGAAGAAATACTAATAATCTGTTTTTTACAGGTTAACTGTTGTGTGGCTTTGATAAACAAACTGGATAAAATCAGTGGAGTAGTGGTATTCAAATGAATACTTTTGGCAATATCTTCCGAAGGAATATTTTCTAGGTTCGCTATGGTACCGAGTCTTCCCGCATTATTCACCAAGGTAATCGATGAAACTTCCAATTTCTGAATTTCGTCTAATAACATTTTAAACGTGTTGTGTGTGGCTTTGGTATCAGATAAATCCACAGAAAGCTGTACCACATTTTCTAAATCGACAATGCTTCTGGATAGTGAGTATACTCTGTAATTTTCTTGTGCGTATTTTTCGGCTAAGGCTCTACCAATTCCTTTACTTCCTCCGGTGATGATGATAATGTTCATAGGGTAAAAATAGGGAAATATTAGTAGTTGTACTCTAAATTGTGAGATTTCTCCCTTCGGTCGAAATGTCGAGTAACGTTATAGCGAGGAGTGATAACGACGTGGCTATTTTTTAGTGGATACAAAGATTGCTTCGTTCTCACTCGCAATGACGGTTGGGTTCTTAGTTGTCATTTCGAAGGAGGTACGACTGATAAATTTTATAATAGAGTGTTTGTGACTCTAAAGAGTACTTGGAACTTCATTAGATGAGATTCCTCTCTCGCGTTCGGAATGACAGGGAACATCATAGCAAGGAGTAGTAACAATTAAAGGAATTGGTAGCGGATGTTACTATTCTTTTTATATTATGTAGATGTTGTCTTAACCTTCAGACAGTAGTGTCTAAAGTCATAGGATAGTACTGTCTGGTGCCAACGGACAGCAGTGTCGTGTGTTATGGTACTTATAATGACGTTCGAGAGTTGTCATTTCGAACCAAGCGATAGCGAAGTGTGAGAAATCTTATAATCGAATATTTGTAACTCTAAATGTATCTGTGACTTTATTGGCTGAGATTTCTCCCTTCGGTCGCAATGACGAGTAACGTTATAGCGAGGAGTGATAACGACGTGGCTATCTTTTAGTGGATACAAAGATTGCTTCGTTCTCACTCGCAATGACGGTTGGGTTGTTAGTTGTCCTTTCGAAGGAGGTACAACTGCGAAATCTTATAGTTGATTGTTTGTGACTCCAAAGAGTACTTGGAACTTCATTGGCTGAGATTCCTCTCTCGCGTTCGGAATGACAGGAAATATCATAGCGGGGAGGTCATTGAACCTAAACTTAACTCGAAACGAGCTAAAGTACTATTAAACTTGATATGTATAGTGGAAAAGCCTTTTCGTGCATAGTGGAAAAGACATTTAGTGCCTAATAGAAGTGGTATTTAGTGCCTACTAAAAATGTCTTTATTCCCAATTATGATTATTTGAAGAATTCTTTTGAATTTTCTCAATTATGACTATTTGAATAATTCTTTCGAATTCTCCCAATTATGACTATTTGAAAAATTCCTTAGAATTTTCCCAATGCACATCCATTTCAGCGAGGGTCATGTCAGAAAGTTGCTTGCCTTCTTTTTTGGCAGCTTCTTCTAAAAACTGAAAGCGGTTGATGAATTTCTTATTGGTTTTTTCTAGGGCATTTTCAGGATTTACCCCAATAAAACGAGCGTAGTTAATCATGGAGAACAAAACGTCTCCAAACTCTTTTTCTATTTTCTCCTGATTGTTGTTTTTGATTTCTTCGTTCAACTCAGAAAGCTCTTCTTGAACTTTTTCCCACACTTGATGTGGTTCTTCCCAATCAAAACCAACACCTGCAACTTTATCTTGAATACGATTGGCTTTTACTACTGCAGGTAAACTTTTTGGAACGCCTTCTAAAACCGATTTATTCCCTTCTTTTAGTTTGAGCTTTTCCCAGTTTTTCTTAACGTCTTCTTCGTTTTCAACCACCACATCACCATAAATATGCGGATGACGGTCAATAAGTTTATCTGAGATTGCATTGGCAACATCAGCAATATCGAAAGCTTGTTTTTCGCTTCCTATTTTAGCATAAAAGACGATGTGCAAAAGCACATCGCCTAATTCTTTTTTTATTTCTTGTAAATCGTTGTCTAAAATAGCATCTGCTAACTCGTAGGTTTCTTCAATAGTTAAATGACGTAGACTTTGTAAGGTTTGTTTTTTATCCCACGGGCACTTCTCACGAAGATCGTCCATGATGTCTAACAAACGATTAAAGGCGGCTAACTGTTGCTTACGAGTATTCACGATTTAAGCTTCTTCTGTAGTTGTTTCTTCAGCTTCAGCTAACGTACTAAAGTCAAATTCAGCTTTCGCTAAGATGTTGTACCACTGAATTACTTTTTTAATGTTTGAAGCGTACACACGTTCTTCATCAAATCCAGGTAATACTTCTCCAAAATAAGTAGTTAATTTATTAGCGCTCTCTTTGTGAGAAATAGCTTCTTTACCATCTTCTTTATCAGCAATATTTTTAAGTACTTGTGCTAAAGGCACTTCTTCTTCGTACGTGTAAATAGCGATATTTTCTAATAAGCTTACGTTATGAGTAGCAGTAATAGGAAAACGTTTACCGTCAACAATAGATTTTACGATAACTCCTGTTTTAGTTTGTGATAAGATTTCATACAAACCTGGCTTACCTGTTACAGCTATAATTTTGTTAAATTCCATGTCTTAATGTTTTTTTAGTGTATAACTATTATCTTTTAGCATTAGGAAAACGCATGCGATATCCAGCGTTTACTTTCCCTTTAGAAATATTGTCTAATTTCTTTTTAATTAATCTCTTTTTTAATGAAGAAAGTTTATCGGTAAACAAAATTCCTTCAATATGGTCATATTCATGTTGAAAAACACGTGCAGGTAATCCGCTTAACGTTTCTGTGTGTTTTTCAAAATTTTCATCTTGGTATTCAATAGTAACTTTTTCTTGACGAAAAACATCTTCGTTAATGGTTGGAATACTTAAACACCCTTCATTAAAAGCCCATTCGTCACCTTCTTCTTCAATAATTTTAGCATTGATAAATACGCGATTAAAGTTTTTGAAAACTTCTTTTTCTTCTTCACTTATATCGTCATCTTCTGCAAAAGGAGAAGCATCAATAACAAATAAACGGATGTCTTTTCCTATTTGAGGAGCTGCTAAACCAAGTCCGTTAGCATTGTACATAGTCTCTCTCATATCAGCAATTAATTTGTCTAACTGCGGATAGTCTTTATCGATTTCTTTTCCTACTTTACGTAAAACGGGATCTCCGTATGCTACAATGGGTAAAATCATTTACTTTTTAATTTTAAGGAATGCAAAAATACAAAGAATGCTTTTGGTAGAAAATTATTTGTTGTATAAATACGACTGTAAGATGATTGTAGCACTTATTTCGTCTACTAAAGCTTTATTTTGACGTTGTTTTTTCTTTAAACCGCTATCAATCATTGTTTGAAAAGCCATTTTAGAGGTAAAACGCTCATCTACACGTTTTATAGGGATAGAAGGGATAGCTTTTTCAAGCTTTTGTAGAAAAGGAGTTATGAGTACTTCACTTTCACTATCAGAATTATCCATCTGCTTTGGTTTTCCTACTAAAAAAAGTTCAACATTTTCTTTTTGAGTATACTCTTTTAAAAATGTGATAAGTTCAGAAGTATCTACAGTTGTTAAACCCGAAGCAATAATTTGAAGTTCATCGGTTACAGCAATACCTGTTCTTTTTTTTCCAAAATCTATGGCTAATATCCTGCCCATTCTATAAGTTTTTGCAAAGGTAGCTAAATTAAACAAGGAAGAAATATCTGTTTAAAAAATGTATCTTCGCAGTATATTATGGAAAGCAACTTTATTTTTGCTGAAAAATATTATTAAAAAATGACAGAATTACAATCAATTATAGAAAAAGCGTGGGATAACCGCGATTTATTGAAAGAAGAAACTACGATTAATGCTATTAGAAAAGTAGTAGATTTATTAGACGCAGGAGATTTACGTGTTGCTGAGCCAACTGATAAAGGATGGCAAGTAAATGAATGGGTAAAAAAGGCAGTAGTGTTATATTTTCCTATTCAAAAAATGGAAACTTTAGAGGCTGGTATTTTTGAATATCACGATAAAATTCCATTAAAAAGAGGTTATGAAGCAAAAGGAATTCGTGTAGTACCAAATGCTGTAGCTCGTCACGGAGCCTATATTTCAGCAGGAACTATTTTAATGCCTAGTTATGTGAATATAGGAGCGTATGTTGATGAAGGTACGATGGTCGATACTTGGGCGACTGTAGGTTCTTGTGCACAAATTGGTAAAAACGTACACTTATCTGGTGGAGTAGGAATTGGAGGGGTTTTAGAGCCTTTACAAGCAGCACCAGTAATTATTGAAGATGGAGCTTTTATCGGTTCTCGTTGTATTGTTGTAGAGGGGGTTAGAGTAGAGAAGGAGGCTGTTTTAGGTGCGAATGTTGTATTAACAATGAGTACTAAAATTATTGATGTAACAGGTGATGAACCAGTTGAAATGAAAGGAGTAGTGCCAGCACGTTCTGTAGTAATTCCTGGAAGTTACACCAAGAAGTTTGCTGCAGGTGAATATCAAGTTCCTTGTGCTTTAATTATTGGTAAACGTAAAGAGAGTACAAATAAAAAGACTTCGTTAAATGATGCTCTTAGAGAGTATGATGTAGCGGTTTAAGAACGTATATGGAAATAGATGTAGTTTTTATGTGGGTTGATGGAAGTGATCCTAAGCATAGGAATAAGATGAACACTTATTTAAATGCAAAGAAAGAGCTTTCGAGTAAAGAAATAAAATCTAGATATAATCAAGTAGATGAAATTGAGTTTGCTGTTAAATCTGTAATTAAAAATGCAAGTTTTGTAAGGAATATTTTTATACTTACAGATAATCAAGTACCTAAATTTTTGTTAGATAAAGAACAGAGAAATAGTTTGTACAAGAAGGTTAAAATGGTTGATCATACAGATGTCTTTAAAGGGTATGAAGAATATTTACCAACATTTAATTCTAGAGCAATAGCAAGCATGCTATATAAAATTCCAGGTTTATCTGAACATTTTATATGTATGTGCGATGATTTTTTTTTAATAAATAAAACATCTCCTGAAGATTATTTCAAAAATAATGTACCTAGGTTAAGAGGGGAATGGAAATCTTTTGATGAAAATATATTACATAAAAAAGTGTATAGATCTTTTTTAAAGTTAATAGGTAAACCAAAAAAAGAAAATTTCGCAGGACATTTTAAAGCTCAACAAATCATAGCAAAAAAGTTAGGATTTAAAAAGTATTATAAGCTACATCATGTTCCTATGCCTATGAGAAAATCTACTTTTGAAGAATATTTTAAAGAAAATCAAAATGAATTTATAAATAATATTAAACATCGATTTAGACACCCTTCCCAGTTCTTAATAGAGTCTTTGGTTAATCACTTAGAGATTAAAAACAATTCAAGTGAGTTGTTGAAAGATTATCAACTTATATATATACAGAATTTTAAAAAACCGATTCTTTGGTTAAAGTATAAGGTGTTAATAAAATCAAAAAATAAAGACAAGCTATTTTTATGTCTTCAAAGTCTAGATCAAGCTTCTAAGAGTAAGCTCAACTTTATTTTAAATTGGTTTGAATTGAAATTTAAATAGCTTTGAATAGAATATCAGAAATATTATTTTTTTTAAAAAAAGGAAGTACAATTCTTTATCCAACCGATACAGTTTGGGGAGTAGGTTGTGATGCTACAAATGAAGAAGCTGTAAAAAAGGTTTATAAATTAAAAAACAGGGAAGAATCGAAGAGCCTTATCATTTTGGTAGACTCTATTGAAATGTTGCAAAATTATATAGAAAACATCCCTGAAAAAGCTTTTGAAATTTTAAAGACATCAGAAAAACCAACTACTATTATTTATAATAGTCCAAAAGGTTTAGCTCCCAATACGATTGCAGTTGATAATACAATTGCTATTCGTATTCCAAAGGACGAGTTTTGTATTCAGTTAATTAGAGAATTTGGAAAACCTATTGTTTCTACTTCTGCAAATGTAAGTGGAGAGCCTACGCCAAAATCATTTTTAGAAATAAGTGAAGAAATAAAACAAAATGTTGATTTTGTTGTAAAGGTCAATATAGATAAGGTTTCAACAAAAGCTTCTACAATTTTAAAAATAGAAAAAGGGAGTATTATAACAATAAGAAAATAGTTTAATAATCATTTTCCTTATACTGTGTTTTGTGATATTAAGTTTATATTTTTGCAAACTTAATATTACTTTATGAGTGCTAAAATACCGAATTATCTAAAATACATCTTTACAAATGTTTTTGTGCTATTTGTATTGCTTTTTATTTTTAGAATTATTTTTTATGTTTTTTTTATAAATAATCTACCTGTAGATGCTAATGATATTAGTAAAGCTCTTTTTTTAGGTGCTAGGTTTGATTTAAGATTAGCAGTTTTTTCTTATGTGCCTTTGGCATTATGTTATCTTTTCATTAAAAATTTCTTTGAAAATAAAAAGTATAAATCTTTTAGCGTTTATTATAGTGTTATATTATATTTTATAATTCTGGTATTTTATTTGTTTGATTTTGGTCATTTTAGTTATTTAAATTTAAGAGTCAATGCAAACGCACTTCGTTTCCTAGAAAACTTAGGAATTTCTTCAAAAGTTTTTTGGGAAAGTTATCCTGTTTTTAAAGGAGGAATAGGAATTCTTATATTTCTGTTTTTAGTGATAAAACTCCATAAAATAATCTACTCGATTTTCAAAAAGATAGATTTTATATCACCTAAAAAAAATCGAATTGTTTTTGGAGTTTTAGCAGTATTGCTATTAAGCTTAGGAGGTTATGGTAGTTTAAAACATTATCCATTACGTTGGAGTGAAGCTTTTTTTTCAAAAGATAAAAAAATCAATCAGTTTGCACTTAACCCAGTATTATATTTTTTTGATAGTTTTAAATTTAGGTCTGAAGGTTTTGATTTAGAAAAGACAAAAGAATATATAAAAATAACAAACAAACATTTAGGTATAAATTCAGACACGTTAAACTTTACAAGAAAAATAAGCTATAACGATTCTATTAAGCATCAAAAAAAACCTAATATTGTTTTTGTTATGTTAGAATCAACAGGGAATGGAGCATTGAGTTACTATGGAAATCCTGCAAATAGTACTCCTGTATTGGATAGCCTTTTGGATAATAGTATTAATTTTACTAACCATTATGTACATAAATCTACCACAGCAGGTAGTGTATTTTCTAGTGTAACTGGTTTACCAGATGTAGACAATATAAAATCAGCTTCAAGAAACCCTATGATTATTGATCAACGTATATTATTTGACCAATTTAAAGGTTATAAAAAGTTGTATTTTTTAGGAGGTAGTGCTAATTGGGCTAATATTAGAGCTGTTTTTCAATCTAATATAAAAGATTTAAAGATATTTGAAGAAGGTAGTTATGAAGAAGAAAATAGAGCAGATGTTTGGGGTATTGATGATTATGATTTGTTTAAAGAATCAGATAAAGAACTTCAAAAATTACACAATAAAAATATCCCATTTGTAGCTTACATACAAACAGCTACAAATCATATGCCTTTTACAGTACCAGAGGTAAAGGACACCTACCGACCTATACATGAAAAGGAAATAGATGAAGAATTATTAAATAAATCAGCATACCGAAGTTTAGCACAGTTAAATGCTATTCGTTATTTAGATTTTAATATTAAACGATTCTTAGAAAGAGCACAAAAAAGTGGATATTTTGACAATACAATTTTTGTGTTTTTTGGAGATCATCAAGGAGGAATGAAAGATATTAATTATTATAAACCTACAGAAGATAAACTAGGTATCTTAAGGCATAATACACCTTTTTTTATCCATGCTCCAAAATTGGTAAAAACACAAAAAATTACAAAGAATACTCATTTAGTAGATGTTGTACCTACTGTAATGTCCCTAGCTAAAATAAATCATATAAATTATACTTTAGGTATTAATGCTTTAGACTCTACGAGGACAAACCATTTTTCTTTTATTTATAGAGATATTGATGGAGAACCTGCTTCAGGAGTTATTCAAGACTCTTTATACTTTTATCAAACAGTATTTAATAAAAAATCGAAACTCATTAATTTAAACACCAATAGTTTAGATGATATTAGTAAAGAATATCCTACTAAAACAAAAGAAATGGATAGTTTATTAAATGGTTTTTATCATAGTACAAAGTATTTGTATTATAAAAATAAAAAGAAATAACACAATATAATATAAGGTTATTACAGCGTAGTATATGCAAAAACAATATTTTAAAGAAGCCATTTCTGCAGAAATATTTCAATATATATCTCAAGCAGCCAAAGAATTGCAATTAGAGAGTTATGTAATTGGTGGCTTTGTACGTGACTTTATCTTACAACGTGGTACAGCCAAAGATGTAGATGTGGTTGCAGTTGGAAGTGGAATAGATCTAGCACAAAAAGTAGCTGAATTACTACCCAATAAGCCAAAGGTTCAAGTATTTAAGACTTACGGAACAGCTATGTTACGTTTTCAAGATATTGAAATAGAATTTGTTGGGGCTAGAAAAGAATCATATTCAGAAGAAAGTAGAAACCCTAAAGTTTCTGAAGGAACTTTAGAAGACGATCAAAATAGGAGAGATTTTACAATTAATGCTTTAGCATTAAGTTTAAATGAAGATGATTTCGGATTGTTGCTTGATCCTTTCGGAGGAATGGCTGATTTGGAAGCTAAAATAATTAGAACTCCGTTAGATCCAGATATTACCTATTCTGACGATCCACTACGCATGATGCGTGCCATTCGTTTTGCTACACAATTGAACTTTGAAATAGAAGAACAATCATTAAATGCAATAACAAAAAATTCTTCGAGAATTAAAATTATAACTCGTGAACGCATTGTGGTTGAACTGAATAAAATATTGGAAGCTCCAGTTCCATCAACTGGATTCTTGTTACTTGAAAAAACAGGCTTATTAGATCTAATTATTCCTGAATTAACTGCTTTAAAAGGGGTAGAAGAAGTAGAGGGACAAAAGCACAAAGATAATTTTTACCACACCTTAGAAGTAGTTGATAATATTTCTGAGAATACGGAGGATGTTTGGCTTCGTTGGGCAGCATTGTTGCACGATATTGGTAAAGCGCCAACGAAACGTTATCACAAAAAAATAGGTTGGACGTTCCACTCTCATGAATTTGTAGGATCGAAGATGGTATACAAGTTATTTAAACGTTTAAAAATGCCATTGAACAATAAGATGAAATTTGTTCAAAAGATGGTGATGTTGAGCTCTCGTCCGATTGTTTTAGCGAGTGAAGTGACAGACTCTGCTGTACGTCGTTTAATTTTCGATGCAGGAGATGATGTAGAGTCTTTAATGACTTTATGCGAAGCAGATATTACAACGAAAAACCCAAAGAAATTTAAACGTTATCACAAGAATTTTGAGATTGTTCGTCAAAAAATTAAAGAAGTTGAAGAACGTGATAGAGTGCGTAACTTTCAACCTCCAATTACTGGAGAAGAAATAATGGAAGCTTTCAATTTGCAGCCTTGTAGAGAAATAGGTCAGATAAAAGAAGCGATTAAAGAAGCCATTTTAGATGGCAAAATACCTAATGAACACGAGGCTTCTTACCAGTTTATGTTGGAAAAAGGAGTACAGTTAGGATTAAAAACAAATCAATAAAAAAAGAGAAGCATTAGCTTCTCTTTTTTTATTATCCTAAAGACTGCATTTCTACAAGTTTTTTATATGTTCCGCTTTTAGATATTAATTCTTCATGAGTTCCCTGTTCTACAATTTTACCTTTTTTCATTACTACAATCATATCTGCTTTTTGAATGGTAGATAAACGATGTGCAATTACAACTGAAGTTCTATTTTGCATCATTTTTTCTAAAGCATCTTGTACTAATTTTTCTGATTCTGTATCTAAAGCCGATGTTGCTTCATCTAAAATCATGATCGGAGGATTTTTAAGTACAGCACGCGCAATACTTAAACGTTGCTTTTGCCCTCCAGACAATTTATTTCCACTATCTCCAATATTGGTGTCATAACCATTTGGTAAATCTTTAATAAACTCGTGTGCATTGGCTATTTTAGCAGCTTCAATAATTTCTTCGTTGCTTTTACCTTCAACTCCTAAAGTAATGTTGTTTTTTACAGTATCGTTAAATAAAATAGAGTCTTGTGTAACTAGGCCCTCTAGTTGTCTTAATGACTGTTTTTTAAGGTTTCTTATATCTATTCCATCAAGTAGAATGGTACCTTTATTTACATCATAAAAACGAGTTAATAAATTAGCAATGGTTGATTTACCACTTCCTGATTGCCCTACTAAAGCAATCATTTTTCCTTTAGGAATAGTTAAGGAGAAATCTTTTAAAACATATTCATTTTCGTATTTAAAAGAAACGTTTTCTATAACAATTTTAGTATCAAAAGTCTTCTTATCAACAGCATTGTGAATATCTTTTAAAGGATTGCTAGTTTCTAAAACTTCTAAGATACGTTCAGCAGCAGCGTTTCCTTTTTTAACTCCGTAGCTAGCTTTAGAAATAGCTTTAGCAGGTGTTAAAATATTATAAGCTAATCCCATATAAGCAATGAAGTCTTCTCCTTGTAACGTGCCTTCTTCTAAAACTAATATACCTCCATACCAAAGTAATACAGCAATAACACCAATTCCCAAAAACTCACTAGCTGGACTTGCTAAATTTGTTCTATTAAGTAGAGTATTAGAAAAATGGTAAAAACGATTGGTTGATTTTTCAAATTTCTGTTGAAATTCTTTTTCAGCAGTGAAGCCTTTAATTACTTTTAGTCCTCCTAAAGTTTCTTCTAAAAGCGATAAGAAATATCCCTGTTCTTTTTGTACACTATCTGATTTTCGCTTTAAGCTTTTACCAATTAGAGAAATAACATATCCGGAAATAGGAATAAAAACAAACACAAAAAGAGTAAGTTTAAAGCTAATAGCTATCATTGCAGTAATGGTGAAAATAATAGTTAAAGGCTCTCTTACCAACATTTCCAAGATAGATAAAAATGAATGCTGGATTTCCAATACATCAGTCCCTATTCTAGCCATGGTGTCACCTTTTCTTTTTTCAGAAAAATAGGAGATAGGTAATTCTATAGTCTTTCTATATAAATCATTTCGAATATCTTTTAAAACACCATTTCTTAAAAAAGTAATGAAATACATAGCTAAGTAGTTGAAAATATTCTTAAAAAAGAACGTAGTTATAACTAAACCTACAACAACCATTAATGTTTTTGATTTATCGTCACCAGCAATTTCATATACATAATAAGAAACATTAGCCTTAAAATAGTCGATTATTTTTGTAACACTTTCAAAAACTGGTTTTTCAGTTACTTTAATAGTATTTGGTTTAAAGATAACCTCTAACATAGGCATTAATACCAAGAAAGAAAGTGTAGAAAAAAGAGCATATAAGATATTAAATAATACATTTAAATAGCCATACTTTTTATATGGAATAGCATATTTAATAATCTTTTTAAAGTAGTCCATTATAGGTTTAATTCTTTTATAATTCGTTGTATTTTGGTGTCTAGCTCTTCTTCTACTGCCTTAGCATTGGAAATATCATTTAATTTACTGTTAACGCTAAAGTAGAATTTAATCTTTGGTTCAGTACCACTTGGGCGAGCGGCAATTTTAGTTCCGTCTTGGGTTTGATAGATTAATACATTTGATTTAGGAATATCAATTACAGTTTCTTCACCAGTTAGTAAGTTTTTTCTTATTGAAGATTGATAATCATACAAATATTCAACTTTAGTACCATCTATTTCAGTTAATGGATTGTTGCGTAAATCAATCATCATTTGTTTGATTTGTTGCGCACCGTCCATTCCTTTTTTCACTAAAGAAATCAAATGTTCTTTGTATAAATGATGACGTGTGTATAAGTTTAATAATTCTTTATAAAAAGAACTATTATTAGCTTTTGCATTAGCTGCAATTTCACAAGCAAGTAGGGCAGAGGTAACTGCATCTTTATCGCGAACAAAGTCACCTACCATATAGCCAAAACTCTCTTCGCCACCACCAATAAAATTAAGATCTGGGTGATCTTTGATCATTTTAGCAATCCATTTGAAACCTGTTAAACCAACTTTAGTTTCAACTCCATAAGAATCGGCGATTTCATTGACCAAATTAGTAGAAACTATCGTAGAACCTACGAATTGCTTTCCGTTTAGTTTTCCTCGTTTTTTCCAATCGTTGATTAAGAAATTGGTCATCATACTCATGGTTTGATTTCCGTTTAACAAGGTCATGTTTCCATCTATATCTCTTACTGCTATTCCAATTCTATCTGAATCTGGATCAGTTCCTAAAACAATATCGGCGTCAATTTTATTAGCTAAATCTACGGCCATTTTAAGAGCTGCTGGTTCTTCAGGATTTGGAGATTCAACCGTAGAAAAATCACCATCAGGAATGGCTTGTTCTTCAACAATATGAACCTGTGTATATCCCGCACGTTTTAAAACTTCAGGAATTAATTTGATTGAAGTTCCGTGTAATGAAGTAAATACAATTTTTAAATCTTCACGTCCTTTTATATCAAAAGTACCATTGGCTAAGGAAGCTTTCCAAAAAGCTTCATCTATTTCACTTCCTGTAGAAGTAATTAATTCTTCTTTCGTATTGAAATTGATTTCAGAAAAAGCTAACGAATTTACTTCATTAATGATTTCTGTATCTTGTGGAGGTACTATTTGTCCGCCATCATTCCAATATACTTTATATCCGTTATATTCTGGTGGGTTATGAGAAGCTGTTAAAACAATTCCAGCATCACACCCTAAGTAATTTACAGCGAAAGACAATTCTGGAGTTGGACGCATATCTTCAAATAAAAATACTTGAATGTTATTTGCTGATAATACATCGGCAACCACCTTTGCTAACCATTCACTATCATGACGGCAATCATAACCGATAGCTACTTTTAACGCTTTATTAGGGTATGTTTTATGTAAGTAATTACTTAACCCTTGGGTAGCCTTTCCTAAGGTATATTTATTAATTCGGTTAGTACCTGCACCTACAACTCCACGCATTCCACCCGTTCCGAATTCTAGGTTTTTATAAAAGCGATCAGCTAAATCCTCAGCACTAGAGCTGATTAATTGCTGAATTTCTTGTTGTGTTTCTGAATCGAAAGTGTCAGAAAGCCATTGTTTAGCGTTGTTTAAAATCTCTTTCATGTGTAAAATTTAAAAACATACAAAGATACGGGTTTAAAAGTTCAGTTTTTCTTTGATTGTATAATGTTTTTGTTGCGGATTACTCTTAATAATCAGCTCGCCTAAAAAGCCTGCTAAAAATAAAAGTGTACCTAAAACCATAGAGGTTAAGGCAATATAAAACCAAGGGTTACTGGTAACAAGTATTGTTTTGGTACCTGTAGAGAGATGGTAAATTTTCATCGCTCCAATATAAAAGGCTGAAAGGAAACCAAATATGAACATTAATGTTCCCCACAAGCCAAAAAAGTGCATAGGACGTTTTCCAAATTTAGATAAAAATGAAATGGTTATTAAGTCTAAAAATCCATTTACAAAGCGATCCATACCAAATTTTGTCTCTCCATATTTTCTAGCTTGATGCTGTACTATCTTTTCATCAATACGGTTGAATCCTTCATTTTTAGCTAGCACAGGAATGTATCTGTGCATTTCACCACTTACTTTTACAGCTTTCACTACTTCATTTTTATAAGCTTTTAGTCCGCAGTTAAAATCATGTAATTTTAACCCTGATGTTTTACGTGCTGCCCAATTGAATAGCTTAGATGGAATATTTTTAGTGACTACATTGTCATAGCGTTTTCTCTTCCATCCAGAAATTAAATCAAAATTATCTTCAGTGATTAAACGGTATAGTTCAGGAATTTCATCCGGACTGTCTTGTAAATCGGCATCCATGGTAATTACAACGCGCCCTTGTACTAAGCTAAAACCAGCGTCTAAGGCTTGGGATTTCCCATAATTCTTCTGGAATCGTAAGCCTTTTACTTCTTGGTATTGTTGCGATAACTCATGTATTATTTTCCAAGAATTATCAGTACTACCATCGTCAATAAAGATAAGTTCATATAAAAATTGATTGGATTGCATAACTTTTGCAATCCAATCATATAATTCTGGTAAAGATTCTTCTTCGTTAAGAAGTGGTATTACTACCGATATATCCATATATTTTATTCATGTTAAAAAAGGTAAAGTTACGAAGTATTACTTTTATGTAAAACTTTTACTACTTTAAACTATTTTTAATATTGATTTTCTTCTGTTTTTTTCATGATAGCTCCTCCGATGGCAGAAATAATAAATCCAAAAAAAGCTGAAATAACTAAAGCTAAAGGTGCTGTGATTACAGGGCTATTAAACTTTTCAGCCATGGCTTCAGAGGCTTCTACTTGTTCGTCTGTCATACCAGCATCTATCCAACCTTGTTTTTGGATTTCCATCATTTGTGCTTGAAAGTCAGGTTCTATAATATTGGTGAATATTAATGTATAGATAGTTGAAATTACAGCACTAATTACTGCTATACCAACACCAACTTTTAAAGCTTGACCAAAAGTTAAAAAACCATTGTTATCAGTTTTAAACTTTTTGATGCCTAAAATGATAAGAGCAATCATTGCTAAAAAACTGATTATTCCATTTAACCATCCAAATTTAATTAAGGTTCCAGTAGCATAAAATACTAAATGAATAAAAACTCCGATAATTCCTAAATATAAACCATAGTTTAAAATGATGTTTTTGCTGTTTGTTTGATTTTCCATTGTGTGATTTTAGTTAGTGATACAAATATATTCTTTTTTAATGTTACGTTTATTTAATACTGGTAAAAGCAAAAAATAACAACAACAAACTATTAGTATTCAAAAACTTAGAAATGTTACAGTTTTTTTATTGAAATTTTGTTGTTTTTTACGAAAAAATGGTTGTAAATTTGCATCGGCAAGTCCTACACAACCAGCTCCCTTTGAATCCCCCAGGGCGGGAACGCAGCAAGGGTATTAGGTCGTAGCGGTGTGATGTAGGTAGCTTGCCTTTTTTTGTATTCAATAGTTTCGTTTATTCCTCTTCTTCGTTTTTTATTTTCTTATCACTTCTAGGGTGATGATCTTCTACTACTTTTTTAAGAAAACTAGTATCTAAATGCACATAAATCTCTGTAGTTGTAATACTTTCATGTCCTAATAATTGTTGAATAACACGTAAATCAGCTCCATTCTTAAGTAAATAGGTGGCAAAAGAATGCCTTAATGTATGCGGACCAATACTTTTTTGAAGATCGATTTTTTGGGCTAACTCTTTTAGAATTATAAAAATCATTTGTCTAGTTAAACGTTTTCCTCTTCTATTTAAGAAAACAGTGTCTTCATCTTCTTTTTTTGGAGTAATTTGAGACCTGATTTCATTAATATAAAAGCTAAGTCTATGAATTGTTGTAATGTGTATTGGAACAAAACGATATTTACTTCCTTTTCCTAGTATGCGTATATATCCTTCGTCGAAGAATAAATCGGATAATTGTAAATTAATCAACTCACTCACACGAAGACCACAACTATAAATAGTTTCAATAATAGTCTTGTTGCGTTCTCCTTGTGGATGACTTAAATCGATGGCAGCTATTAATTTATCTATATCTTCTTTTTCTAAAGTATCTGGTAACTTTTTAATAATGTTAGGGCTTTCTACTAAATCAGTTGGGTTGTCTTCTCGATAATCTTCAAATACCAGAAAATCAAAAAAGCTACGTAAACCTGAAATTAATCTAGCTTGACTACGAGCATTGATACTTTTGCTAGTTTCATAGATGAATTGCTGAATAGTATCTGCAGCTATATAAATTGGGGAAGGAGAGTTTTCTAGATTATCTAAAAATAAGAATAGCTTATTTACATCCCTTTGATAGCTGTCTATAGAGTTTTTTGAAAGTCCTCTTTCAATTTTTAAAAAGTTAGTATAATCAGATATAGCTTGTTTCCAGTTCATTATAAAAAGAAGTGCTTTTATTAGAAAAAGACATTATTAAGAATAGAAATAAAATTATTTTAGTGCAGCACAAAATTAAAATTATAAATTAAAAAACTATAAAAAAAATATTAGTAGTAATTACTATGGTAGCTGCTGGTTTTACAGCGAATGCACAAGAAGCTAATGGATAAACAGCAAAAGGGAAATGGGTTATTGAAGTAAATACAGGTAATACTTCTTTTTCTTAGGCTATTTCGAATGGAAACACGTAATGGAGTTTAGGTTTAGGTGGAGGTTATTTTGTAGCAGATGATTTAGCTATAAAAGCTGGAATTGGGTATGCAGATAATGGTTTTATTGATGCATTCGTATATAAATTAGGAGCAGAATACTATATTGATAGTCAATTTCCTGTAAGTGTAGATTTCACTGGAAACACTAATTCTAATTTAAAACGGTTAGGCTTACAAACAAGTTATGCATGGTTTTTAGGAGAAAACGTAAGTTTAAAACCAGATGTTAGATATAATGTTGATTTAGATAATCAAAGTGTTGTTTTTAAAGGATTTATAGGTTTCGCTTTGTGTTTTTAAGAATAAACAAGAAATAAGTAAAAAATATTTTTTTAGTTAACTTTTTTATTCTTAGTGTTTTAAATGGTGTTGTGTGTTTTAACCTCTTTTTTATTAAAAAAAGAGCAATTAGATTCTTAATTAAATGTATATTTGCCGGCTCAAAACAAAACTTATAAAACAAAAATTATGAAAAAATTTTTAGTAGTTGCTATGATGGCTTTCGGTTTAGCTGTTAATGCACAAGAAACAGAATTAAACGTTGGTGGAACTATTGGTTTACCTGTTGGAGATGCTGATAAAGCTAATGTAACTGGAGCAATTGAAGCTAACTATTTATTCAAGCTTAATGATAAGTTTAAGGTTGGACCATCTGTATCTTATTTGCATTTTCAACAAGAAATAGCTGATGTAGCTTTTATTCCAGTAGCTGTAGCAGGTCGTTATAGTTTTGCTGATAAATTTTCAGTAGGTACTGATTTAGGGTATGGTATTGGTGTAAGACCTTCAGCAAATAAAGAAAGTGGTTTTTACTACCGTGCTTTAGTTGGTTACCAAGTAACTGAAAAAATTAATTTACATGTAGATTATACAGGTGTTTCAGGTGATGACCTTTTAGGTAACCCAGCTACAATTGGAATTGGAGGAACTTATTCTTTCTCTTTATAGTAACAGACTTTACAATAAGAAAAAAGGAAGCAAATTTGCTTCCTTTTTTTATGCTTAAAAGTTAAAAAGAGTATTTTTACTTTAGAAAATATTAAGAATGAAAAAAGTAATCATAATTAATGGGCCTAATTTGAATTTATTAGGGAAGCGTGAACCAACTATTTATGGAGCAAGCACTTTTGAGGACTATTTGAAAGAATTAAAAAATAAATATGTAGATATTCAGTTAGAATATTTTCAGTCGAATATTGAAGGAGAAATAATAGATAAACTGCATGAAGTTGGTTTTGATTATAATGGTATTATTCTAAATGCAGCAGCGTACACCCATACTTCTGTTGGTATTGGCGACGCTGTAAAAGGTATTGAAACACCTGTAGTTGAAGTACATATATCTAATATACATGCCAGAGAAGAGTTTCGTCATGTAAGTTATATAGCTCCGAATGCAAAAGGAGTTATTTTTGGTTTTGGCTTGAAAGGGTATGAATTAGCACTTCAAAGTTTGTTGTAAATACCAATAACGTATTCCTAACAATACAAATAAAGGAATCGTAGGGTAAGTATATAACTGTACTTTAGTTAACCATACAATTGGTATAATTATTAAAAAAAATAATAGAACTAGACAGTATTTGTAAATCCAAAGAGGCGGCTCATTTTTTAACAAGAAAAAAGCTATGATAAGATTTGGAGCAAACGCCCATAAAAAGTTAAAGTTATTTGGAGCTGTGGAGTGATTGGTAAAGAACCATAAGAACACAATTAACAATCCTAAAGTTCCTGTGGTGAAAAATAAAACAAAATCAAGCCATTTACTTCTTTTAGAGTTTTTAATGTCTTTATAAGTAATAAATAATCCCAGTAGAGAGAATAATAAAATAATTAAAAACGGACTAAAAGCATCACTTTTTGATTCTTTCTCTTTAAAATCGAGCAAGATATTAGTTTTTTGTACTAATTTTTCTTCTTTTTCACCTTTAATTACCCTAGATGCTTTTAAAGCTTCAAAAACATAATCGGGCAGATATAAATATTCTAAAGGTGTTGCAATTTTATCTAATTTACTTCCCAATGCAATATTAATTCCTAAACTACCCCAAGTGTTCGGATTGATTTCTTTGTTCATTAATTGTCTTAGAGATTGTTTTTTAGTAACAAAATCATCCTTAAAAACTAAATTATCACTTGTGATTTTTTGAATTATATCACGAGGTCTAGTAGCGCAGTTATCAAAAAAAGGGTCGTAAAAATAGCTTGCATTTTCAGGTAGAGAATTTGTTTCTAAAAACTGAAAGAACTCATTTCTTTGTTGCTGTGTTAAATTTAAAATTTGCTCTTTAACCCAACGTTTGTCTTGTTGAGCACTTTTTAAAGATAAATGAAACGGATAACGAGCTAATTTATATTTCATATATCCTTTAGTAAAGTTTACATAAAAGTTAGGGTCGTCAAAATCAAAAATACCATAGTTGTAGAGTAAATCTAACTGTAAAACAGGATCTTTCACACGAATAGCTGTGTGTCCAAATTTCTCGTATAAAGCTTCTCCAGGACCAGAAGTAATGATACTGATTTGAGAAAACTTAGATAAACCTAAAGTATTAACTCTTTGAGAAAAACCTAGGTTAATAACTACTAAACAAAGTAAAAGAAATACATGTTTTTTTATCATCATAAGGACCTGAGAGGGTTATTGTTGGTGTTTATACAAATATCATAAATCTGATTAATATAATTGGGGTTTTTAAGGTTATTGTTTAAGGTTTAATTCCAAGAGTTTCATGAATAAACTTTGAAATCCGTTGTTCTAGCCACCTGTTTTCTGTATTAGAAAAAGAAGATATAAAGCCAACATGTCCACCATAATTTGGTGTGGATAAATAAAAGTTTTTCATGTTTTTAGCTTCTTTTATTGGGTAACACTCTTTTGATAAAAAACTATCATCTAAAGCATTTATGAGTAGGGTAGGTACTTTTATTTCAGGAATGAAAGGTTTTGCACTTGCTTTTTCCCAATAATCCTCTGAACTTTTAAATCCAAAAACAGGAACTGTATATTGTTTTTCTAAATGTCTGAATTTATTTGCTTTGAATAAAAGTTCTTTATCAAGCTGAAAATCAGTAAACTTTTCGGCTTTTTGTAACAGTTTCAACTTCATGGTACGTAAAAACTCATTTAGGTAAATTTTGTTTTTTAGTTTGTTTAATTCGGCTTGAGATGATGTTAAATCCACAGGGACAGATACAGCTATTCCTCCTTTTATTTCGGAAGGAATATTGTTATACTCTCCTAAAAACTTCAGTGTTAGGTTACCTCCTAAGCTAAAACCAATAATTATAATATTTTCGTAATTATAATTGCTGTTTAAATGTTTAATAATAAACTCAACATCATCAGTTTTTCCACTATGGTAAGTTTCTAAAAGTAAATTATCTTCTCCGCTACAACCTCTTAAGTTCATGCAAACTGTATCGAAACCAATATTGCTTAAATGATTAGATGTTCTGATCATATAGTTTGATTGAGAACTTCCTTCTAGTCCGTGAATTAATAGCACAAGTGATTTAGATTCTACTATGGAAAAATCTAAATCAATAAAATCAGCATCCCACGTTGTGACTCTTTTTCGGTTATATTCAATAGTGTCTTTCATGAATAAAGGTCGGTAAACAGTGTTGAAATGAGCACTTTTAAAAGGTAAACTAGGAGAAAATGTATCTGAAATGATTGGCATAATACTATTTTATAGCTTTTTAAACAAAGATGACAAAAAATAGCTAAAATGTAAAAACCATTGAATGATTTCTTATTTTAGCTGTAAATTATGAATACTATGAATATTAAAAAATATATCCCTAATTTATTAACTTTAGGAAACCTGTTATGTGGTACTATTGCTACTATTTTTGCTATAAAAGGTGATTTTTTTGCTACAGCAATTTTGGTAATGCTAGGGATACTTTTTGATTTTTTTGATGGATTTGCCGCTCGTATGTTAAAGGTACAGGGTGAATTAGGAAAACAGTTAGATAGTTTAGCAGATATGGTAACGAGTGGGGTAGTACCGGGAATTGTAATGATGCAAATGTTGGTGAATGCTTTAGACATAGATGCTGTTGGATATTTTGGAGTTGATGAATACGGAGCAACAGGTAGTAACTTACCATATTTAGGATTATTGTTAACACTGGGAGCTGGATATCGTTTAGCGAAGTTTAATATTGATGAGCGTCAATCTGATAGTTTTATAGGTGTGCCGACACCAGCAATGAGTTTATTTGTAATTTCATTACCATTAATAGCTCAATTTGATAAAGAATCGTTTTTAATAGGTTTTATTGAAAATCAATACTTTTTGATATTAATTACAATACTATTTACGTACCTAATGAATGCTGAAATTCCGTTATTCTCTTTAAAGTTTAAAAACTTTTATTTTAAAGATAATGTGATTAAGTATGTGTTTTTAACTTTGTCGGTTATATTAATTGTAACGCTAAAAATAGTAGCAATTCCAATGATTATTCTTTCTTATGTAATACTATCTATAGTAAATAATTCAGACAAAAAGCTTTCTTTAAAATAGAATTAGTTACCCTTTTAAATAAAACAAAAAAGCACGTTATAAATCAACGTGCTTTTTTGTTTTTGAAAGTTGTTTTAGGTGTCTTTTTAAGTTTTAAAAATATTACTTATAAAATGGTAATTGTCTAAAGATATTTTATCTTCAACAAAGACTTTACTTATAAGTTTGTTTTTTGATAACTCTCCTTTTTTATACACATCCCAGCTTTCGTTATTTCTATTGGTTAATATAATTTTATCAGCGTTTATTTCAAAGTTGCACCAATCATTATAATTAGCTATTTTTTTATAGCCATGATCAGAAACTTTAATGTTTCCTTTCACCTCTAAGCCTTTTATATCAATTGAAAGATTACAGAAATCAACAAAGCTCATATTATCGGCAGGTACTACAAGAAATGAATTAACATTTCCTTTTTTTCTATATAGTTTAAAACCTTCTTTTAAATTATGAGTGCGGTATGCTTCTGAGAAAGAAGAGAAGATATCTTCTTCTTTTGCGTTTTCAATTATAAAATGATTTTGTGTTACAGCTTGATTATCAAATTTCTTCTTTTTAAGCTCAAAATCCTTTCCAAGATATACTCTACGAACAGTTTCGTCTTCAGCCAGTTCTTCAGGAGTTCCTTCTTTTAAAATACCTCCATTATACATTAAGTAAGTTCTATCTGTGATTGCCAATGTTGCTTGTACATCATGATCGGTAATTAAAATACCAATATTTTTATTTTTCAGCTGTGCTACAATTCCTTGAATATCTTCCACCGCAATAGGATCTACACCAGCAAAAGGCTCATCTAATAAAATGAATTTAGGGTCAGAAGCTAAACAACGTGCTATTTCTGTTCTACGACGCTCGCCACCAGATAACAAATCACCACGGTTTTTACGTACATGTCCTAAACTAAATTCATCAATTAGCTCTTCTAAACGTTGTTTTCTTTCAGCTTTAGTTCTGTCAGTAAATTCAAGAACTGACATAATATTATCTTCCACTGAAAGTTTTCTAAAAACAGAAGCTTCTTGTGCTAAATAACCAATTCCTTTTTGAGAACGTTTGTACATAGCATCGGTAGTAATTTCTTCATCATCTAAAAAAATATGACCATCATTAGGTTTAATCATTCCTACTATCATATAAAAAGAGGTTGTTTTACCAGCTCCGTTAGGACCTAATAATCCAATAATTTCACCTTGCTCAACCTCTAAAGAAATTCCTTTAACTACTTTTCTACTACCGTATACCTTTTGTATGTTGTCTGCTCTTAACTTCATTTATTTTTGTTGAAAATAGAATTGATTAAAGAATAAAAGTAACAAAACTGTTTCTTAAAAACTTCTTAAATCAATTTATACATAAATTAAGCTTCGTTTTCTAAAGCTTCCCAAAACTCTACAGCTCTTCTTAAATGAGGAATAACAATAGTACCGCCTACTAATGTAGCAATGCTCATGGTTTCCATCATTTCCTCTCTTGTTACACCATTTTTATATGCTGTTTCTAAATGGTAAGCAATACAGTCATCACAACGTAATACAGCAGAAGCTACTAAGCCTAAAAGTTCTTTTGTTTTTACGGGAAGATGTCCTTCTGTGTATGCGTTAGTATCTAAATTAAAAATACGTTTGATTACTTTATTGTCTGAAGCTAAAATCTTTTCGTTCATTTTAGCACGATAGTCGTTAAACTCTTGGATTTTTTGTGACATTTTTTTGTTGTTTTTTTATGGCAAATTTTGATACATATATACTCATCTCATATAAGATCATAATAGGAACTGATACTATTATTTGGCTAGCCACATCTGGAGGTGTAATAATTGCAGATAATACCAACACCACTACTAAGGCGTGCTTACGATATTTTCTTAAAAAATCTGGTGTAATCAATCCTATCTTAGAAAGAAAGAAAATAACTACAGGAAGTTCAAAAAATATAGCTACGCCTAATAATGTGTTAGTAATAAGACCAATATAGGCTTCTAATTTAAAATTATTTTGTATGGCGTCTGATATTTCAAAATTATAAAAGAAGTATACAGACATAGGTAAAATAACATAATAGCTAAACAAAATACCTAGAAAGAATAGAAAAGAAGAAGTAAAAATAAATCCTTTTGATTTTTTCTTTTCACTTTCGTGTAAACCAGGAGCTATAAATCGCCAAAATTCCCATAAAATATAAGGAAAAGCAACTACAAAACCTAAAATTAGAGAAGACCAAATCCCTGTCATTAATTGTTGAGTAGGATTTAAAGCTTGTAGTGTTTGTTTGAATTTTATTGTACAAAAGCTACTGTCAATTCCAATAGAAGAAAATACTTTACAAAAGAATTGATAGGTTGCAAAATCGGGTTTTAGATGAGCTAAAAGTATCTCGTTAAAAACAAAATTAATGTTTGCAAAAATTACAATTGCAACAATAAAAATAGCTACAAAACTTCTTACTAAATGCCATCTTAGCTCTTCAAGATGGTCTAAAAAAGACATTTCTTTTTCTGCCATCTTAAAATATTCCTTCTTTAATTAAATCGTGTAAGTGAACTACACCTACATAATTGTTATTAATGTCAGTAACTAAAATTTGAGTGATATTATTGTTTTCTAACGTGTCTAGAGCTTCAACAGCCATAGCATCTGCATCAATTGTTTTTGGTGATGTACTCATAATATCAGCAGCGGTAAGTTCATCTATCTTTGTCGTTTTACTTAACATTCTACGAATATCTCCATCAGTAATAATTCCTGTAATTTTATTATTAGTATCAACAACAGCAGTCACACCTAGACGTTTTTCAGAAATTTCTACAATTACTTGGGTAACTTTGTCGATACTTTTCACCTTAGGTAATTCGTTATTTTTAATAAGGTCAGAAACTCTTAAGTATAACCGCTTGCCTAAAGCACCTCCAGGATGATATTTTGCAAAATCACTACTTGAAAAACCTCTTAATTCTAATAAGCATACAGCTAAAGCATCTCCTAAAACTAACTGAGCTGTTGTGCTAGTTGTTGGAGCTAAGTTATTAGGACAAGCTTCTTTTTCAACAAAAGAATTTAAAAGGAAGTCAGCATTTTTTCCTAAGAAAGAGTCAGGATTCCCTGTTATAGCGATAATTTTGTTGTTATAGTTTTTAATTAAAGGTACTAAGACTTTTATCTCAGGAGTATTTCCACTTTTAGAAATACAAATAACTACATCGTTATCCTGTACGTTACCTAAATCACCATGTATAGCATCAGCAGCGTGCATAAAAACAGCAGGTGTACCTGTTGAGTTAAAAGTAGCGACCATTTTAGTTGCAATATTGGCACTTTTTCCAATACCAGTTACAATAACACGACCTTTTGAATTAAATATAAAATTAACAGCGTCCGTAAACGAGCTATTTAATAAATTTGCTAAATTAGCAATAGCATTACTTTCTAAAAGGATAGTTTCTTTTGCGGTTGAGAGAATAGCGTTTGCGTCTTTCAAGTTAAAAAAGTTTTAAATATATTTTAAAGTGTAAAAATAGGAATAATTTGAGAAGAAAATCTTTTTTAATAAAAAGAAAGTTTACGTTATGTATTGTTGGGAATTTTTGTAAATTAGTTCTCGTTTTTAATTTTTGATATTAGAAGATGAATAAAGAGCAGACGGATTTATATGGATCATTAAAAAAAATCTTCGGATTTAACCAGTTTAAAGGGCTACAAGAAGATGTAGTTAACAGTGTGTTAGAGAATAAAAACACATTTGTTATTATGCCAACTGGGGGTGGTAAGTCGCTATGTTATCAATTACCTGCCTTAATGAAGGAAGGTACAGCAATTGTGGTATCGCCATTAATTGCTTTAATGAAAAACCAAGTAGATGCCATTAGGGGTATTTCTGAAAATCATGGAATAGCCCATGTGTTAAATTCTTCGTTGAACAAATCGGAGATTGCACAAGTAAAATCAGATATTGAATCGGGAATTACCAAGTTATTGTACGTAGCTCCTGAATCTTTAATTAAAGAAGAGTACGCTGAGTTTTTAAGAAGACAAAAAATATCATTTGTAGCTATTGATGAAGCGCACTGTATATCTGAATGGGGACATGACTTTAGACCTGAGTATAGAAATCTGAGAAATATTATTAAACAGATTGATAATGTACCAATTATTGGTTTAACTGCAACTGCAACAGAGAAAGTACAAGAAGACATTCTTAAAACTCTTGGAATGTCAGATGCAAATGTGTTTAAAGCATCTTTCAACAGATCAAATTTATTCTACGAAGTTAGACCTAAGACTAAAGATGTAGAAAAAGACATTATTCGCTTTATAAAACAACGACTAGGAAAATCAGGTATTATTTACTGTTTGAGTCGTAAAAAAGTGGAAGAAATAGCGCAAATTTTACAAGTTAACGGAATTAATGCTGTTCCTTACCATGCAGGTTTAGACGCAAAAACACGTGTAAAGCATCAAGACATGTTCTTAATGGAAGATTGTGATGTTGTAGTAGCTACGATTGCTTTTGGTATGGGAATTGACAAACCAGATGTTCGTTTTGTAATACACCACGACATTCCTAAAAGTTTAGAGAGTTATTATCAAGAAACTGGTAGAGCAGGACGTGATGGAGGAGAAGGTTATTGTTTAACTTTTTATTCGTACAAGGATATCGAAAAGCTTGAGAAGTTTATGGCGAACAAGCCTGTTGCCGAACAAGAAGTTGGACATGCTCTATTACAAGAAGTTGTAGGGTACGCTGAAACATCAATGAACAGACGTAAGTATTTACTGCATTATTTTGGAGAAGAATTTGATGAAGTAAATGGAGAAGGCGCTGATATGGATGATAATATGCGAAATCCTAAGAAGAAGCACGAAGCTAAAGATGAAGTAGTAACTTTATTATCTGTTATTAGAGATACTAGTGAAATGTATAAACCAAAAGAAATTGTAAACACAATTATTGGTAAAGAAAATGCATTGTTAAAATCTCATAAAACAAACGATCAATCTTTTTTTGGTATTGGTAAAGCTAAAGATAATCATTACTGGATGGCTTTAATTCGTCAAGTTCTAGTTGCAGATTTAATCAAGAAAGAAATAGAACAGTATGGAGTTCTAAAATTAACAAAAGAAGGTAAAGAGTTTATAAAAAATCCATCATCATTTATGATGACAGAAAATCACGTTTATAAAACAGCAGATGATGGGACTATTATAACCAATGAAAAATCAGCAGGAGGAGTAGATGATAAATTGGTAGTAATGCTAAAAGATTTAAGAAAGAAAGTAGGAAAACGTTTAGGAGTTCCTCCTTTTGCGGTTTTTCAAGACCCATCTTTAGATGATATGGCATTAAAATACCCTGTAACATTAGATGAACTTGCAAAGGTTCATGGTGTTGGTGAGGGGAAAGCTAAAAAATATGGTAAAGATTTCGTTGCGCTTATTTCAAAATATGTGGAAGACAACGATATTATGCGTCCTGATGATTTAATAGTTAAAAGTACTGGAGTTAATTCTGGATTAAAGTTATACATCATTCAAAATACAGATAGAAAATTGCCTTTAGAAGATATTGCTAAGTCTAAAGGTTTAGAAATGTCTGAATTAATAAAGGAGATGGAAGCTATTGTGTTTTCGGGAACTAAACTTAATATTGATTATGCAGTAGATGACTTACTTGATGAGGATCAGCAGGAAGAAATTCATGATTATTTTATGGAAGCTGAGACAGATAAAATTCAAGAAGCCTTGGATGAGTTTGATGGAGATTATGATGATGATGAATTACGATTAATGCGTATTAAATTTACCAGTGAAATAGCTAACTAAAAAACTTAACAATATGCAAGCAAGTACTTACTTACATTTTAACGGAAACTGCAAAGAAGCAATGACTTTTTATGCGGATGTTTTAGGTGGTGAAATGACAATGTTGATGCAATTTAAAGATGCTCCAGAAGAAGTTTGTAAAAACATTCCTGAAGAAGCAATGGAATTAACAATGCATTGTACTGTAGAAGCAGGAGGTTTCTCTATTATGGGGTCTGATTTTTTAAATGAAAAAGAAGCGTTTACAAAAGGAAATAACTTTGCAGTAAGTATAAATACTGAAGACGAAGATGAAGCAGTTGCTGTTTTTAATGGACTTTCTTCTGATGGGGCTTTTGTTATGATGCCTTTTGAAGAAGCTTTTTGGGGAGGTAAGTTTGGAATGTTAAAAGATAAGTATGGTGTAAATTGGATGGTGTCTTTAGAAGAACAAATAGCGTAATGAACCCTAAAGTAACACAATATATATTAGATAAAAATAATTGGACGCAAGAGTTAAATCTCTTGCGTTCTGTTTTTATGGATCTTCCTGTTGAAGAAACTATTAAATGGGGAGCACCTGTTTATGTGCATAAAGGAAAAAATATAGTAGGATTATCTGCTTTTAAAAACTATTGTGGATTATGGTTTTTTCAGGGGAGTTTTTTAGTTGATAAAGAAAAAGTATTGGTAAATGTTCAAGAAGGAAAAACACAAGCAATGCGTCAATGGCGATTTAATGAATTGGGTGAGATTGATACCATACTTATTAAAAAATATGTATTAGAAGCTATTAAAAACTCTGAAGAAGGAAGAGAATTAAAAGCTAAAAAGAATACTAAACCCATAATTATCCCTAAAGAATTACAGTTAGAATTGGATAAAAACGATAGGTTAAAGGAAACTTTTAACGAGTTTACTTTGAGTAAGCAAAGAGAGTTTACCAATTATATTTCTGAAGCAAAAAGAGTAGCGACCAAAGAAAAACGGCTTGAAAAAATAATTCCGATGATACTAAAAGGTATAGGACTGTATGATAAGTATAGAAATTGTTAGTTAATTGTAATCTTATCAATTGTAGCAGTTGAATCACAACGTATAACATATAAGTCAATGTGACTTAAGCTATCTTTTCCAGTTATAAAGTACTCTGCACAAGGTTTTAAACGAGGTTTACTTTTTCCAAAATCTACATCTCCATTATTTAAAATAGTAAAAATGGTAGTAGTATCAATCTTTGAAGTAGCTAATATTTGCTGAGCGTTATCAGAAAACAAACGCTTTTTTATTCTAATAGTCTTTAAAGTACGAGCATCCATTCCATAATCGAAAGAAACATCTTTACCTTTCCAAATAAAAAGAACGACTAAACTACCTAAGGCAATCCCTATTAAATAATAACCAACACGTTTTAACCACTGCATAATTTAAAAATTGAAGTGCAAAAGTAAGTAAAATTGAACTATAAAATCAATAAATTAATATCTCTATAAGGAAGGTCAAACCAGTCAGCTACAGTTTTATTAGTTAAGATTCCATGGTAAAAATACATGCCATTACGTAAACTTTTATCAAAGCGAGCCGCATTTTCAAAACCTCCTTCTTCAGCTATTTCTAGGAGGTAAGGAGTGAAAATATTACTAATAGATACAGAAGCTGTTCTAGAATATCTAGAAGGAATATTAGGCACACAATAATGTATTACCCCATGGTTAGAAAAAGTAGGTTTACTATGTGTGGTAACTTGAGAAGTTTCAAAACAGCCACCTCTATCAATGCTAACATCAACAATAACAGCACCATCTTTCATTTGTTCAATCATTTCTTCAGTAACAACCACAGGAGAGCGGTCTTTTCCTCTAATAGCTCCTATAGCTACATCACAGCGCATTAAAGCTTTTTGTAGGGTTTTAGGCTGAATTGTTGACGTATAAATAGGTGCTTGTACACATGATTGTAAATTGCGAAGTTTTGTTATTGAGTTGTCAAAAACTTTAACTCTTGCACCCAGTCCAATTGCTGTTTTGGCTGCAAATTCTCCAACAGTTCCTGCACCTAAAATAACTACATCAGTTGGAGGAACTCCTCCTATATTTCCTAGTAATAAACCATTTCCTCCATTAGAAGCAGTCATAAGCTCAGCTGCAATGTGCATAGAGGCAATTCCGGCAATTTCACTTAGTGATTTTACTATAGGAAATACACCGTGTTCATCTTTAATATAGTCAAAAGCAATTGCTGTTACTCTTTTTTTAGCAAGAGCTTCAAAGTATTTTTTGTTTTGTGTTTTTAATTGTAGAGCAGAAATTAAAACCGTTTGAGGGTTTAACATCTGAATTTCTTCTAAAGACGGTGGTTCTACTTTTAGTACAATATTACAAGCAAAAGCTTCTTTGATATCGTAGGATATTTTTGCACCAGCATCAGAATATTCTTGGTCACTATAATTAGCTCCTTCACCAGCACCAGTTTCAATTACAATTCTATGTCCGTGAGCTACTAATGCAGCAACAGCATCAGGAGATAAACTAATTCTTTTTTCTTCAAAATGAGTTTCTTTTGGTAACCCTATAAATAAATCTCCTTTCTGCTTTTTAATTTCAAGCATTTCGGTTTGTGGCATTAACTGCTCTTTGGTAAAAGGTGAAATAGAACCCATCTAAATTTAGTTAGTTTTTAATTGAATGTTTCGTTGCCCGTTTTCTAGCAAGCTAATTGATATTGAAACAGTATCTAAAGGTAGTAAATTTTTAACATTTTCAGGCCATTCAACTAAACACCAGTTATTGCTGTATAAATAGTCTTCAACCCCCATATCATAAGCTTCTTCTTCGTATTCAATACGGTAAAAATCAAAATGATATACTGTTTCGTTTGAGTTTGTTTTATACTCGTTGACCAAAGAAAAAGTAGGAGAATGGGCAATGTCTTCTACACCCAAAACTTTACATATTTCTTTAATTAATGTCGTTTTACCAACTCCCATTTCTCCATAAAAAAGTAATATTTTATGTTGGGAAGTAGCAATGATTTCTTTAGCTACAGCTGTCAACTCGCTAAGTGAATAATTTCTGTTCATAAGTAGCAAAAATAATGAAGTAATGTTTGTTAATAAAATTTACTTTTTCACTATTTTGGATTATAAACAGCACAAGGAATAATCATTTCTTCGAGTGAAACTCCTCCATGTTGATAAGTATTTTTATAATACTTTACAAAGTGATTATAATTGTTTGGATAAGCAAAAAACAAATCTTCTTTTGTAAATATAAAAGGGCTATTAATAGCTATTGAGGGTAAGAAAATATCTTTTGGGTTTTTAACCGCATATACATCTTTATCTTCATAGCTCAAACTTCTACCAGTTTTATATCGTAAGTTAGAACTGATGTTTTTATCACCAATAACTTTGGTAGGATGTTTACAATTTATAGTACCATGATCGGTTGTAATTATTAACTTTTGTCCTAATTTTTGTGCTTTTTGAATAATCTCATAAAGAGGCGAGTTTTTAAACCAGCTCACTGTTAAAGAACGATACGCTTTATCATCACCAGCAAGTTCTTTAATAACTTCCATTTCAGTTTTGGCATGCGAAAGCATATCAACAAAGTTATAAACTACAGTAGTAAGATCATTTTGTCGTGTTCCATTGTAGCTGTCAGCTAAGTCCTTCCCACTTTTTAAAGAAACTATTTTGTAATATTCATGTGTAATATTTAGACCCAAACGTTTTATTTGTTCATCTAAAAAATTAGCCTCAAATAAATTTTTACCCCCTTCATCAATATCGTTTTTCCAATAGTCTGGATGTCTTTTTTCCATTTCAGAAGGCATGAGCCCAGAAAATATCGCATTACGAGCATACTGTGTGGCAGTAGGTAATATACTATAATAAGAGTATTCTTCTTCTTTCTTGAAATAATTATTAATAAAAGGTTCTAAAACTCTGTATTGGTCATAACGGAGGTTATCAATCACTACCCATAAAACTCCCTGGCTTTTGGATAAATTAGGAACTATATAATCTTTAAATAAAGTGTGCGAAAATGTGGGTTTATCATCTCCTGTTAACCAATGTTGGTAATGCTTTTTAATGAACTTAAAAAATTGTGAGTTAGCTTCAGATTTCTGAGATTCTAAAATCTCTAACATCCCCGTGTCGTTGATGTTTTCTAGCTCAAGTTCCCAATGAACTAATTTTTTATAAAGTTCAGCCCATTCCTCATAAGAATTAACCATAGCTAAATCCATCGAAATTTTTCTAAACTCTTGTTGGTAACTAGATGTTGTTTTTTCTGAAACTAAGCGAGAGTGGTCTAAATTCTTTTTTAAACTCAATAGTATTTGATTTGGGTTTACTGGCTTGATTAAGTAATCAGCAATTTTTGAACCAATAGCTTCTTCCATAAGATACTCTTCTTCACTTTTAGTAATCATAACAATAGGAAGGTTTGTATTCTTCTGTTTGATTTCTGAAAGTGCTTCTAATCCAGTAATACCTGGCATGTTTTCATCTAAAAAAACAATATCAAAATTATTTTCACTAACCAAGTCAATAGCGTCTGTACCATTGGTGCAGGTTGTAACTTTGTAATCTTTTTTTTCTAAAAAAAGTATATGTGGTTTTAATAAATCTATTTCATCATCTACCCAAAGAATATGTATGTTTCTCATCATAATTTTCAATTTATTTACTACCTAAATAACGCCTAAAAGCTGTTTTGTTGTGTTTTTAAAAGCTAAAAATACGTTAATTAAACGCTGGTTAATTTGGTTTTGTAGATAAATTATGATTTTTTTGTTTAAAATTCAAGGATTTATACATTTTGAAGAAATCAAAAACCAACAAACTAAAGATAATTAACGATCCTATTTATGGATTTATCTCCATACCAAATTCTCTAATATTTGATATTATCGAGCACAAATATTTTCAAAGGCTACGTAGAGTTACACAAATGGGCTTGTCAAACTTGGTTTATCCTGGAGCTAACCACACACGTTTTCATCACGCAATAGGCTGTATGCATTTAATGCAAAAAGCGGTACATGTATTGCGAATGAAGAACGTTGAAATTTCAGAAGAAGAAGCAAATGCTTTATATATAGCTATTTTGTTACATGATATAGGTCATGGAGCATACTCACATGCCTTAGAGCATAGCATTGTGAATGGAATAACTCACGAAGAAATTTCATTAAAATTTATGAAAGTCTTGAATGATGAGTTTGATGGGAAGTTAAGTTTAGCTATTCAAGTATTTGAAGGGAAACACCCACGTAAGTTTTTATACCAATTAATATCAAGTCAATTAGATATTGACCGATTGGATTATTTAAAAAGAGATAGTTTTTTTACCGGAGTAGCAGAAGGAAACATTTCATCAGATCGTTTAATAGCAATGATGAATGTGGTGGATAATGAATTGGTTATTGAACAAAAAGGAATTTATTCGGTAGAAAAATTTGTTATTGCGCGACGCCTAATGTATTGGCAAGTTTATTTACATAAAACAGGTTTAGTAGCTGAAAACCTTTTGGTAAGCATATTAAAGAGAGCAAAGGAGTTAGCAACAAAAGGAGTAGAGTTACCTTCTAGTAGAGCACTCAAGTACTTCTTGTATAATCCGATAAATAAAGAAAATTTCTCAAATGCAACATTAGAAATATTTTCAGAGTTAGACGATTATGATGTTTTATCAGCAATAAAAGAATGGAAGAATCATGAAGACTTTATATTATCTACATTAGCAACAAAAATTATAGACAGAAGTTTGTTAAAGATTGAAATTCAGGAAAAACCATTTACTGAGGAGTATATTGAAAAGAGGCGTAGAAAGCTCAGAAAATTTGTAGACTTAAGTGAACAAGAGCTCGAATATTTTGTTTTTTCAAATGAAATAAAACATCAAGCATATAATACAAAGAAACCAATTAAAATTTATACAAAAAAAGGGAAGTTAAAAGACATAGCAAAGGCTTCTGATCAGCTAAATCTTAAAGCATTAACAAAACCTGTAGTAAAATATTACCTGTGCTATCCTAAGAAAATAAAGTAGGTGAATACATAGAAACAAACTCTAATCAAGAAGTATTTGAACAAAAATAATTACTTTTGCAGATAATGAAATTTACAGCAAAACAAATAGCCGATATTTTAGAAGGAGAGATTGATGGAAATCCAGGAGCTGAAGTATCCACACTTTCTAAGATAGAAGAAGGCAAGCAAGGTTCTTTAACCTTTTTATCAAACCCAAAATATAACTCATACATATATACAACCAAAGCATCGGTAGCTATTGTAAATAAAAGTTTTATTCCTGAAAAGGAAATAGAAACTACTTTGATTAAAGTAGAAGATGCGTATAAAGCATTTTCAAAACTTTTGGAGTTTTACAATGAGGTAAAGAATAATAAGCAAGGAAGAGAAAATCCTCATTTTATTGCTGAATCAGCTACTATTGGAGATAACGAGTACATTGGAGCTTATGCTTATGTTGGAGAAAATGTGGTTTTAGGTAATAATGTTAAAATTTATCCTAATTCTTATATAGGCGATAATGTTACTATTGGCGATAATACAGTTGTTTTTGCAGGAGTAAAAATTTACTCTGAAACCGTTGTAGGTGATAATTGTAAGATACATTCAGGAACAGTTATTGGAGCAGATGGTTTTGGATTTGTACCAGATGAAAATGGAGAATATAAAGCAATTCCACAAATAGGAAACGTTATTATAGAAGATAATGTAGACGTGGGGTCCAATTCAACTATTGATAGAGCTACTCTTGGATCTACAATAATTAGAAAAGGAGTAAAATTAGATAACCAAATTCAGATAGCTCATAATGTAGAGATTGGTAAAAATACCGTGATAGCTTCTCAAACAGGGATTGCAGGATCAACTAAAATAGGAGAAAACTGTATGATTGGAGGTCAAGTAGGTATTGTTGGTCATATCACTATTGGAAACAATGTGAAGATCCAAGCCCAATCAGGGATAGGAAAAAGTTTAAAAGATGAAGAAGTAGTACAAGGTTCTCCAGCATTTGGATATTCAGACTACAGTAAGTCATATGTACACTTTAAAAACTTACCAAAATTAGCAACTACAATACATAAAATAGAAAAAGAGTTGAATGCTCAAAAAATAAAAAATGAGTAAGAAACAAAAAACAATACAAAACGAAGTTACGTTATCAGGTGTTGGATTGCACACTGGTAATGAAGTTACAATGGTTTTTAAACCAGCTCCAGAAAATCATGGATTTGCTTTTAAGCGAGTAGATTTAGAAGGGGAACCCGTGATAGAAGCAAAAGCTGATTATGTAACAAATACGCAAAGAGGAACAAACCTTGAAAAAAATGGCGTTCAAATACAAACATCTGAACACGTTTTAGCTGCTGCTGTTGGTTTAGACATCGATAATTTGCTTATTGAAATTAATGCTTCTGAACCTCCAATAATGGACGGATCGTCTAAATTTTTTATAGAAGCTCTAGAAGAAGCTGGAATTGTTGAGCAAGAAGCAGAAATTGAAGAGTATGTGGTAAAAGAAGTTATTTCATATAAAGATGAAGTAACAGGAAGTGAAATTATTTTAATGCCTTCAGATGAATACCAAGTAACTACTATGGTAGATTTTGGAACTAAGATTTTAGGTACTCAAAATGCCACATTAAATACAATTTCAGACTTTAAAGAAGAAATTTCAGCGGCAAGAACATTTAGTTTCTTACACGAAATTGAAATGTTGTTAGAAAATGATTTAATTAAAGGTGGAGATTTGAATAACGCTATTGTCTATGTTGACAAAGAGTTGTCTGACAGTACAATGGAAAAGTTAAAAAAAGCCTTTAATAAAGACAACATAACAGTAAAGCCTAACGGAGTTTTAGACAACTTAACATTACATTGGGCTAATGAAGCTGCACGTCATAAATTGTTAGACGTTATTGGTGATTTAGCTTTAACAGGTACTCGAATTAAAGGTAAAGTAATTGCTAACAAACCAGGACATTCCGTAAACACTGCTTTTGCTAAGAAATTAGCTAAAATCATTAAAAAGGAAAAAAGAAACAATGTTCCTTCTTATGATTTAAACCAACCACCATTAATGGATATCCATAAAATAATGGATATTTTACCTCACAGACCACCATTTTTATTGATTGATAGAATTATTGAATTATCAGACAAGCATGTGGTAGGTATGAAAAATGTAACAATGAATGAAAATTTTTTTGTTGGACATTTCCCTGGAGCACCAGTTATGCCAGGAGTTCTTCAAGTGGAGGCTATGGCACAATGTGGAGGAGTTTTAGTATTAAATACAGTTCCTGACCCAGAAAACTATTTAACATACTTCATGAAAATGGATAATGTTAAATTCAAGCAAAAAGTATTACCAGGAGATACATTAATATTTAAAAGTGAATTAATAACTCCAATAAGAAGAGGTATTGCTCATATGCAAGCTTATGCATACGCTAATGGAAAATTAGTATGTGAAGCAGAGCTTATGGCACAAATTTCAAAAGTAAAATAATATGAATCAACCACTTGCGTACGTTCACCCTCAAGCAAAAATAGCTAGGAATGTAGTTATTGAACCTTTTACAACTATTCATGCAAATGTAGAAATTGGATCAGGAACATGGATAGGTTCTAATGTAACTATCATGGAAGGTGCACGCATCGGTAAAAATTGTCGAATTTTTCCAGGAGCTGTAATTTCAGCAATCCCTCAAGATTTAAAGTATAATGATGAGGATACGACTGTAGAAATAGGAGATAATGTAACCATAAGAGAGTGTGTAACCATTAATAGAGGAACACTTGATAGAATGAGAACAGTTATTGGTGATAACTGTTTAATAATGGCTTACTGTCATATTGCGCACGATTGTAAAGTGGGAGATAATTGTATCTTTTCAAATAATTCAACATTAGCAGGACATGTAACTGTTGGTGATAATGTAGTGTTAGCAGGTATGGTGGCAGTACATCAATTTGCTTCTGTAGGTAATCATGCCTTTGTAACAGGTGGATCCTTGGTACGTAAAGATGTTCCTCCTTATGTAAAAGCAGCAAGAGAACCTTTATCATACGTGGGGATCAATTCTGTAGGATTAAGAAGAAGAGGATTTAGCACTGAAAAAATAAGAGAAATTCAAGACGTTTACCGTATATTGTTTCAAAAAAATTATAATAATACTCAGGCTATAGATATTATAGAGGCTGAAATGGAAGCAACTTCAGAAAGAGATGAGATTATTCAGTTTATCAAAGATTCGCATCGTGGAATCATGAAAGGATATTTTAAAGCAAATTAATTATTAAAATTGCACTTAAAGAGCAATACTATAAAGATCAAAATAAATGGCATCAACATCAGATATTAAAAAAGGTTTATGTATAAAGTATAATCACGACATATTCAAAATTATTGAGTTTTTACATGTAAAGCCAGGAAAAGGACCTGCTTTTGTTCGTACGAAACTTAAAAGCGTTACCTCCGGAAAAGTAATTGATAATACCTTTTCTGCAGGACATAAAATTGATGACGTTCGTGTAGAAACACATAAGTTTCAGTATTTATACCCTGAAGGAGATCTATATCACTTCATGAATACGGAAGATTATAACCAAATTACACTTCAAAAATCAGTATTAGATGCTCCAGATTTAATGAAAGAAGGAGAAGTTGTTACTGTTTTGATTAATACTGAAGATGGAATGCCGTTATCAGTAGAAATGCCTTCTCATGTTATTTTAGAGGTAACTCATACTGAACCAGGTGTAAAAGGTAATACTGCAACAAATGCAACTAAACCAGCAACTGTTGAAACAGGAGCAAGAATTAATGTTCCTTTATTTATAAATGAAGGAGATAAAATAAAAATAGATACAGAAAAAGGAGCTTACACAGAGCGTATCAAAGAATAAATATACTATTATTATTCCCGCTTTGGCGGGAATTTCTTTTTAAAGATGAAATTTAAACAGCCTCAAACCTTAGAGCAGATTGCTACTTTACTAAATGTAAAGTTTGTAGGAAAAAATAGTTTTCCTATAACAGGAATTAATGAAATTCATGTAGTAGAAAAAGGAGATATAGTCTTTGTAGATCATCCAAAATACTACGATAAAGCATTAAATTCAGCTGCTACAACAATACTAATAAATAAAAAAGTAGATTGCCCTGAAGGTAAATCATTATTAATCTCTGAAGATCCTTTTAGAGATTTTAATAAAATAACAAAATATTTCAACCCTTTTATAGCTTCAAAAAGTAGTATTGCTGAATCTGCTATTATAGGAGAAAAAACTGTTATACAACCAAACGTTTTCATAGGAGAAAACGTAAAAATTGGAAAAAATTGTTTAATACATGCAAATGTGTCAATTAACAATAACTGTATAATAGGAGATAATGTAACAATCCATGCCAATACAGTTTTAGGAGCAGATGCATTCTATTATAAAAACAGACCAGAAGGTTTTGATAAACTAATTTCTGGAGGTAGAGTAGTACTTGAAGATAATGTAGATTTAGGAGCTTCTTGTACAATTGATAGAGGTGTAACCGGAGATACTTTAATAGGTGCTGGATCAAAAATAGATAATCAAGTTCATATAGGTCATGATACAGTAATAGGTAAAAAGTGTTTAATAGCAGCTCAAACAGGTATTGCAGGATGTACTGTTATTGAAGATGAAGTAACTATTTGGGGACAAGTAGGAATTGTTAGTGGCTTAACTATAGAAAAAGGAACCGTTTTAATGGCACAAACAGGTGTGATGAAATCTTTAAAAAAGGGAGTCTATTTTGGTACACCTCAAAAAGAATACCGTCAAAAAATGCGTGAAGTAATTTATTTAAAAAACGAAACTAATAAACAAAAAAAGTAACGTAAAATTAATTGTGAAAACACAATTAAAAAGTTATTTTTGTCTGTCTTAAAAAAATAATAAAAAGCAAACCAATGAGTGTTTTAGTAAATAAAGATTCAAAAATTATAGTTCAAGGTTTTACAGGTAGCGAAGGAACTTTCCACGCTGGCCAAATGATCGATTACGGAACAAACGTAGTTGGAGGTGTAACACCAGGTAAAGGAGGTCAAGAGCATTTAGGAAAGCCAGTTTTTAATACAGTTGATGAGGCTGTACAAAAAGCAGGAGCTGATACCTCTATTATTTTTGTACCACCAGCATTTGCTGCTGATGCTATTATGGAAGCTGCTGAAGCAGGAATTAAAGTAATTATTTGTATTACTGAAGGAATTCCTACTGCTGACATGGTAAAAGTAAAAGCTTACATTGATAAGTTAGATTGTACTTTAGTAGGACCTAACTGTCCAGGAGTAATTACTCCAGAAGAAGCTAAAGTAGGAATTATGCCAGGATTTATCTTCAAAAAAGGTAAAGTAGGTATTGTTTCTAAATCAGGAACTTTAACGTATGAAGCTGCTGATCAAGTTGTAAAACAAGGTTACGGAATTACTACAGCTATTGGTATTGGTGGAGATCCAATTATTGGAACTACTACTAAAGAAGCTGTTGAGTTATTAATGAATGATGATGAAACTGAAGCAATCGTAATGATTGGTGAGATTGGAGGTAATTTAGAAGCGGAAGCTGCTAGATGGATTAAGGCTGATGGAAATCGTAAACCAGTTGTTGGTTTCATCGCAGGTCAAACTGCTCCAGCTGGTAGAACAATGGGACATGCAGGTGCTATTGTTGGTGGTGCAGATGATACAGCACAAGCTAAAATGAAGATTTTAGCTGAAAATGGAGTACACGTTGTAGAGTCTCCTGCTAAAATTGGAGAAATGGTAGCTAAGGTTTTAGCTTAATAAACATATACATATTAGAATAGATTCCCGTTTATAACGGGAATTTATTTTTATATTTGACCCTATTAAAACAACTAATAAATGAAACTTTTAGAAAATAAAACAGCAATTATTACAGGAGCTACTAGAGGAATTGGTAGAGGAATTGCATTAGAGTTTGCAAACCAAGGATGTAATGTTGCATTTACTTATAATTCTTCTGTGGAAGCAGCAACTGCTTTAGAAAATGAATTAAAAGAATTAGGGGTAAACGCTAAAGGATATCAATCTAATGCGGCAGAGTTTGATGCAGCTCAAGAGTTGGCAAAAAATGTTTTAGCAGAATTCGGAACTATTGATGTATTAGTAAACAACGCAGGTATTACAAAAGATAATTTATTAATGCGTATTTCTGAAGAAGATTTTGATAAAGTAATCGAAGTAAATTTAAAATCAGTTTTCAATTTAACCAAAGCAGTGATTCGTCCGATGATGAAGCAACGTGCAGGCTCAATTATTAATATGAGTTCTGTAGTTGGATTAAAAGGAAATGCAGGTCAAGCAAATTATGCAGCTTCAAAAGCAGGAATTTTAGGATTCTCAAAATCAGTAGCTTTAGAGTTAGGTTCTCGTAATATTCGTAGTAATGTTGTTGCTCCAGGTTTTATTGAAACTGAAATGACTGCAAAATTAGATGAAAAAGTAGTTGAAGGTTGGAGAAACGAAATTCCTTTAAAAAGAGGAGGAACTCCAGAAGATATTGCAAATGCCTGTGTGTTTTTAGCATCAGATATGAGTTCATATATTACTGGTCAAACATTATCAGTTGACGGAGGAATGTTAACATAAGATTTGACTTAAATATAAAAAGTAAAAAAGCCTGTATTATAAAAATAATACAGGCTTTTTCTATTTTAATGGGTTGATTTGCTTGTAAGCGGGAAAGCACGAGGGATTTGCCTTGGGAGACAATTTCTATAAACTCAACTTAAAGGGGATATAAGTTTTAGGGGGAGTTTATTTTTTAATGACTCATAAAATTCAAACGATTTGTTGTGGGATACAAATACTAAGGGGTTATTTGAATTTTACAATTCATTAAATTCTTAGGGGATTGTTAGGGAATCATTCATACTATTTTTTTTTGTAATCTTCAAAGGTTCCATCATCGTATAGAACTAAAATATTTTTAATTTCTCTAAAAGCGGCTGACTCTTTTGGTTTCATAGTACTCTCTGAGAATTGCGCATTTGATTTTTTTTCGGGTTCTTGGTCAAATACTACATTTTCAGTAAACAGAGAAGGAGCTTCATTTTTCTCTATATTTATCTCTTTCTCTTGATTTTTTACATTTGGAGGAAAACTGCCTTTACCATACACTAACCAATTTAGATCAACTTCATCAAAAGCCGTTTCAACTTTTATAATAAAATCTAAGCTCGGTTTATTTCTTCCTGATAATAGGTGAGAAATGCTAGATCTTGGAACATCAATTTTATCAGCAAAGCTTGACGCTGATAAATTGTAATAGTCTAATATCTGTTTTAATCTTTCAATCATTTGTTTATTAATGTAAACACTAGAGGTTGTTTACGATTGTAAATATATAATATTTCATAACTGTAAACAATAAAAGTTTAACATTTCTTCGAAATAACTCAAAAAAAGGTGATTAAATACTTTAATATACAAAACATAACTCACTGATAAGTAAGTGTTTAAGTTTTTAGTATAGAGAGAATTTATTCTTTTACTAAATGTCTTTATTTACATTTGTAATTAAACTAATTATTTGTTTTATTGAGTTTATAAATGTAAAAACCTCTCTTTTTAATAAATATAATGTGCTTAAATAAACATTTATCCTTATTTAACAGACCTAAACATCAAATAAGCAACTTTAAGGTTAATAATAAAGATTCTGCGGTAGTTTATGACTAAATAAATATGAATCAGACTGTAAACTTTATAATACTTCTATAGCTACTTTAAATTACTTATGGGATTAATCACATCCTTTCAAAGTACTTATATAAATATATTATATATGTAGAATTGAAGTTAAATAAGAAGAATATTACAAATGTTACCATAATTAAATAGTTAACAAATGTAAATTACATATTTTGTTGTTTACTTTTGTAAAAAATAAAGCACCCTGTTTACAGAGTGCTTTTTGTAGTTGAGAATGTAGTATTCTACTTATTTTTTATTCTCTATCCATTTTCTTGCATTAACAAAAGCTTCTAACCAAGGTGAAACTTCATCTTGTCTGTCTTGTGGATAGTTAGCCCAGTTCCATTGGAAAGTAGAACGTTCAATATGTGGCATAGTTACTAAATGACGACCAGTCTTATCACATAGCATTGCTGTGTTATAATCTGAACCGTTTGGATTGTTAGGATATCCTTCATATGCATACTTAGCAACAATATTATAATTATCTTCAGTTTCAGGTAAATTGAACTTTCCTTCTCCGTGAGAAATCCAAACTCCTAATTCAGTTCCTGCTAAACTAGATAACATTACTGAATTATTTTCCTGAACTTTTACAGATGTAAATGAACTTTCGTGCTTTTTAGAATCGTTGTGTAACATCTTACCATGTTCGTTATGTTCTGGATTGATTAATTCTAATTCCATAAATAACTGGCATCCGTTACAAATACCAACAGAAAGTGTATCTTCTCTTTTAAAGAAGTTTTTCAAAGCAGTGTTTGCTTTTTCATTATATAAAAATGCTCCTGCCCATCCTTTTGCTGAACCTAAAACGTCTGAATTAGAAAAACCTCCAACAGCTCCAATAAATTGAATATCTTCTAAAGTTTCACGACCAGAAATTAAATCAGTCATGTGAACATCCTTCACATCAAAACCAGCTAAATACATAGCGTTTGCCATTTCACGTTCAGAGTTTGAACCCTTTTCACGAATGATAGCTGCTTTAGGTCTGTTAGTTATAGTACCCACAGTATCAGCAAGCTTTCCTGTAAAATGCGTTGGGAATGTATATTGTAAAGGTTGATTTTTATAATTATCAAAACGATTTTTAGCTAAACCATTAGCCGTTTGTTTTTGATCTAATAAATAAGAAGTCTTATACCAAGTATCTCTTAATTCAGCAATTGATAAAGCAAAAATATCAGAACCATTTTTAATATTTAATCGATCAGATTCAATTACCGAACCAATTTTAAAGAACTCGATGTTATTATCAGCTAAAGTTTGTTCTATAGAAGCGTCAGTTGCTTGGAAAACAATTCCTGAGTTTTCAGCAAATAACAACTTGATACTGTCAGCTTCATTTAAAGTTGATAAATCTAAGTTCGCACCTATGTTTACATCTGCAAAACACAATTCTAATAAAGTAGTAATCAATCCCCCAGATGCAACATCGTGACCTGCAACAATTTTTCCTTCCTTAATTAAATTCTGTAAAACATTAAATGTTGATTTAAAGAACTCATTATTAGTAATCGTAGGAGCAGAGTTTCCTAATTTGTTTAGTATCTGCGCAAATGAACTTCCTCCTAATTTAAAATCATCTTGCGATAAATTGATGTAATAGATATCTCCTTTGTTTGGTTGTAAAACAGGTTCTACTACTTTAGTAATATCATTACAGTTAGCCGCAGCTGAAATAACAACAGTTCCTGGAGAAATTACTTCTTCATTAGGATATTTTTGTTTCATTGATAAAGAATCTTTTCCTGTTGGAACATTGATTCCTAAATCGATTGAAAAATCCGAAATAGCCTTCACAGCTTTGTATAAGCGAGCATCTTCACCTTCATTTTTACAAGGCCACATCCAGTTTGCTGATAATGAAACCGATTGTAAACCATCTTTTAAAGGTGCCCAAACAATATTCGTTAATGCTTCAGCAATTGAGTTTTTACTTCCAGCTACAGGATCAATCAATCCAGAAATAGGAGAGTGCCCAATCGTAGTAGCAATACCTTCTTTACCTTTATAATCTAGCGCCATTACACCGACATTGTTCAATGGAATTTGTAAAGAACCAACACATTGTTGCTTCGCTACTTTTCCTCCAACACAACGGTCAACCTTATTCGTCAACCAATCTTTACAGGCAACAGCTTCTAATTGTAAAACTTGTTCTAAGTAGTTAGTGAAGTTTTCTTTAGAATAGTCAACATCAGCATAATTACGATCAACTGTATTATCAGTCATAATCGTTTTAGGAGAACTACCAAACATATCTTCTAAAGCTAAATCCATTGGTTTGTTTCCATTGGTTTTAGATTCAAAAGTAAAACGGTGGTCACCAGTAACATCACCAACAGTGTACATTGGTGAACGCTCACGTTCAGCAATCTTATTAAGGGTGTCGATATGCTTCTCAGCAATTACTAATCCCATACGTTCTTGAGATTCGTTACCGATAATCTCTTTATCAGATAGGGTAGGATCCCCAACAGGTAGTTTATCTAAGTCGATTTTTCCACCAGTATCTTCTACTAATTCTGATAAACAGTTTAAGTGTCCACCAGCTCCGTGATCGTGAATAGAAACGATAAAGTTTTCATCACTTTCTACCATACCACGAACCGCATTGGCAGCACGTTTTTGCATTTCAGGATTTGAACGCTGAATTGCGTTTAACTCAATTCCTGTTGAAAACTCTCCAGTATCAGCAGAAGAAACCGCAGCTCCTCCCATACCAATACGGTAATTTTCACCACCTAAAATTACTATTTTATCCCCTTCTTGTGGAGTATCTTTTAATGCTTGTTCTTTTTTACCATATCCGATACCACCTGCTTGCATAATTACTTTATCGAAACCAAGTTTGCGAGCATCTTCTTCATGTTCAAAAGTAAGAACAGAACCACAGATTAATGGCTGACCAAATTTATTACCGAAATCAGAAGCTCCGTTAGAAGCTTTGATTAAAATATCCATAGGAGTTTGGTATAACCACTTACGTTCGTCCATTCCTTTTTCCCAAGGACGATTTTCTTCTAAACGAGAGTAAGAAGTCATATAAACAGCTGTTCCTGCTAATGGCAACGATCCTTTTCCTCCAGCTAATCTATCACGAATTTCACCTCCTGAACCTGTTGCAGCACCATTGAAAGGCTCAACAGTAGTAGGGAAGTTGTGTGTTTCAGCTTTTAATGAAATAACAGATTCAAATTCTTTTGTTTCGTAAAAGTCTGGTTTATCTGCGCTTTTAGGAGCAAATTGCTCTACTTTTGGACCTTTAACAAAAGCAACATTGTCTTTATAAGCAGATACAATATCGTTAGGGTTTTGCTTAGAGGTTTCTTTAATTAACTTGAATAAAGAAGTTGGCATTTCTTCACCATCAATAACAAAAGTACCGTTGAAAATTTTATGACGGCAGTGTTCTGAATTTACTTGAGAAAATCCAAATACTTCAGAATCGGTTAATTTTCTTCCAATTTTGGTAGCTACTTCTTCTAAATACCCAATTTCTTCATCGCTCAACGCCAATCCTTCTTGCTCGTTATAAGTAGCAATATCATCAATTTCTAAAATTGGTTCAGGTTGAATATCAATGGTAAAAGTTTCTTGGTTTAATCCATCAAATTTTTGAGAAATCATTGGGTCGAAGTCAGAAAAATCATTAGCTACTGCATCAAATTCTTCAATTCTGATAATTCCAGAAATTCCCATATTTTGAGTAATTTCAACAGCGTTGGTACTCCAAGGAGTAATCATAGCTGCTCTAGGGCCAACAAAAAAGGCGTCAAGAGACGCCGCGTTTATTTTCGGTTGGTTGCCAAATAACCAAGTTAACTTCGAAATTGTTTCAGATGTTAATTCTTCTGTTGTTTGAACAGCAAAAACCTTGCTGTTTACGTTTCCAAAGAAATGAATCATTGTTAGTTGTGTTTGTGTATGTTTTTGAAAGGTGTAAATTTAATTCTTTTGGATGAAATAAAAGCATAAAAAAAGCAGCAAAATTTTGCTGCTTTTTTCGTTTAAAGATTAAGATGATTAATATTTTTTAAAAAATCACTTTCATAATACATTTCTTGTTCAAAACGATTTTTTTGTAAATTATCTATCACCTGTATATTGGAAGGTTTTTGAGCTTTTGAAGCTATACCTTTTATGTTATCTAAAACAGATTTTAATAAAATTTCGTTTTCATTTCCAAATGGTAAAAAATTATCCCAACTGGCAAATTCATTAATATCTATATCTGCAGCAAAACCGTTAACATAATCACTTTGATTTAACTTGTTAAATATTTGGAAAGTAATAGGTTGCATAGCCATTTTGTGAGTAGTATTAGCTTTGCTTTTATCGGTGTAATCTGTAGTTGGAGAATCATATAACGTAATAGATCCAACATTTTTACCATAGGTAGTTTTACCAACAGTAACCACATCAATATAAGGTCTTAAGCCATTTATTATCATTTCACTAGCAGAAGCTGTATTACTTGAAGTTATAACATAAATTTTAGAAAGCCCTGTGAGTCTATTTAAAGGAATATCTTGACCTTCTAAGTAATTTCCATCAGAGTCATACTGAAAAATACCATTTAAAAAAGGTAATAAAAAGCTTCTGTCAGTATGTTTTTTGTTATAAATAGTTTTAGCAAAAACATCTTGCTCTGCAGCTCCTTCACCGTAAATCATACTGGCTAAGTATCCACAAGTTAATACAGAGCCACCTCCATTGTATCTAAAGTCTAATATTAACTCTTGTATTCCTTCTGCTTTAAAATTAGCAAAGGCATTATTAAGTTCTTTATCGTAAGATGACCTAAACCCATTGTAAACTAAGTAACCTACTTTTTTACCATTTATATTATTAAAAATTTTAGCTAGCTGTATAGCATTATCATTAACTTCTCTTTTAGTTAAAGTTATTTTTGATTTTTCAGTAACTCCATCATTTTCACCTAAAATAAATTCGGCAGTTTCATTATAGTAATTTTTTATAAGTGCATCGAAGTTGGTTGTAGTAAATTTTTGACCATCTATACCAATTATAATATCACCTCTTTTTAATCCTTTTTCTGAAGCTGGTGAATTCTCAGATACTTTAGTTACTAATAAGATAATATTGGTATCATTAATTTTTATGGACGTAGGTCTAAAGCCAAAACTAGTACTAGTACCTTGAAAAGCCTTTTCTTGTTCAATATAGTCTTCAATAAACCAAGAGAACTTATCTACTTCTTGATATTTATACAGTAAGCTTTTAAATAAATCGTTTGGAGTACCGTATGAGTTTAAGTAAGTATAATACTCATTTATATTATCATCTTTACTATCTGCTAAATTAGGAATATCTTCTTGCCAATTGTACCATGAGTTCATGGCTTTCCATACAAAATTATTTACTTTATTGTTTAGTTTAACTTCATCTACTGGTTCAGCTAGTTTATCATCTTTACTACAACTTAAAAGAATTGTAAACATAAAGGATAGTAATATGATTTTTTTCATTATTTAAAGTAATTATATATTAATTTATAAACAATATAACATATAAAATATCACTTACCCTATTTTTTTTACAAAAAAATTAATTTTTATCAGGTATTCTGTTTCTTTCTATTTTACCTTTTTTTACTGTTTTATAGTTTTCGTAACAATTTAAAACAGCTTCAATTAATTGTAGATCACTGGCTTTTTTTATAAAGTATTCAGAATAGTTACAGTCAGATAATAGCTTATTTAACTCAGCCCTATCCATTTCAAGATATTCCATCATAACTTCACGATCAAATTTACCAGCTAACATTTTACGCAAATCATCTTCTTTTTTAAGCTTCTTTAATTTTTTAAGCTGTTTAGGTTTGCTTCCGAATAGGTTATATACCAAATCAACCGGATTCAAGAGTTTAGCAATAGGAGAGGAAATTTTTTGAGGCCTTCCAACTTCATACGTTTGTGGCAATCCATTGATATGTATTCTAGTAAAACGATCTTTTGGAACTTGTTTTATATCTACCTCTAAAACACCAATTAGTTCAGTTGACTTAATTACAACTTCTTTTACCTCTTCTGGCTTTTCCTCTAAAGATATAACAACTTCATTTCCTTTTAAAAGATCATTAGTAACTTTTAGTTTAATAGAAGCATAACCTAAATAAGAAACTAGAACGGTATCGTTTGCTTGAGCAACAAGGTCAAAGAGCCCATTTTCATTAGTAATAGTACCTACTACGCTATTAAGATTTAAAATATGAGCCGCACTTAAAGGTTTTTTAGATTCTGAATCTATTATTTGCCCTTTTAATTTATCTTGTGATTGAATAGATAGACTAAATACTATTGCTATTAAGAATAATAATTGTTTTTGCATAGGGCGAAAATAAGAATAATAGACTTTGTTCTCGTTAATAATATGTGAAATTAATCCCTCTACATATAATCATTTCAAGCTATGATAATAGATTATATTAAATAGGAGAGGAGGGTGACTCTTTTTCGTTAGAATAAAGTAGTGACAAAAATATGTATGGAATGGAAACAATTAGTTAAAATCTAATTCAAAGAAGAATACTTTTTTATGTATTCTTTTGGGCTCATTCCTACCTTTTTTTTAAAAACTCTAGTGAAATATTGAGGATATTCAAACCCCAGTTTATATGCCGTTTCAGATATTGAAAAATTTGGATTCAACAATAAACTTTTAGCTTCATCAACTAAAAATAAATTGATTTGATCTACAGCTGTCTTTCCTGTCTCAGCTTTTATAGTGTCACTCATATAACGATGACTTACATTTAATTGTGTAGCCATCCAATCTAAAGTAGGGATTCCCTCTTCAGCAAATAAGTTTTGTTCAAAATAGGTGTTTAATATATCTTTAAATTTGGTAATTAAAATCTTGTTATCATCAGTTCTATTTAAAAACTGTCTTTTGTAAAATCTATCAGCATACTTTAATAAAGTTTCTAATTGAGAAATAATGATTTCTTTGCTAAACTCATCATGATTATTATAATATTCGGCTTTAATACTCTTGAAAATATTTTTTACTATCTCTTCTTCTTTAGGTGATAGATGAAGTGCTTCGTTTACATTGTAATTAAAGAAATTATAGGTCTTGATTTTTTCATAAATATCAAGGCTTTGTATATAATTTTTATGAAATGCTATATGATAACTCTCTGAACTAAACACCAAATCTTTAAATATTAAAGTTTGGTTTGGCGCTGTAAACAACATTGTTCCTTTAGTACAATCATATTTAGTACGTCCATAAGAGAGTTCCCCTGAAATAATGTTCTTTAGGCTGATACCATAAAACTGGCAATTTATTTCTACAGGTTCGTCAAAAGCATAAGCTTCACAACTCTCATATTCATCTTCTTCTAATTCAGTATGGATAATACTAAATAAAGGATTTTCAGGAACTTTTAAACTAAAATGGTCGTGGAATTCTGTTATGGAATTGAAGTTAAGACTTGACATTTTCATGATTTCTGTACTTTGTAAATCTACGATTTATTATTAATATTCATTCCACCAGCTGGAATCACTGTTTTCGATATTATTTATGGTAAATGTTTGGCCAATTCTTGGTGCTACCAAAGGTATGTTTAGTTCATTTGCTTTTTTAGTAACACGTTCAATTGGGTCTGTCCAAGAGTGTAATGCCAGTTTAAAACCTGCCCAATGAATTGGCATTATTTTTTTTGCTTGTAAATCTACGCCTGCTTGCGCAGTTTGCTCTGGAAGCATATGTATGTCTTGCCATTGCTCATCGTACTGTCCGCATTCTAGCATTGCAAAATCGAATGGTCCATATTTGTTGCCGATTTCTGTAAAGTGTTCACCATAACCACTATCTCCACTAAAAAAGATGTTATCAGTTGGTGTTTTGATTATCCATGAACTCCATAAAGTACTCTGATGATTATTCATTTTTCTACCAGAGAAATGTTGAGATGGTGTACAGATAAACTGCAAACCTTTATATGTTGTTTCTCCCCACCAATCAAGTTCCGTAATTTTTTCTTCGGAAATTCCCCAAGCTTTTAAATGCACTCCAACGGCTAGTGGAACAAAATAGTGTTCTACTTTTGATTTTAGCTTTTCAATACTTTCATAATCTAAATGATCGTAATGGTCGTGGGAAATGACTACAGCATCTATTTTAGGTAATTTCTCAATTTCTAAAGGTATCTCTTTATTAAAACGATTTTCACCTAAAAAGTTCATTGGTGCAGCTACTTTACCAAACATTGGGTCAATTAGAATGTTTTTTCCTTGTGTTTGCATTAAGAAAGCCGAATGCCCATACCAAATGAAGCGTGTGTCACCTTTATAATCAGCAACATTTATCGAATCTATTTTTTGAACGTGTAAGTCTTGCTTTGGTCTTCCGTTTTTAACTTTGGTAGTAAAGAATTTCCAAGATAATTTTACCATATCATTAAACCCTAAATTTTGCGGAACGTTTGCATCCTTATTACGGAATTTGCCATTTTCGTATTGTTTAGAACTAGTATAAGATTGATAATCTTTTTTTGTGACGTCGCCACCGAAAGAAGGATAAAATTTGACAATCAAAACGTAAGCAACTATCAAAATACCAATAAGTGATAAGAGGGTAATCAACATTTTTTTTATAATTTTTTGTATACTATTTTTCATAGACTTTTGGGAATAAGCTCTAAAGTAGACGTTTCATGTTTTTTTGTGTCAAATGTCAATCGCATTACTGGATAAATCAATCCTAATAATTTTAGATATGCTTTATTTACTTTAGGGTTTATTTCTTCTAAATCCGTGGGAATAACACCATCAATATCTACAACTGTGTTACCAGTTTTCATAGCACCTTCAGGATGCTCTAAAAAAGCATGATACCAGCTTCGTTTTTCGAACTTATACTGACGTACAAAAAAACGTCCTTCAATTGCGACGATAGTGATATCAATAAAACGATGATTACCACATTTAATTTGATGTACTTTCTGTCCTTTCACTAATGTTTCTAGTTCTTGTATTTTCATATTGAAAAGCTTAAGACGTTATTAATCGATTAGGAGTTTAATACTTGTAAAAATTCTATCTAAATTATTTATTAAAAAATTCTGCTACAGCATCTGTTGATGCTTTTACAGCTTCAGGCTTATAATAAAAATCTACATGAGTAAACTCATCAAATGCTAATGTTGTGTTATCATTAGTAAGTTTTGCTATAAATTGGGTAGAGCAGGGGGCAGTAGATGCATTGGTACTGTATATTACTAAACTTGGTTGTACAATTTTATCTGCATAAGCCTCTCCAATAGAAATTAAAGACTGCATGGCTTGGTCTGCAATATGTATGTTTGAAGCATTTTTAACAGTTCCAGGGCCTTTTTCACCGTTTTTTCCATAGTAATTATACGTTTCTTCTGCCATTACTGGGTAAGTGGCAGTAGTAACAAACTCTTCTTTAGTCATTTCATCATCTAATCCAAATGGAGCATAATAATCAGGTTCTCCAGTTTCGTACTGTTTTTGCATAGAGTCATTAGCAGCTGCAATCATAGGGTCTGTAACTTCTCTACCTAACCATTGAAAACCATCTGCTGCCATCATACCAGAAACCATTGCTATTTTCTTAATTATATGGTCTGTAACTGCTGCTGATGCAATGATAGAACCACCCTGACAAACACCTAGTCCTTCAATCTCTTCTATAAAAGGAAGTGTACCGAGATAAGATACTGCATCCCAAGTATTTTCTATTAATCTAAACATGTATCTAGATTTTTTATGTTCTCCTGGTAATGCTGGTGAATCTCCCATTCCTAAATAATCAAATCCCAAAAAAACAAACCCTCTTTTTGCCATTTCTGGTCCATAGGTTGCCATAATCTGTCCTTTAACTTGTGGAAACGGACTAGCACTTACTATGGCTTTGTACTTCTTGTTTGAATCAAATCCTTTAGGTAGGTAAAGATCTCCTACTAATTCTACTCCAAATGAAGTGAATGTCACACTATTTTTTCCTGCTTTTAAATTGTTCATCGTTTTTATTTTTTAGTCGATATTGTGTTATCTGTTATACTTTTTTGCTCTTGATTCTGCTTATAGCAACTGTACAGCTATAGAATTAATTACAATGCAAATTTAAAGCCGTATTATCCTACAATACTTATACATTTTGGTATCAGACTTACACATTTTGGTTAAAACAATTTATTGCAAGAAGAAATTTCTCAAAGTATTAATGGTTAAATAATTTAGTCTTTATTTTACATAATATTAATTATAATACAAAATACTTTGTAAGCTATAATTCCATATTATGTAAAATATCCCAGAAAGTCTTGAACACACAATAAACTTTGGTACTTGGGTCATTAAAATTTCAAATACGAGATTCTTACGGGTTAAGATTTTAGATTTATAAGGAAAACCATTTGTAACTATAATTTGCCATTATGTAAAATTGCCGCTACCAAACGCTCGATTGCTTTTATAAAATCAAATTGCTTAATGCAATTTATTTATAACACAATTATCCATCGCTTGCCAACGCCAAAAAAAGCAAATGCTTTTGGCTTCGTATTCATAATTTGTCTGTAATTGAAATTTTCGTTGTAAAAAGTTTTCAGAAGCTTTTCGTTTAATATTTCGCAACAGTACAAAATTTTCCCTTGCTCAATTCCTCACTTAAAAATTTCTGTACACTTGCTTTATTCTCACTTTCATTATAGTATTTTTTTTATTGTAACTTCTAATATTATGTAAAATAAAAATTGAAACTGAAGAACTCATTAAGGTTTATTTATCTTTTTTTCTTGATAAAAAAAGAAACAAAAAAATCAAGACTGCATAAAACTTTGGAAACAATTAACGGCTCGTTACGCTATATTTTAGGAAACATTGTGACTAACCAAGATTGCTAAAGAAAATGGCTTTAAATACATAAATACCAATAAAAATAATACTAAACCCCTAAAATATAGTCGCTCCACTCTCCTATTGTTTTGACCAAAGTTTTATGAGGTCTACCTTAAAAAAGGAGTTTAGTATTGAATCAAAATTTAGTTAGAGAAAATAGGTATTTTGATATAACTATTATTATACCATTTAACTTCTAAAGGTATTTTAGCATCATTTATAGTTTCATTGCTCACATCCTTTCCTGTTCCATAATTTAATTGTTCAAAAGGATGCTTATTTATATTTAAAACCATTACTAACCTACTTCCTTTTTTTATTTTCTTACTAGTCATTCTTACATTGTTAAAAGGAATTTTAGTGATTCTGTTTGGAGCTAATAATTCTCTTTTTTCTCGATTTCTTACAAGGCTTGAACGACCAATATATTGAAGTGTTAGCTTAAAATATTTTCCTTCTGCTGTTTCCTCATATAACACAATGGAACAATCCATATCTTTTTTATTAATTGAAACACTTAATTCTCCAAAATATGAACCATTTAATTCAAAATCTTTTGTAAAAACATCTGTTACAAATGAGAAGCCATTTCCTATAGATAGTGAATCATTTACTATTGAAGGTGCATAGTAGTTATTTTGCCCCTCTAATGATCTGTCTTTAAAATCAACACTTTGAGAAATAAAACCTTTTTCTTTGGATTTTTCTGAAGCTAAAGTATAATGGAAATCATATCCATTATTTCCTGGTGTAAAGACTTTTGTAGTTTTAATATTTGATAATTTGTCACTTAAATAAAATGTTAGTGTATCATTGGCTATTTCCTTCAAAGTGGCAACGTGTTTCCATTGATTTGATCCCATAACTTGGAAGTTAATTTTATCTTTCAATATAGCTGGCTTTTTAGCTCCTTTGAAAATATAATCGAACCAATCCCAAATTAAATCTGTAATACTTATTTGTGCTACTTTATCTATCTCATATCTATTAAAATTGTGTTCAGGTACTCTTTGAGCTCCAAAATGACCATAAGGACCAATCACTAAATAATGCTCTGCCTTTTTATTGTATTTATAGTGTTGTTTTAGGTAATACATTGCTCCTATTTGTCCTCCATCATAGTAACCAGTTGTACTTAATACTGGAATATTTATTTTAGAAAATTCCTCCTTGTAAGGAATCATTTTTTGCCAATAAGCATCATAGGTTGGATGGTTTAGTTTTTTTTGAAATTCAGGGTTTGGTAATCCATCTAAACTATCCAAAAAACGATAAGATGTTCCTTTTTCATACCAAGTATTATTAAGTTTTCCCCATCTATGATATTGGTTGTATAATGTAGTATCTAAATATTTGTTATTCATCACATAATGAAACCAAGAATATTGAAAGTTCATATACACGCCATTTTCCATTGGTTCTGCAATTCCTGGTGCAGATGAAACAGACGGAATAATTGTTTTTAAAGCAGGATGCATTTTTTTTGTAGCTGCCCATTGTGTAAATCCATTGTAACTACCACCATACATCCCAACTTTTCCATTACTCCAGGGTTGTTTACTTATCCAATCAATAACAGCATATGTATCGTTCGGTTCAAATTCTCGATGGATCATTTTATCTGGACTCCAAGCTTTTCCTCTGGAGTAGCTTACAATTCCGATATATCCTTTTTTAGCGGCTGTTTTAACTTTTTCTAAATCAGCTTTAGGTCGGGCGTAAATGGTATGAATTAATATGCTAGTATTTGGTTTTGTTATTTTTGAATTTCTTACAACAATTGCTGCTATTTTTGCTCCATCTAGGGTTTCTATTAACAGACTATCTTGTACTAAATATTGCTCACCTTGTTCATTGATTTTTTTGACTTTTGACAGCGTGCCTTTGGTACTACAAGAAGTAATACCTATAAAGACTAATAGAACTATTATTCTGAAATTATTTAATATTTTTTTCATTTTTCTTGATTATGTTTAGGCATAGCTATGCCATATAGTTGTTTTGAAAACAGCTATTATTAAAATTATTATATTGTTTGTATTATTGGGGTTCTATAAACTATTCCAGTTTTTAAAACGTACTGATTGTCGACTTGAAACATCAAATGTTTCACCAGTAGTAAAAACTATTTTCAGCCTATTTTTTAAATGTGGAAATACGTCTTTTATATATTGTGTATTGATAATTTGACTTCTATTAATTCTAAAAAACACCGTTGCATCTAATTTTTTTTCAATTGTATTTAGTGATTGTTTTAGCATTGCTCTATTACCATTAAAATGAAACCTAGCATAATTTTCTAATGATTCAATATATCTGATATCTCTCAAAGGAATGAAATGACATTTTATTCCATCTTTGATAAAAATTTTATGCTGTATAGAAAAGGTTGTTCTTTTTGGTTGTGTTTTAGATAATTCCTCCTTAACTTTTTTTATACTCTTTAAAAATCGTTCTTCTCTAATTGGCTTTACCAAATAATCTAAAGCGTTTACATCAAATGCTTTTGTAGCATATTCGCTATACGCAGTGGTAAATACAATTTCAGGGACTATAGTTAATTCATTTAATAAATCAAAGCCTGTTTTTTCTGGCATTTGAATATCTAGAAAAATAAGATGTGGTCTTTTTGCTTCTATCAACGCTTTCCCGTTATCTGCATTATCTGCTTCCCCGACAATTTCAAATTCAGGTAGAAGATTTAGATATCGCTTTACTTCTTCGCGTGCTAATCTTTCATCATCTATAATGATAACTTTGTATTTTCCCATATTGTTCACCTTTTTGCTGGTATTGTTATAGTTGCCACTACTTCATTTTCATTAAAAGATTCAACTAAAGTGAACTTTGCTTTTTCTTTAAAATGCAATTGAAGTCTTTTTTTTAAGTTATTCAACCCAAAACGCCCATCGTTATTCCCTTTGACAATTAATTGACCTGGATTTTTTACTTGAATTAATATATTACTCGATTGTTTTGATATATTGACTTTGATTGTTCCTCCTTTTACTGAATTTTGAATTCCATATTTTACGGCGTTTTCAACTAAAGATTGAATAGATAAAGATGGAATTTTATAGTTTAATACTATTTTGTCAGTTGTTGTTTTTAATTGTAAACGTTCTTCAAAACGAAGTTTTTCCAATTCTATATAATCGTAAACTAATTGCAATTCATTTTCTATTGTTATTAAATTTTCTTTGGTATAGATGGATGAACGCAATAAATCAGATAATAAATCAATTGATCTTCTAGCTTTCGTCGGGTTTTCTGAAATTAAAGATTTTACACTATTTAATGAATTAAATAAAAAATGAGGTTTTAATTGTTTTGACAAATGATTTAATTGTTCTTGTTTAGCTAGAATAGATAATTCTGCGCTCTGCTTTGTTACTTTTAGTTTTTCTTTATGATAATGATATAAATGATACGCGAGTACCCATATAGACATTAATCGCAAGCCTGTCACTAATGGAGGATCCCAAAAAAATAATGAACTTATGAAACCAAAGTCTCTTTGCTGAATAAGAACCCAATATACAAACCATTTGAGATTGTTAAGAAGCATAAATAAAATAGCCAAAATTGTGATGGATATACCTATTTGAATGAAACTAAATTTATTAACAGGTTTATAAGTTCCTTTTTTTACTATTAATTTATAGGTGTGTGTTAAAAGCACACCAATTATGACATCTAAAATAAAGTTAACAACTGTATAAAATATTGAATAATCCTGTTTAAAATAAGCAATATATGCCCAATATAAAGAAGCAAAGCTCCATCCCAAGAATTGGTATTTCCAATATTGTGAGTTTGTATCTTTCATTTTTATATTTCCTCTTTGTGTCATATTCAATTGCAAAATAACTAAATATAGATAGGTTAGAAAAGATAAAATACATAAGCGTTGCAATAAGTTGATAAGCGTAATTTCTATTGCATTCCACACACATTCCACTACTCTCCTATCGTCGTTTCGTATAAAGAGTGTTCCAATAACTGTAGTGAAAGAAGCTTTGGAGAAGAAAACTTTTAAAAGAAAAATCAGCAAATGAAACTATTGCTTTTACCAAAGCAAAGTTACATAACGCGGTACATTATAATACATTTTAAATTGTGTAAATAGAATGACGAAGTGTTTTTTATTTAATTGTAGATATGTTTTATGGTATCTACAAATTTGTTACAGTCATTTTACGACACTGTAATTTTATTCATATCCACATGTAGATAACCTGTAACAATCTTTTTTATAAGTGTTTAATATTCGTTGAAGTTTCTGAATTATATTTTTAAATATTATGTTAAATATAATTCTTATATCTCCGTCTGAAAACTATTTAAAAGTAAAAGAATTTAGAAGTTAGGTTTTAGATATAAACAAATTATATATTTTTTATACCTAACTTCTAAACTTCTAAACTTCTAAACTTCTAAACTTCTAAAATTCTAATTTTGCCAATGTAATTATTTATTAGCTACAAATATTTCTTTTAACTGTTTAATTACATTTCCGTTTCCAGTAACTGTAATTTCTCCAATCTTATCAGCAATTTTTTCTACATACTCCATTTCTTTTAACTTAAACAACATTTCGTTGTCTTCCATTAATTTAGCAGTATTTAATAAGCTTCTCGTTGAGGCTGTTTCTTCTCTTCTGGTAATAATATTAGCTTGGGCTTTCTTTTGTGCTACCAATACCTGATTCATGATTTCTTTCATTTCTCCTGGTAAAATAACATCTCTAATTCCGCAACCTTGAATTACTACACCTAATTTTTCAGCATTCGCTTTTGTTTCTTCAAAAACTGCTTTTGACACATCTTCTTTGTTAGCTAATAATTCATCTAATGTGTAGTGCCCTACATATTTTCTCAATGCTAACTGCATGTTTACATATAATTGTTTTTCATAGTCTTTGTTAGCCAATAACGCTTTTTCAATATCAGTTACTTTGTACTGCGTATAAAAGTTAATTCTAACATTTGCTTTGTCTTTAGTTAACAATTCCTGACCTGCAATTTCTAATTGTAATTGTCTGGTGTCTACTTTCGCTATTTTAATAGTTGTTTCATTTTTCCAAAACCTATACGTCCCTCCTACCAATGTTTTTTGGTAGGTATCATTCACTAACAACACCGCTTTTTCGTAGGCAGCAACTTCAAAAGTTCTAACATATTTGTTTACCTCATAATTATCGAATAAAGAGGCATCAACTTTTTCAGTAATCTCAATCTTGCTTATATCTATTCTTTGAAAGGTTCTAGTAATAAACCCTTTCCAGAAAACATGTCTTCCAGCATTTAAAACTCTTTTAAAGTTATTATTTTCGTACATGAAAACTAACTCATTGTCTTGTACTTCAACAATCTCTAACATTGCTGCTAAAGTTGCGTCTTGTAACAACACTTCTAAAGCTACTGATGTATAAAAATCTTTTGTTAAATCGTATACTGCCATTGTTTGATTAAACCCTAACCAATGTGTACCCGCTTTAATTACCTTTATGTAATCTCCTTTTTTAAATACTAATCCTACTTTTCCTTGATTAATTGTTATTCTTTTCATAATCTTTTTGTTTTTAATTGTTTATACGTTGTTTTTCTCACCATAGAGAAATTTGTTTGTTTTTGTAAAAAGTACTGAATGTTAATGCTTATAAGCCCACGGAAATAATAAGATTACATAGCTTTTGTATTGTTGTTTACTACATGGGTTATACTAATTGATACTATAACTGACATACTAAATTTCAATACATTGTTTATGTAATGGTTATTATTTCAAAGTACGTTTATAAGTGTTTATTTAAAAACTCATTAAACATTCAACACTTTAGGTTCATCAGTTTTACAAGATGATGAGCTTCCTGATGACTTTTCTCAAGTCGTGAGGTCGGACTCGAACCGACATGCCGTAAGGCTTACCATAATTACTAGAACCGAAATCCAGTGCGTTTGACCACTCCGCCATATCCTTTCGGATAGTGGGATTCGAACCCACGAATTTTAAATGTCTATTGTTCTATCCAGCTGAACTACATAACTTTCGTTATGGCAGGATTCGAACCTGCGTACATAGAGTGAGATTATTTTTTGGTAAATAATCAAAACCTTCAAGACCAGTTGCATATACAATTCTAATACAAATACTGTAAGAATGTATACAATGGTGCTATACAGAAACACGCAACAAGACTTGCTTGATATTTTTATTATACGATGTAAATGAACTTTTATAACTACCTCATTATACCTTTTGTTATAATGAGCTTTTCATAGCAATTTTTATCTCACAGCAAACATCTTTTTCATAAGTACACTGCAAATATTACACTGTATTACGCAATGTTTTTGCGTACTAAAAATTATTTTTGATTTTTCTTACTTTTTTTCATCTTTTTCTTAGGAAGTTTATCCTCTACACGTTCTATATGTTCTCTTACAGTTCGCATATAGTCACTATTATACGTGTGTTTCTTAGCAAGTTTTAAAGTTTGTAATGATTTTTTATACGCTTTTTTCTGTTCATATAATTGGGCTTTTCCTATATATAAAATTGCTTTATCTGAACCTTTTATGGTTAGTGCGAAATCGATAAATCGTTCAGCTTCTTCATAGTCTTCATTCCATAATAACACATTAATATAATGCGGATATACGTTAAAAGCATACATGTTTTCTGCTAAAGCCTCTTTGTAATACAGTTTTGCTTTTTCAAAATCACCTAAGTGCTCAGCGTAAATGCGTCCCATTAAGCACAACGCTACTACATTTTTTTCTTCATACGCCAAAGCATATGTTAATGCCTCCATGGTTTCTTCTAATTCATATGGAAAAGCATCTAATGCTTTAAATATGTAATTGTTTGCTAATGTTTTCATCTTATTCTAATTGTTTACGCAAATCGCTTTTTAATTGATTACGCGTTGTTTTAAATCTTTTTTTGTTGTTTTTAACTTTAAAGTCAGTTCCTACAAATACTTTTACTGGATTTCCTCTTTCTAAATCTAAATGGTTCTCCCATTCTTGTTTTATGGTGTTTTGTAATTGATGCACATTATGATTTGCTATCAAGGTTTTTAAGCGTTGTATAGCTATCTTTTTATTTTGATGCTGTGAACGACTTTCTGAAACCAATACTTGAATTCCTGTTGTGCTATGTTTAGCTCTAACAGCCGAACTTACTTTATTTACATGTTGTCCACCAGGTCCAGAACTTCTAATTGCCTGAAACTCGATGTCTTTTTCTTGTATAGTTAACTCATTATTATATTCCAATTCAAAACAACCTATAAACCAGTTTTTGCGTTTATGGTATTTTCTAAAGGTTGATTTTCCTATCCATTGAATAGTGCCCAACCAATCTTTTAAAAATAAAGACAGGTTATTTCCTTTGAGTTGAACACTTACTGATTGTATGGTGCCATTCTCTATTCCATTTTCTTTATGAAGAATGTCATACGTTATCTTATGTTCTACTACAGTTTTTATAAATGCTTTTAGCACTTTTGCTACTACCCAGCAACATTCCGAAGGTCCACGACCCGCTGTAAATTGTATTATTTTTATGTTCATTTTAATTTCCTATTCCTGTCATTACGAGTGAAACAAAGCAATCTGTTAATCGGTAAGCAGATTGCTTCAGTTGTTATCTCTTTCAGAATGACGATTCTTTTTACTTATCCATTCGTACGATTTTCGGTGTAAAAGTGCCTAATACTTCAACTAACTCTTGTTGATTAGCCATTACCTTTTTGATATTTTTATACGCCATAGGAGCTTCATCTACTCCACCTCCAATGAGCGTAACTTCATTCATTTTTAACTGATGCTTAATATCACTTTTGGTAAATTTCTCTTTACACTTCCTTCTTGAATGTTTTCTTCCTGCTCCGTGTGATGCCGATTGTAAACTCTCCTGGTTTCCTAAACCTCTAACAATGTATCCTGGTGCGGTCATAGACCCCGGAATTATACCCAATATTCCTTTATTGGCCGGTGTTGCTCCTTTTCTATGTACAATACATTCAACTCCATTTAGCTGTTCTTTCCAAGCAAAATTGTGATGATTCTCAATCATTGCTAAAGGTTTAATTCCTAATAACTTTGCAATTCGTTTATGAATATTATCATGACATGCCTTGGCATAATCACCTGCTAAATTCATTGCTAGCCAATATTCTTGTCCGTCATGCGTATCTAAATCTAACCATGCTAAATGTTGTACGTTTTTAGGTAACGGACATTGTTTACTCGCTAAGTAGGTATAGTGTTTTGCTATGTTTGCTCCCAATCCACGTGATCCGCTATGCGTTAACAATCCCACATACTCTCCTACAGGCACATTAAGTTCATTGTGTTCATCTGTTATAGTTACCATTCCGAACTCCACAAAGTGATTTCCACCTCCAGAAGTTCCTAATTGATTATATGCTTTTACTTTTAACCGTTTTAGTAAGGGGATGTCTTGGAACTCATTCCGTTCAAAAATTTCATGGTCTTGTTTTTTATCATGTGTTTCATACATTCCAAACTTGGTATGTTCCTTCAAGACATTTTCTAATTGATGTTGCTTCCCTTTTAAATAAGAAGCTTTCATCGGAAAAATACTCAATGCCATTCTACAGCCAATATCTACTCCTACCCCATATGGAATTACTGCATTTTCAGTAGCAAGCACGCCACCTATGGGTAATCCGTACCCTGAATGTGCATCAGGCATTAAAGCTCCTTGTACCGCAATTGGTAATTTTAAAGCATCGTACAACTGAAACTTAGCTTGCTCATCAATTTCATTTTCTCCATAAATAGAAAACGGAGCTCTTGTATTTCGTAATTCATGCATTTTAATTTCAACAGGCTTGGTTAAACCTTCAGCAACTTTACCCCAAATAGCATTTCCTTGATATTTTTCTGGATAAAGCAATACATTTTTTGCTTCTTCTAAAATGCGTTCTTTCTTTTCTTTTTTTCTATATCGGTTAATTTGCCCTAAGGCAATATTTATACTATTGTTTTTTGGAAAGCCTAATTTGATTAGATCTTTTCCTTTTAGTTTATTTCCCATGTTGAGACATTATAATGTTGGGCACCAATTTTCTAATTAGTGCTTTGTATCAATATTTTTCTCTTTGCTTCGGAAATTGAAAACTATGCGGAAATGTGTAGCATAAAAAAATCCGAAACGTTATTGAGGCTTCGGATTTTTCATATATAGGTTATTATTATTTCTATGTATGAAGAAAATCGCGAAGCATGTGTACAAAAGAACCTGGTTCTTTTACTGTACTTATGTTTAATTGATATTTGAACATGCTTACTTCGTTTTTAAAAATTATTATTTTGTTGTTGAGTATGTTTATACTTGAACTGCGCTCTGTATAAAAATTACTGGTGCAAAGATGTGAGCCTTTTTTGAATTACACAAGTTTAAAACGGTTTTATTTCACTTAAAATCAAACACTTACACTAAAATAAAGATATAAGTATCTTATCCGAATTTCTTCAGACTAGTAACCTGTTGGTTGTAAGCTATGTAGCATTTTACATGTAACTTTCAAAGACTTGAAGTTTTTTATAAAAAAAAGCGTCCAAATTATATAATTTGGACGCTTTTAGTGATTTTATACTACAATAACCTTATTGATAACTCCATAAAAATCGCTTTTGAGCGTCCGATATGTGTATGAATGCATTAGCATAGGTTAAAATTTCGTTTAATTAATTTATAAAATATGGAGAACCTTCATTCTCTTTTTTTCTTTATTAAAATGCCTATGGCATTGGTAATATCTCTACTACTATTCCATATACATTCTTAGTCCACCCGTTTATTCTTCCATGATTGTTTCCTATTTGCAAACCTCTTTTATTGTTTTTTCCTTTTACAAGGTGCGTAAAACAGTTTCCACGAACTTTGCAATACACAATATCGCCAACCTTACAATTTTCCCAGTTTATTGGTTTTAGTTTTACAGGCTGTTTAGATTTTAAAATAGGCAACATAGAGTTACCTGGCTCTTTTGAAATAATGGTTTCTCCATTATTTAATTTTTGAATTTTCCAATTCATTAGTATCATATTTTATAAATTATGTAAAACACTATTGCCTTACATATCTCATAAAATTACCAAGCCATTTCAATGAACTGCTGCAAATATGATATTTTTAGTTGGTTTTACCTATTAGATTGATTTTAAATTAAGTATTACTAGTTTAATCTACTCCTAAAGCTTGTTTAAATAAATCGATACTCTTTCTTATTAAACTTTTGTTTTCATCTAGTTTTACTTCTTTTATAACATTATTTTGTTTTAATACCCTATCTTTTTACTTCTATTTCGCAATTTAAAAATCCATACCAATCTTCATTTTCTTTGAATGAATTAAATTTTGAAATGACTTTTTCTGAAAATAATTTTGCTCTATCTATTACCTGCTCATTTGTTAATGAATAATAATAGAAACCATCCCCTAAAATATTGTCATTTAACATATAAAATTCAAATAATATATCGTATTGATATTCAGTTTGTGAATTTAAACCTGATAATGAATTAATTGCACTTAAAACAACCTCATTTTCATTAGACCTTGATAGTGTCAAACATAAAGAATACACTTCTAAACTTAATAGTTCTTTCTCAGAGCTGTTATCTTTTATAAGGTTTAATAACCTTCTTCTATAATCATTAGATTTATAATTAATATTTATAAAGTCAAATAGTAAATCTTTACTATTGAATTCGTTATTTTCTACCAGTTTGTATAAAAAGCTTTCAAAAACTTCTATGTCAATTTTATCTACCAAAAGCTGATATGCCTTTTGTTTTAACTTTTGAGTTATTTTTCTTTCCATTATTTTTAATCAATTGTTGTTGATTCTTAAAAATCACCATAAAATACTTGTAAACAAGGGAGTTTTAATTCTTTTCTCCATAAATCAACCACCTGATTCCTATCATCTAAAACAAACTCAATAAAGTACTTATGCTCTATTTTTCTTTTAAATACCTCTTCTTTAATAATCGCATCTTTCCTATTATCTTTTGATTTACGCATCCATAGTGCGTCATAAGCTATTTCATGCTTTTTTAACCAAGATACTGTTTCTGATTGATATTTAGCTTCTCTACCTGATAAAAGAAGTATTTTATATCCTAATTGTTGGTAATTCTTTACTAAATTAACGATAGGCATATTAGGTAAATCTTGTTCACACCTACTACCATCAAAAGGACTTCTGTTATGTATCAAAGATAAAGTTCCGTCTAAATCACAAATAATAGCTTTTGTTAAAGCTTCATCTTGATTTCTATATTCATTTTTTAGTTTTTTCATTTTCTGTATTTTAAATATTTTTTATGTTCATGGCAACTTCCCCACTTAAACGACCTCTTTTTCTTAATCACACTACAAATATTTAGCTGTATTACGCAATCTTTTTGCGTACTAAAAAAGAATTTATCATTTTTACTAAAAAATTATAAAATGGCTTCTAACAAAAATGCACTAATTCGATATAAAACAATTGATCAATGCCTCCGAAACACCATGCGTACTTGGACTTTGAATGATTTAATTGATGCTTGTTCGGATGCTTTGTATGAATACGAAGGAAAAGATATTTATGTAAGTAAAAGAACGATTCAGTTAGATATTCAAATGATGCGTAGTGATAAATTAGGGTATAATGCTCCAATTGAAGTCTATCAACGAAAATATTACCGTTATGCTGAAGAAGGGTATTCCATTATGAATATTCCTGTGACTGAAAACGATGTAAAGGTGATGAATGATGCCATTCAAGTATTACGTCAGTTTAAAGACTTTTCTTTATTCAAAGAAATGGACGGAGTGCTACAACGTTTAGAAGATTCGGTATATTCTTCTCAAAAACACAATAGAGCTATTATTCATTTAGATAAAAACGAACAGCTAAAAGGCTTGTCATTTATAGATCCTTTATACAATGCCATACAGCAAAAAAAAGTATTAAAAGTAAATTATCAGTCGTTTAAAGCAGAAAAAGCCAGTACAATAACCTTGCACCCACAATTATTAAAGGAGTTTAATAATAGATGGTTTTTATTAGCACTCGTAAAGGGTAAAGAAACAACCTTAGCTTTGGATCGTATAAATTCTGTAATGGAAGTTGAAAACACAACATATATAGATAAAGCAATTAATGGTGATGTTTATTATAAAGATGTTGTTGGTGTCACAGTTTCAAATACGAGACCACAACGTATTGCTTTTTGGGTAGATAAAGCAAATACTCCTTATGTACTCACGAAACCTTTTCATAAATCTCAACGATTGATAAAATATACAGATGACGGGGCTATCTTTAATATTTTAGTTATTCCTAATTATGAATTAGAGCGTTTAATTTTGGGCTTTGGTGATAGTATAGAAGTGTTAAAACCTGAAAAACTTAGAAAAAGAATGATTCAGAAACTAGAAAACTCTCTAAACAGATACGCTATTAAAAAGCAGACACAACTGTAGCTTTATTCTTTAGTACAAAAAAGTGAACTTTTAATCCGAATATATTATTTAGTGTTTTTAATTGTCAGAAGTACAACCATTTGGCAAATGGAAGTGCCAATCGGTAATAGGGTCTGTATTAAATTTAGATTTGGTAAATACATATATTGCCGCAGAGAAAAACTTAACAATTTTATTCCCTTTTCCTGAGGAATTATTACCAACTAAAAAAGTCTAAGTAATACTACGGTTAATTAATAAAAAAACTTAAGTGTTAGACCCTATTAAATTAGAGATAAGAACTTATATTTGTGAGAAACAAAATTAATTGCTTATCTATTTTATTCAAATACTTGTTTTTTCTTCATTAATACTACTTTCTTTTATCATGCTTTCAAACCCATTGAGAGTAAATAAAAAAGCTAATATTTGGTTTGGGATAACTTTATTTTTATGGTCAAGTTTTTGGTTAGAAGAAATTGTTTTGCTAACAAAGGCAGAACCTTTTGGTCTTTTTTTTAACTTAGTAATTTCATTTATACAATTTTTCACCCCTATACTACTATATATCAGTGTTTTGTTTTTTTCTAATCCTAATTATAGTTTTACGTTTAAAGACAGCACGGTATTTATTATACCAATAGTTTATTTAATTGCAATTATTTATGATTACATCTCGATTATTAATTATCAGTTTTTATTAGTAACATTAATACTTGTTAATGCGATTATATTTACTACAAAATCGTTTTTAAGACTTCGTATTCATCAACGAAAAATAACTTTGTTTTCATCTAATACTGATGAAATTAATTTGAAATGGTTAGAAAATATTATTCTTGTAATTATGGTTCTAGTTTTAATTATAAGTGTTTTTAACCTTGTTTATATTGGACTACCCTTAAACCTATACCTAAACATTATTACGTTAGGTGTTGTCTTGTTTATGACTTACAACTCCTTAAAACAAAAAGAAATTTTTCCGACCAACCAAAAACACCGTGAAGATATTATTGCTATTGAGAATGATGATGATGATGAAATTGATACTAATAAACGAAAAATTATTAAAGACAAAGAGCTTGTTATATTAAAAGCTAAATTAAATGCTTTGATGAAAACTAAACATTTGTATTTAGATAACAACATTAATTTGGCTTCTTTAGCGGAAGAAATGCAAATAACATCGCACCAATTATCATATGTTATAAATAATGGATTTAATCAAAATTTCTATCAGTTTATCAATAGTTATCGTATAGAAAAAGCTAAAAAATTATTAATGGATAAATCTTCTGAAAAACTATCTATATTAGGTATTGCATTTGAGTCTGGTTTTAGTTCTAAAACTGCTTTTAATACTACATTTAAAAAGCTTACAAATCAAACACCTTCGGAATTTAAAAAACAAAGTTCTAGTTTATAACACAGAACAATACTAGTGTTTAAATCATTGATTACCAATAGTTTGAATTCTTGTTCTCATTTATAAACAAGGGCATTTTAAATCATCTCTTGTTCTAATTTTGTTTACATATTTTAAAAAAGACAAATGAAAGAATATACAGATAATACGTTTGCAGTTATTACAGGAGCAAGTCAAGGGTTAGGAAAAGCTTTTGCATTAGAATTGGCCAAAAGAAAACACAATCTCATTTTAATTAGTCTTCCTAAACAAAATTTAAATAAACTGGCTAACCTAATTGAAACATACTACAATGTTAAAGTAGCCTATTATGAAACTGATTTTTCTTCAGATGCTAACCTTAAATCATTAACTAGTTATTTAAAGGAAAAATACGCTATTAATATTCTAATTAATAATGCTGGTACTGGTGGAACAAAAAAAATAGAAGATGTTTCTCTTAATTATATTAATAATATAATTCAAGTCAATATAAAAGCAATAACAATACTTACACATCAATTACTTCCTAATTTAAAAGAGCAAAAAAAATCATATATTTTAAATGTATCAAGCATTGCTGCTTTTTCCCCTCTAGGTTATAAAACAGTTTATCCTGCTTCAAAAGCTTTTGTTCACTCATTTTCATTAGGTCTTTCAGAAGAGCTAAAAAACACTAATGTTTCTGTTAGTGTTATAAACCCTGGAGCTATGAAAACAAATCCAGAAATTACTGCAAGAATAAAAAAACAAGGCTTTTTAGGTAAATTAACCTTGTTAGATCCAAAAAAGGTTGCTAAGTATTCAATAAAAAAAATGTTTAAACGAAAAGCTTTTATAGTTATAAACCCAATGAGTTGGTTTATTTCTATTCTTTTACCTAATTGGATAAAAATACCTATGATGACAAGTATAATAAAAAGAGAAGCTTAAAAATGAAACGAATTTTTATTACTGGAGTTAATGGTTTATTAGGTACTAATTTATGTCATGAACTTTTACAACAAGGTTATTTTGTTATTGGTCTTACCAGAAAAAAACAAAACTATAAAGGAAAAGAACATAAACACTTAAAATTAATTGAAGGTGATTTATTTATAGACTTTACTTCTTTATTAAATAGAGTTGACGTAGTAATACATGTTGCTGCAACAACTAGTCAAAATTTATTGAGGTATTCTGATTATAAGAAAATAAACTGTAATACTACTATACAACTATACAATGCTGCTATAATATGTAATGTTAAACGTTTTATTTTTGTTAGTACTGCCAATACTTTAGGGTATGGTTCTTTTCAAAAACCGGGAGCTGAAAATAATAAAATGAGTAAACTTTTTAAACAATCATATTATGCGAAAAGTAAATTTGAAGCTGAGAGGTACTTGTTAAAAAATAACCATAAGATAAAAACAGCTATCGTAAATCCTACTTTTATGTTAGGAGCTTACGATACTAAACCTAGTTCGGGGAAAATAATATACATGGGATGGAAAAAGAAAGTAATATTTTATCCTCCAGGAGGAAAAAACTTTGTACATGTAAAAGATGTTGCTAATGGCATTATAAAAGTACTAACTACAAATTCTTTTGGAGAGAAGTATTTACTAGCAAACGAGAACCTTAGTTATAAAGATTTTTTTAATAAACTTAACAAAGTAACTAATCAATTACCTTTGATGGTTCAAATCCCTAAGTTTATACTTATTATGATAGGTTATTTTGGAGATGTTCTCCGAAGTATGGGTATAAAAACTTCTTTAAGTTTAACGAATATGCGTACTTTATGTATAAACAACTTTTTTTCTAATACTAAGTCAGTAAGAGATTTAAAGATTGAATATCTACCTATTAATAAGGCTATAGATGATGCTATTCTCTATTTTTCCAAAATCAAAAACAATTAACAAAAAAGGCTTTAGTTTATAAACTAAAGCCTTTTTCTTATATCCTATATTAAACAATTTTTAACAAATATAGTCCATAGTGGTAGGTCTGTAACAACATACCTTTACTCCATCTTGATAAATAAAAGAACCATCTCCTCCACATTCTTTAGGAAAAGGAAAAGGTCCTCCTCCTTTAATATTTTTTAATGTTGTTTTTGTTAATTCTTGAGATCCTTCTACGTTTAAAATCACTTTTTTCATTATAAAGTTTTTTTGGGGGTTAAATATTTATTTCACTTTCCTAAATTAACTTTAAAAAAAATGTTTAACAGTTAAAAAGCCATAATTTTAGTATGGTTAAACCTTACTTTTAAGTATTCGTTATTATCCTCCAAAAGGTCGCTGTTCTGGTAAAGGAATTCGCTCTGTCTCATTTGGTACAGAAGGAAATTTATTATTCTTCCAGTCTTCCTTCGCTTGTTCTATCAATTCTTTATTAGAAGCTACAAAATTCCACTCAATTAAACGTTCTTCATTAAAAGGTTCTCCTCCAAAAATATATATGGTTGAATTGGCAGAAATTTCAAAACTACACAACGTACTATCTTTTGCTACTAATAATTGTTTAGACTCATATGTATGTCCGTCACTAGTAATACTTCCTTCTAGAATATACAAAGCACTCTCACCAAACAAATGTTCTCCTATAGTAACCGTTTTCGTTATTTCAGATTTAATTTCTATAAAAAACAACGGACTATACACCGGAACAGGAGATTGTTTACCAAACGCTTTTCCTGCGATGAGCTTAAACTGTACTCCATCGTCTTCCCAACTAGGAATCTCATTCGCAGAAACATGTGCAAAAGAAGGTTCACATTGCTCCTCTTCTATCGGTAAAGCTACCCATATTTGCAAACCATGAAGCCTTTTAGTTGAATTTCTTAATCGTTCAGGAGTTCTTTCAGTATGTACTACGCCTTTTCCTGCTGTCATCCAATTTACAGCTCCTGGAGTTATTTCTATTTCGGTTTCTATACTATCACGGTGTACTATAGCTCCTTCAAACAAAAAAGTAAGAGTTGATATACCTATGTGAGGATGCATATCAACATCTAAATTATCATTTTCGGTAAGTTTTACTGGTCCCATATGGTCGATAAAAATAAAAGGACCTACCATTCGTTTTTGCCGAAATGGCAACAAGCGACCTACTAGAAAATTACCAATATTTGCTGCTCGCTCTTCAATTATTAGTTTCGTGTTAGACATTTTATATACCTAAGGGTTTAATAAAAAGAGCAACTCTAAATCAAAGAGTTGCCTTTTAAAGTTATTGTTAATCTTCTAAATAACCAAACTTTCCAGTATTGAAGTCTTGAAATGCTTCTATTAACTCTTGTTTAGTATTCATTACAAACGGACCGTGTGCCGCAATAGGTTCGTTTAAAGGCTCTCCGCTTAATACTAAAATTATAGCATCTTCTAAAGCCTCTAAAGTAAAAGTATCTCCGTCATTTTTGAATAATGCAAAGTAATCCTCTAAAATATTGTTTGATTCATTCACTTTAACACTACCTTCAACTGATAAAATAGCAGTAGTGTAGTTTTTAGGGAAGGTTAACTGTGTTTTTACTCCTTTCTTCAACTTTACATTAAACATATTAACTGGCGAAAATGTAAATGCAGGTCCTTTATTTCCTTTATACTCTCCTGCAATTACCTCTATTTCTCCTCCTCCATCTGCTAAAGGTATTTTAGCCATTTCTGCATTAGCAATTGCTTGATATTTTGGCGAACTCATTTTATCCTTAGCCGGTAAATTTACCCATAATTGTACCATTTGAAACTCTCCTCCTGTTTTACTCCATTCGGTTTCATGAAACTCTTTGTGTAAAACTCCTGAAGCCGCTGTCATCCATTGTACATCTCCTTCACCTATAATTCCACCTCCACCTGCACTATCACCATGCTCAACACGTCCTTTATAGGCAATCGTTACGGTTTCAAAACCTCTGTGCGGATGTACTCCCACTCCTTTTGGTTTATCTGTTGGAGGAAAATTATATTTTGAATTATAATCTAACATAATAAATGGATCCATACGTTCCATCGTTGAGCTTCCTGGAATAAAATTATGAACTCTAAATCCATCTCCAACAAAATGTGGAGTTCCAGGTTTTACTATCTTTTCTATACTTCTTGTTTTCATTTTAACTTCCTTTCTTTAATTAATTTAAACTAGCGGCTAATTCCATTTCAAATGAATTATCAAAATAATTACGTTGTATTTCTGGTTTATTTTTAGACCAATACCCTTGTTTAACTCTTTCTGAAAGCGCTGTTTCATCTTTGTATTCAACAATAATTGCTTCAGGAAATAATACTGTAATAATCTTTTGTAATTTGTTTTTTTCTACCTCTTTAGTGTCTTTAGAAATAGCTAAAACCTTATATATTTGTTGATGTAATTTTTCAATGGCTGTTTCGAAATCAGGAACAGTTGAAACTTGCCAATTCAAAATTTTGGGTTTTGTTGTATTTTTTGTTACAACTAATGTTTTTAAATGTCTCATGATAAATCCTTTTTTACCCATTAAATGGGATTAATTATTCGATGCTTAACATCGAAATTAATTGAGTTTACTTTTTCTGAAATATTAAGTGAGTTAATCTCCACTTTTTATTTCACTGTAAAATTATGGCAACAAAAAAAGGTATGCATTGACCTATGATAAGAACGAATTACGATTATCTAACAACCGTAAATCAACAATCATAACTCGTATCTTAATTATTTGGTTTGAAGTTTTCTTCAGCAAGTGATTTACGAACACGACTCAAGCTTTCTGGAGTTATTCCTAAGTAAGAAGCTATCATCCATTGCGGAACTCGTAACATAATATCTGGATACATCTTTACAAAATCTAAATAACGTCTTTTTGCTGAAGCTCCAAGTAGTTGACTAATACGTTTGTATAATTGACGAATATGTTTTTGTAATAAATGCTCATTTTTCCTTCTAAAATCAGTATTTATTTCTGATACTTTATTAATAAAGCCTTCATCTAACATTACAACGTGTGTATCTTCAACAGCATCAATATAATAAGTAGACGGTTCTTGAAAATATACACTACCTCTATCACTTACAATCCAATTTTCAGTAGCAAACTGTAAAATATTTTCTTTTCCCTCTTCATTTAGGGCATATAAACGTAACAAACCTTTTTCTACAAAAAAGAAATGTGAACACACATCTCCTTCTTTTAATAAAAAATCACTTTTAGAAACGTTTTTTAAAGAAATAAACGATTGCATTTGAAGGTAATCATCTTCTGATAATCCTCCTTTTTCAATAAGATACTTTTTAAAGTTTGGTAGCTCCATACATTGATGTAATGAGCTACTAAAAATACAGTATTATATACAATATTTTACTTTTCTTCTGAAATTTTAAGTACTTTACCTCTATATCTAATTGAGTTTTTCTGCGTACTATTTACATAGATAGTACTCGATAAGCTAGGATATACTCTAACTATAACATTATAGTTTTCAGTTGATGTGTTTTTATCCTTTATTTTAAAACTAATTTTGTAACTATTCTCTTTATCTTCAGATATAACTAAATTTTCAGGAATGCCTTCAAACTCAATTCCAATATCTGTACCTCCATAAGAACCTCCCATTTGTCGCTCTCCAAAATATGGTAAATAGGCTGCAACAGTATCTTTTTTCATTCTGAAAAAATTACTATTCCCTACTAAATTAATGTTTCCTGCGTTACTTCCTATAGGTAACAAACCTGCATTAGCTATTTGTGCCATTGCATATGTAACCATTGGTTCAGCCCATTCTGCTTCTATTTCAAAAGTTTTACTTTCTATAAGAGCGTTTATGTTATCTATTTCTGCTTGAGTTATATTTTTGGAAGAGGCACAACTAAGCAGTATAAAAATCATACTAATTAAAAAAACAAACCTTTTCATATCTTACTGTTTTTAAACTTTCTACAAGATACTTAAATATTATAAATTTTTCAAGCTAATAAGAGTATTTAACGTTTGTTTTACTCTTTATCAGGTACTGAGAACAGCTCTGGTTTTGCTCCTTTAATATCTCTATAAAAATCATAAAAATGATTCATATCAGCGTTCATATCATCTGTTAAGTAATAAGGAGGCGCTATAATAATTTGCTTGTTTTCAAAATCGAAAGCAAACATTACCACAGGTACATTGGCTCCTTTTGCAATGTAATAAAATCCAGTTTTCCATGAAGCTACTTTAGCACGAGTCCCCTCAGGAGACAGCGCCAACCGGAATTCATCATGCTGATTAAAAACCGATACTATTACATCCACCTTATTCGTACTTTTACTTCTATCAACAGGAGCCCCTCCTAATGCTCTAAAAATAAAACCAAAAGGGGGTTTAAATAACGAAGCCTTACCTATAAAGTTAATTTTTACGCCAATAGTGTTTCTAGCCAAAATAGCAATCGGAAAGTCTTTCCAACTGGTATGTGGAGCTCCAATAACAACGTATTTTTTTAAGTTTCTTGGAAAATCTCCAACTACCTTCCAGCCTAAAACTTTGTGAAATATAAATTTAGATATCATTTACTGGGTATAAAGTTCAATGATACGGTTTTCCCTACAAAAATCAAATAATTTTAACCTATCTTGTCCTATATTTGTTCACTTAATAACCTTTTATTTATTCTAATGAATACCACTCTCTTACTTATTTTAATTGCTGTTAGTACCTTACTAATTGGGTTTGTTATTGGAAACTTACTTTCTAAATTAAAGTTTAAACAACAAACTTCTGATTTAGAAAAAGAGATTGTAACCCTACAAAACCATCAAGCTAATTTTGATATTCAGAAAAAAGAAAAGGAAGAGTCATTTTCTCAGCAAAAGGAAGACTTTTTAAATAGATTAGACGAAAAAACTAAAGAAAATAGTGAATTACGTCGTGAAAAAGAGTTTACTGCTCTTGAATTGGCTAGAAAAAATGAGGAGTTGAAAAATTTACAATTAAAACTTCAAGAAAATAAAGAAGAAGTAGAAAAGCTACAGGATAAGTTTACCAAAGAGTTTGAAAATTTAGCGAACAAAATTCTAGATGAGAAATCGAATAAATTTACTGAGCAGAACAAGAAAAATATTAAGGATATTTTAAATCCACTTCAAGAAAAAATCCAAACTTTTGAAAAAAAGGTTGAAGACACTCAAAAAGAAAGTATTTCGATGCATTCTGCTTTAAAAGAGCAATTATTAGGATTGAAAGAGTTAAATGCTCAAATGAGCAAGGAAACATTAAACTTAACTAAAGCTTTAAAAGGTGATAGCAAAACCCAAGGAAATTGGGGAGAATTAGTCTTAGAACGCGTCTTAGAGAAATCTGGCTTAGAAAAAGACAGAGAATACTTTGTGCAACAATCTTTTACCAATGATGAGGGTAAACGTATCATGCCCGATGTCGTAATTCACTTACCTGATAACAAAAAAATGGTGGTCGATTCTAAAGTGTCTTTAACTGCTTATGAACAGTATGTAAATAGTGAAGACGATATTGTAAAAGAGCGTTTTGCAAAAGAACATGTTAACTCATTAAAGCGACATGTTGAGCAGCTTTCAGAAAAAAAGTATGAGGATATTTATAAAATAGAGTCTCCTGATTTTGTACTACTATTTGTACCAATAGAACCAGCTTTTGCTGTAGCTTTAAATGAAGACAATACTTTATATAATAAAGCTTTTGAAAGAAATATTGTTATTGTTACTCCAACTACTTTATTAGCTACCTTACGTACTATTGATACCATGTGGAATAATGAAAAGCAACAACGTAATGCTTTAGAAATTGCACGACAAGCAGGTGCTTTATACGATAAATTTCATGGGCTGTTAGCTGATTTGGTCAATATTGGGAAGAAAATAGACGGTACTAAAGCCGATTATGCCGCAGCTATGAATAAGTTGGTAGAAGGTCGTGGAAACTTAATTACAAGTGTAGAAAAATTAAAGAAAATGGGAGCGAAAGCTAAAAAAGCACTTCCTGAAAAAATTCTCGAACGAGCTCAAGATAATGACGAATAAAAATAGATACTCTGGTAAGAGTACCTATTTTTTTTACCTTTAATTTTCTACTGTTTTTATTGATTTTTCAAAACACTTATTTCTTGAGGTGTAAGAGCTTTCTTTAATAAGATTAATTCGTCTATTGAGCCTATAAAGTTGTTAAGACCAGAAATAACACATGGTGAGTGTCCTACTTTAAACTTAGCAGTATTATCTATGCTCACAATTCCATCAGGAAGACTCCATGGAGTACTTACTTTTTCTTTTCCATTTATATAAATAGTCGTTTTTCTAGTAGAATTATCTTTCACGATAACTACATGAGTCCATTTAGTTGGGCTCACATTTTCTAAATCAGTTGTTGCAGAACCATTTAAATCTGTCATAACATTGTCTGATCTCATTTCAACAGTTAATTCATTCGAACCTTTTTTATATGCTACTTGAATAAAGTCTCCTTTTCTACAGGCTTCTCTTTTAGATAAAATAGTAAAAGTAGCATCATGTAAGTTTGTAGGAACCTTGAACCAAAAACTCATAGAAAAGGATTCATTTTTAAAAGGAATAGCAGCAGGAAAACTAATTTCTGCTGAAGTTGTTGTGCTTTTATAAGCACTAGAGTTGTTTCCTTTTCTGTCTTGAGTAGCATCAAAGTCTTTTACAATACCATCATAAGAGTTTTTGTTATCATTTGCTGAACCATTGAAAGGGTAATAAGCTATTAGATTGTTGTCTTTTAATAAATTTTCAAAAGGAGTAACTTCTTTTACAGGTAAATTTTCTTCATCTTTTGAACAAGCCCCAATAAGTAAGCTTACACACACTAAAACTGTGTAAATTTTTTTCATTTTTTTATTGTTTAAAATTAACTATATCGAATATAGTTTTACGACCTATAAAAAAACGAAATGGCTTTATGAGTAGTATAAAAAACTTTATAAAGAGTAAAAACAAAACCTGGGTTAGGTATATAAAAAAAGGTTGTCTTTCAAGACAACCTTCTTTTTATAAGGATATTGTTATATTACATAATAAACAAGCGTCTGTTATGCATTAAATCATATACCTTCTCTCCTACTGTTTCTAGTACTTCTTCGTTCTCAGCATTCATTAATGCTTCGTCTATTAAATCAACAATTACCTGCATATCTTCTTCTTTCAAACCACGTGTAGTAACTGCAGCAGTACCAACACGAATACCAGAAGTAACAAATGGTGATTCTGTATCAAAAGGAACCATATTTTTGTTTACAGTTATTTCTGCTTTTCCTAAAGCTTCTTCAGCAGCTTTACCTGTAATCTTTTTGTTACGTAAATCAATTAACATACAATGGTTGTCTGTACCTCCAGAAATAATTTCATATCCTTTCTCTACAAAAGCTTTGGCCATTGCTTGTGCGTTTTCTTTTACTTGAATTTGATATTCCAAGAACTCATCTGTTAAAGCTTCACCAAAAGCAACTGCTTTTGCTGCAATAACATGTTCTAATGGTCCACCTTGGTTTCCTGGGAATACCGCAGAGTTAATCAATGTAGACATTTTCTTTAATTTTCCTGATTTTAATTTTAATCCGAACGGATTTTCAAAATCTTTTCCAATCATAATCATTCCTCCACGAGGTCCACGTAATGTTTTATGAGTTGTTGTAGTAACTATATGACAGTGTGGTAGTGGATCAGATAAAATACCCTTTGCTATTAATCCTGCTGGATGTGAAATATCAGCCATTAAAATAGCTCCAACACTATCAGCAACTTCTCTAAACTTTTTAAAATCAATATCACGAGAATACGCTGAAGCTCCAGCAATGATTAACTTAGGTTTGTGCTCTTTTGCTTGTTGTTCTAAATGATCATAATCGATATATCCAGTTTCTTTTACCACTCCGTAGAATACAGGATTGTATAATTTTCCTGAAAAATTAACTGGTGAACCGTGTGTTAAATGACCTCCATGAGATAAGTCAAAACCTAAAATAGTATCTCCTGGTTGTAAACAAGCTGCAAAGACCGCAGTATTTGCCTGACTTCCAGAGTGTGGCTGTACATTTACATACTCAGCTCCAAATAATTCTTTAGCTCTATCAATCGCAATTTGCTCAACGATATCTACTACTTCACACCCTCCGTAATAACGTTTACCTGGGTATCCTTCAGCATATTTATTTGTTAAAACTGATCCTTGAGCTTCCATTACTTGGTCACTCACAAAATTTTCAGAAGCAATCAATTCTAAACCATTTAATTGTCGTTCTTTTTCCTCTTGAATTAAATCAAATATTTGATGATCTTTTTGCATGTTGTTTGTTTTGTTGCGTAAAGTAGCCAAATGTACTAAAATTTATGTATCCTTTTTTAAGGATTTTTAAAGAAGTTTACGCTAAAATACTTTCACATTTTTTTTACTCATCTTTTTGGGGTAAATTGAAAAAAATATGTAGGTTTGATGAAAATATAACAAAAACGATAAATGGAAATAACTGCTAATAACCCGAATAGAAAATCTTGGTTAACTGTAGCTGAAAACTCAGATTTTCCTATTCAAAATATACCTTTTGGGGTTTTTTTAACTAAAGATGATATCATAACAATTGGTACAAGAATTGGTGATTATGCGATTGATTTAGGTGCTTTACATCAATTAGGATATTTTGATGGAATTCCTTTAACAGATGATATCTTCTTACAAGACACCTTAAATGATTTTATTGCAGACGGACGTAAAACATGGCGTTTAGTTCGTAATAGGATTGCTGATATTTTTGATGTAAAAAACAGTAAGCTAAGAGATAATGCTGAGCACAAAGACAAAATAATCTTTAGAATGGATGAAGTAGAAATGCAACTTCCTGTCGCTGTAGGAGATTATACCGATTTTTATGCTAGTAAAGAACATGCAACGAATGTAGGGAGCTTATTTAGAGATCCTGAAAATGCCTTACTTCCAAACTGGTTACAAATTCCTATTGGCTATCACGGAAGAAGTTCTTCTATCGTGCCATCTGGTACTCCAATTCGTCGTCCTATAGGGCAACAGCGTCCTAATGAAGGAGAAACTACACCTAATTTTGGACCTTCGAAATTATTAGATTTTGAATTAGAAATGGCTTTTATTACTACAGTTGCTAACGACTTAGGAGATAGAATACCTATTGAAGAAGCAGAAGATTATATCTTCGGACTGGTATTGTTTAACGACTGGTCTGCTCGTGACATTCAAGCTTGGGAATATGTTCCATTAGGACCTTTCTTAGGAAAGAATTTTGCTTCAACAATTTCTCCTTGGATTGTAACCTTAGATGCACTAGAGCCTTTTAGAGTAGATAATCCTAAACAAGTATATGAACCTTTACCTTATTTAAAGAAAGAAGGAAAAGATAGTTACGATATTAATTTACAAATGGCTATTCAACCAGAAGGTAAAGAAGAAACTGTAGTGTGTAATTCTAACTTTAAATACATGTATTGGACTATGGTACAACAATTAACACATCATACAGTAAATGGGTGTCCTGTAAATGCAGGTGATATGATGGGTAGTGGTACTATTTCTGGTCCTACTCAAGATAGCTTTGGTTCAATGTTAGAATTAACTTGGAGAGGTAAGAACCCTGTTAAATTAAACGACGGTAGCGAACGTAAATTTATAAATGATAACGATACTGTTATTATGCGTGGTTATTGTAAAAATGAAAAAATTCGTATTGGTTTTGGTGAATGCTCAGGTAAAATTTTACCAGCTAAGTAAATACTTATCATTACTAATAATATAAGCATAAAAAAATCCAGTTCTTTTGAACTGGATTTTTTATTTTTATTCATCTTCAGGTGGTGGATGTCCATGAATTTGCTCATATACTTCATCAAAATTATTTCGTAAATAACTATTTAATTTTTTACGATAGTCATCTTGTAACCAATCAATGAAATTATGAGTACTCTTTGAGATACATTTTGAGTATCTAAAAATTCTATCATCAATATCTCCTCCCAACATTTTTGCTAATATCAATGCATCAAAAACATCTTCACTATTTTCAACACACATTTTTGCATGATGTTCTATTGATTTTTCCAGTACTCTTTTTGAAGACTCTCCTCCTTGAATAGTGTCTCTGTATACTTTTTTAACATCAAAATAAAGGTCTTCAGAATTAGCAAACTCTGCTTTAACATCTGCTGGTAACTCATATTTAAAGTCACTTTCTATTTCTTCATCAGATAATAAATTGTCTAGATAGAAATTAGGTGCCCTAAACATTTTTTGCCAATCTAAATCGGCACCCCAAGGTCCAAAACGATGGAAGTTGTTTCCTAAATCAATTACATTAAATTCTGATTTCCCAGGTAAAATACGAGAACCACGACCAATCATTTGGTAATATAATGTTAACGATTTCGTTGCTCTATTAAGAATAATTGATTGTACAGAAGGTTCATCAAACCCTGTTGTTAAGATACTTACCGAAGTAATTATAGCATTAGGTGTTTTATGAAACCATTTTAAGATAAAATCACGTTCCTTCTTAGTGTTAGTGTTATCTAAATGTGCAATTGGGTACCCAGCTCTTTTAAACGTATCATATACATGCAACGATGTATTAATACCATTGTTAAAAATTAAGGTTTTTGTTCCTTTAGCCCGTTCTTCATAAGCTTGTAAAAGCTTTGAAAGCATATCTGTATTTGTATATAAATCTTCAGATGATTTTACAGTATAATCACCATTAGCCCCTACTTCTAACGAAGTTAAACCTACATTATAAGAATAAATATTGGCTTTTGCCAAATATTCATTTTGAATTAAAGCCCCAATACTCTCCCCATCAATAAGCTCATCATAATTATCCTTCATAGGAAGCTTAATGTTTGAACTTAAAGGAGTTGCAGTTACACCCAGTATAAAAGACTTATCAAAGAACTTAAATAGTTTAGTAAAAGAATTGTAATGTGCCTCATCAATAATTACTAAACCTACATCTGAAATATCTAACATATCGTCATTCAAACGATTGTTTAACGTTTCAACCATAGCTACAAAGCAATCAAACTCATTTTGATCGTCTAAACTTGCTTTACTATCTATAATTTTATTTACAACACCAAACTCTTTAAGCATTTTTGCTGTCTGTTTACACAGCTCTATTCGGTGTGTCATAATCAATACTTTCTTTTGATAATGTTTTAAGTATTGACGTGTAATTTCAGAGAAAATAACGGTCTTTCCTCCTCCTGTAGGTAGTTGATAAAGTAAATGGTAATTTTCGGGGGCATTCTCAAAACTTTTGAAAATTTTGTGCAATGCTTCTTTTTGATAATCGTATAGATTTTTTCCTTTCTTTGGTTGTGAAGTTGCTGTTTCGTTACTCAAATCTCTATTAATTTTGAAATACGCAAAAATACGAGGTATTTAAGGAAATCCCATTAAAAATGGCATCTTTTTTAGAATTTTTTCAAATCAATACGAGCAATATCGTAATGAGAAGCATGCGAAATTACTTCTCCATTTTTAACTACCAACAACTGAGGAGATTGATGTAAAACCTGAAATGTATGCCCTATTTCATTAGAAACATCTCTATAGCTAAATAAGTCAAGATAATACACTTTAAAATCTTTTAATTCCTCATCAAAACTGTTTACAAAACGTTTAATTACCATACTACTAATTCCACACCTTGTTGAATGTTTAAAAATAGCAATTGGTTGTTTATTCGATAATTCTTTTATCTCCTTTATTTGCTCTATCGATGTTAATGGAGTCCAGTTAATAAATGACTCTTTTCCTTCTTCATTTTTGTCTTTTCTTCCAAAAATAGTGTTTAATACTCCCATTAAGTTCTTATTTTAATAACATTATTGTTCTTAATTATCATCCTACCAGTCAAAAAGTCATAAAAAATTTATTTTTAAAGACAAAATGTCTCTTGTTTTTAAAAAAAATCAATTGGTATTGAATTTGACTTTTATAGAGAAAAATAAAAACGATATGAATTTTAACAATTATACAATAAAATCACAAGAAACCATACAACAAGCGCAACAATTAGCGCAAAGTTATGGTAACAACCTTATAGAAAATGAACACATCTTCAAAGCTTTATTTTTAGTCGACGAAAATGTACTTCCTTTCATTTTAAAGAAACTCAATATAAATGTAACTGTTATACAACAAATATTAGATAAGCAATTAGAAAGTTTTTCTAAAGTTACTGGTGCTGACTTAATGCTTTCTCGTGAAGCTAATAAAACATTAAATGAAGCATCTATTATTGCTAAGAAAATGAACGATGAATATGTTTCTATTGAGCATTTAATTTTAGCTATTTTTAAATCTAAAAGTCAAATAGCACAAGTTTTAAAAGATCAAGGTGTTTCAGAAAAAAGTTTAAAAGCAGCAATTGAAGAATTACGTAAAGGAAATCGTGTGACCTCACAAAGTGCCGAAGAAACTTATAATTCTTTAAATAAATATGCTAAAAACTTAAATCAGTTAGCACAAGACGGAAAATTAGATCCTGTAATTGGTCGTGATGAAGAAATTAGACGTTTATTACAAATTTTATCACGTAGAACTAAAAACAACCCGATTCTAGTTGGGGAGCCTGGTACAGGTAAAACTGCAATAGCTGAAGGTTTAGCACACAGAATCATTCGTGGTGACGTTCCTGAAAACCTTAAAGAAAAACAAATTTTTTCTTTAGACATGGGAGCACTAATTGCTGGAGCTAAATATAAAGGTGAATTTGAAGAACGTTTAAAATCTGTAGTAAAAGAAGTAACAAAGTCTGAAGGAGACATCGTATTATTTATTGATGAAATTCACACTTTAGTAGGTGCTGGTGCTGGTCAAGGTGCAATGGATGCTGCTAATATTTTAAAACCTGCTTTAGCACGTGGAGAATTAAGAGCTATTGGAGCTACTACTCTAGATGAATATCAAAAATACTTTGAAAAAGACAAAGCTTTAGAACGTCGTTTTCAAAAAGTGATGGTAGATGAACCAGATACAGAAAGTGCTATTTCTATTTTACGTGGTATTAAAGATAAATATGAAACACACCATAAGGTTCGAATAAAAGACGAAGCCATTATTGGAGCCGTAGAATTATCCCAACGTTATATTACCAATCGTTTTTTACCAGATAAAGCGATTGACTTAATGGATGAAGCTGCTTCTAAATTACGTATGGAAATCAATTCTAAACCAGAAGAATTAGATGTACTTGATCGTAAAATAATGCAGTTAGAAATTGAAATTGAAGCCATTAAACGTGAAAACGATGAAACTAAGTTAAAATCTTTAAATGCCGATTTAGCTAATTTAAAGGAAGAGCGTAATGAAATCAATGCCAAGTGGCAATCTGAAAAAAGTGTTGTAGATACTATTCAGAACTTAAAAACTGATATAGAAAACTATAAACACGAAGCTGAAAAAGCTGAGCGCAATGGTGATTATGGTAAAGTAGCTGAATTACGTTATGGTAAAATTAAAGAAGCACAAGAAGAGCTAGATAAACAACAAGATATCTTAGCAAATCAACAAGGAAACTCTTTAATTAAAGAAGAAGTAACCTATGACGATATTGCTGAAGTTGTAGCTAAATGGACCGGAGTTCCTGTTACTAAAATGTTACAATCTGAGCGTGAGAAGTTGTTAAAACTAGAAGATGAACTACATAAACGTGTTGTTGGTCAAGAAGAAGCTATTGAAGCAGTTTCTGATGCTGTACGCCGTTCTAGGTCAGGATTACAGAACCCTGACAAACCTATTGGTTCTTTCTTGTTCCTGGGAACAACTGGAGTCGGTAAAACTGAGTTAGCCAAAGCTCTTGCTGAATATTTATTTGATGATGAAAATGCCATGACACGTATTGATATGAGTGAATATCAAGAACGACATTCAGTAAGCAGATTGGTTGGTGCACCTCCTGGGTATGTTGGATATGATGAAGGCGGACAACTAACTGAAGCTGTTAGAAGAAAACCGTATTCAGTTGTATTATTAGATGAGATTGAAAAAGCACATCCTGATACTTTTAATATTTTATTACAAGTACTAGATGAAGGTAGGTTAACGGATAATAAAGGACGTATTGCTGATTTTAAAAATACCATAATTATTATGACCTCCAATATGGGCAGCCACATTATTCAAGAGAAATTTGATAATATGAAGGGAGACATTGATACTACTATAGATTTAGCTAAAACAGAAGTTTTAGGTTTATTAAAACAATCTGTAAGACCTGAATTTTTGAATAGAATTGACGATATTATCATGTTCACTCCATTATCAGAGAATAATATTAAAGAAATTGTAAAACTACAATTGAATAATGTTAAAAAGATGATTGCGCAACAAAACATTATTTTTGACGCTACAGATGAGGCTATCAATTACTTAGCTACAAAGGGATACCAACCAGAGTTTGGCGCGCGTCCTGTAAAACGTGTTATTCAAAAAGAAGTTTTAAATCAGTTATCTAAAGAAATTTTATCTGGACAAGTAACTACTGATAGTATTATTTTACTAGATGCTTTTGATGATGAGCTGGTATTTAGAAATCAATCGGATTTAGTTAATAACTAATTTTGAATAAAAAAAGGGAGTTTTTAACTCCCTTTTTTTAATTTACTACAATATTATTTAGTACGATTTCAGAAACTTTTTTTAGTTTACCTTCTTCATAAAGTTTATCAATGATATAAAAGTCAATACCATCTTCTAAAGGTTTATAGTTGTTATAATCAACAAAACGAATTCCGTTTATTATTTTTTCCTCTTTTATATCTCTAAAGCGTACTCCTCCTCCATTTGTATGATATTTATACGCTAAATAATCTAGTTGAAAATTATCTTTAGCAAACCAATATATAAATACATCATCAAAATCATCTCCTCCTCCTTCTTCTGTAAATGTTATTCTAATTTTATAATACTCTTTTCCTTTAACTTTAACTGATTCTAATAGCTTTTTTTGAACAGCTTTATCATTCAATCCAAAAGGTAAAACTGAAAAATAGTGAACTGAGTTTACAGAGTTTCTATAACGATTTTCATCTTTTTCCGTTAGCTCAACTAAGCTATCATTTACAAAACGCTCAAAATTGTCATTTGACAACACATCTTTTATTCTTACCGAGTCATTTTTTATAGTTCTAACTAATTTAAAAGCACCGTTATTTCTGACTGCTTTATAATTATTTTTTCTGAAATCAAAGGAAATTGTAGCATCTCCAATTTCGTTCAACCTAGAGTATGCTATTGACTTATCAATTATTTCTTGGGCAGTAAATTTTGGTTTACAAGAAACTATTGATAAAAATAATAAAATGTATAAATATCTCATAAAATGTTGTTTATTTTAGTCATTATAATCATAAACAAATTTACAAGTATTCATTAATTTTACTTGTTAAGTTTAACATAAAAAAAGAGCTACAATTAAGTAGCTCTATAAAAGGAATTAAAATTTATTGGTTTAAAACCTCATACCTACTCCAAAACCAATAAGTAACGGGTTTATATCTACTTCTGCTGGTACTGTCGCTACACCTGCATTTACAGAAACATCTGTACTTAGTCCTATATATTTTGCATCTACGTTTAAAAACCAAGTATCGTCTAAATCGTAATCAAAACCTAACTGAAGTGCATACCCAAAACTATTTTCATAATCTACATCAACCACAGCTCCTGGATTAGCATCGTAAAAAACAGTATAGTTAACACCTGCCCCAACATAAGGTTTAAAATCACTTATATTAAAATGGTATTGTAGCGTTAATGTTGGAGGTAATAACCAAACATCACCTAAATTAACATTTCCCAAGGCTGTGTTTACTGCTTTTACATCGTGATTAGTTGTTCCTAAAATTAATTCAGCTGCTATATTTTGAGTAAAATAGTAAGTAAAGTCTAATTCTGGAATAAAATTTTTACCTATTTCAACATCTCCTCCAATAGTACCAATTGTTGCAGATTCATTTGGTAAAACACTTACCCATCTAAAACGAGCTTGCCATTTTTTAAAATCATTTGTCTTAGCATTTTCTTGAGCATTTACATTACTAAAAAACAATGTTCCTAATACAATACTTAATATAATTTTTTTCATGATTATAAGTTTTAATTTTGAGCAAAATTACACTCCACACTTCCCTAAAAACATGACTTAAATCATAGCTTAATAATTTTATTTAACAACTTAAAATTATAGTTATATTTGTGTTTTATTTTATGCAAAAAAAAATTAACATACAGAATAAAAAGGCTCGTTTTGAATACGAGATACTTGATAAATACACAGCAGGAATTCAGCTCACAGGTACTGAAATAAAATCAATACGACAAAGCAAAGCTCGAATTACTGAGAGCTTTTGCGAGTTTAACGATAAAGGAGAGCTTTTTGTTGTAAATATGTACATCGAAGAGTATGCCTTTGGGCATCATTACAACCATAATCCCAAAAGTGAGCGCCGTTTACTACTTAATAAACGTGAATTAAAAAAACTTGAAAAGGAAGTTGAAGCTAAAGGTAATACAATTGTTCCTTTGCGTTTATTCATTAACGAAAGTGGTTGGGCTAAATTAGATATTGCTCTAGCTAAAGGAAAGAAAACCCATGATAAAAGACAAAATATTAAAGATCGTGATAATAAACGTGATTTAGCCAGAATAAAAAAGGCTTTTAACTAAATGAATGATACTTTCTTAAATATCATACAATGGAAAAAAATTATATATTTTATTTTTATTTTATTTCTATTTAAGTATTCTTTTTTATATGGTTATGGTTTTGAAACAACTCTCTCTTTTTTTGATCTTGGTTTACTATCTATTTCAAGTGCTTTCTTATTAGCTTCTGGTTACTTAACTAGCTTTTTTTTTAGAAACAAACAAAAAAAAACCAGACTCCCTTTAAATAAGATAAAAAAAGTATCTATTTTATTAATGATATTTGGAATTTTAGTAGGCTTAATTGTATCACTAAAGGTAAATAAAATATGGTATGGTCTTATTTTTATAATTTGTCCAATAGTTGTACACCTATATTCAAAAAACAATATCCAGAAAACCTTTTTTAGTAACATTGTTACTTCTTTTTTAAAACCTTTTGCCTTACTTATGCTTTGGTGGTTTGATTTCCCATTAAACTTATCTATAGAACAATGGGAATTATTTTATAACCTCCAGTTGATAACCATAGGTTACGTAATTATTTCTTTTCTTAGCAATATGGTCATAGAAATAATTATTGATATTATTAACGTAAACCATGACAATATAAATAAACAAAATACCCTACCTGTTTTACTTGGTAGAAAAAGGGCTAAAGATATTGCCTTGATGCTTTCGTTTATAGCTTGTTTATTTGTGTTTTCTGTTGCTGTTGCCTTTTTAAAAAATAAATTTATTTTTTCAACTATTATGCTGCTAGGAATACTCCCTGAACTATATTTTATATATAAACTAATGTTAGCTTCAGAAAGCAAAGACTATAATAATTTATTAAAAATAAGCTATATAAGTTTTTTTCTTGCTCTTTTAAGTGTTCCTACTATATCTTATTATATTAAATATGTTATCAACTAAATTATCACAGTATTCTATTATTCTTGCCTCAAGCTCTCCGAGAAGACAAGAACTTATTAAAAGCTTAAATATTCCTTTTACTGTTAAAATCAAAGATATAGAAGAAATTTATCCTGAGGAATTGCAGCAAACAGAAATAACTGACTTTTTGGCTGATTTAAAAGCTATTCCTTTTAAAAAAGATTTAAAAGAAAATGAGTTATTAATAACATCAGACACCATTGTATGGATAAATAATGAAGCCTTAGGAAAACCTAAAAATTACAATGAGGCGTTCCAAATGCTTAAAAAACTATCTAACACTACACATAAAGTTATTACCTCTATATGTATTACTAACAAATCATTTCAAAAAACTGTAAATGACACCACTATAGTCAGTTTTAAAGAACTTTTAGACGATGAAATTGATTACTATATAAAAACGTACCAACCGTTTGATAAAGCGGGAGCCTATGGTATTCAAGAATGGATTGGTAAAATAGGAATAACAAAAATTGAAGGAAGTTATTTTAATGTTATGGGGTTTCCTGTTCATAAACTTTACAAAGAATTATCAAAATTGTAGCTTTACATCTATATAAAAGATTATTTTTGATGCGTATTTACACAACACAAACTGATGAAAAAATATACTTATACTGAAAAAAAAGATACCCGTTCTGGGTTTGGTGATGGTTTAACAGAATTAGGACAGAGAAACCCTAATGTTGTAGCTTTATGTGCTGATTTAACAGGTTCATTAAAAATGAATGAATTTGCTGAAAATCACCCTGAGCGTTTTTATCAAGTAGGAATTGCCGAGGCTAATATGATTGGAATTGCTGCTGGATTAACTATTGGAGGAAAAATTCCTTTTACAGGTACATTCGCAAACTTTTCAACTGGTAGAGTTTATGATCAAATTCGTCAATCAGTTGCTTATTCTGATAAAAATGTAAAAATTTGTGCTTCTCACGCTGGGTTAACTTTAGGTGAAGACGGAGCGACACACCAAATTTTAGAAGACATTGGATTAATGAAAATGTTACCAGGTATGACTGTTATAAATACTTGTGATTACAGCCAAACTAAAGCTGCGACTTTAGCTATTGCAGAACATGAGGGACCTGTGTATTTACGTTTTGGGCGTCCAAAAGTACCAGTATTTATGACCGATCAACCTTTTGAAATAGGAAAAGCAATTCAACTTACTGAAGGTAATGATGTTACTATTGTTGCTACAGGTCACTTAGTATGGGAAGCTTTACAAGCTGCTGAACAATTAGAAGTTAAAGGTATTTCTGCTGAAGTAATAAACATTCATACTATTAAGCCATTAGATGAAGAAGCTATCTTAAAATCTGTTGCTAAAACAGGCTGTATAGTTACTGCTGAAGAGCATAACAAATATGGAGGCTTAGGAGAAAGTGTAGCACGTTGTTTAGCTACCAACGCCCCTACTCCACAAGAGTTTGTTGCTGTAAACGATAGTTTTGGTGAATCTGCTACTCCAGATCAGTTAATGAAAAAATATGGTTTAAATGACGAAGCTATAGTAAAAGCAGTTGAAAAAGTTATTTCTAGAAAATAAAAAACATAAACAACTAAACAATAAATACATCACTTTTAAGGTTTAAAGTGATGTATTTTTTTATATAAAAGTAAATATTTAACTCAATTATAATAGTGTAAATTAAAAACAAATGAAAAAAGCAATTTTTATCTTATGTCTTCTAATTGGAGGCTCACAGTTAGCACAAAGCCAAATACAAGGAGGTATTAAAGGAGGTATTAACTACAATTCTGACTCTTTTTCTGATGTAAAAAATGATGTCTTTGATGGGGCCAAAAGTAAAACAGGTTTTCATGCTGGTGCTTGGTTACGTATAAAATTACCAGCTACTGGTTTATATATTAGACCTGAATTGGTATATACACAATTGAATAATAATGTTGTTTATTATCCAGAAGGAAAATCAAACAACTCAACAAATAACCAGAATGTCTCTTATGAAATTCAAAAAATAGATATTCCTGTTTTATTAGGTTTAAACTTTTTAAAAGTAGGACATGTTTTTGCTGGACCATCTTTTCAATATATTTTAGACTCTGATTTTAACTTTAAAGATCTTAAACAAGTAAATTCTGACGGTTTTTCAGTTGGTTTACAGTTAGGAGCTGGTGTTGAACTTGGTAAGTTGGGATTAGATGTACGTTGGGAAAGAGCTTTGTCTGATACTGAGTCTAAATTTGTAGATAATAATATTAGTGAAAATGTAAATTTTGATACTCGTATAAACCAAATTATTATAGGTTTATCATATAGGTTCTAACTTTTAAATTTTAAACATAAAAAAAACCGAAGTCTAAGACTTCGGTTTTTTTTATTTTACTTTTTTACCTTAAAAAATATCCCTGTTTAGATAATCTGGTATCGTAGGCTTATTTGGATCACTAAAATCGTTAGCTGGGTTTCCATCTCCATTTTTATCCTCGTCTTTTGATAAAACTCCATCTCCATCATCATCTGTATCTAAGTAATTAGGAATATTATCTCCATCAGTATCATCATTTCTAGGGTTTCCATCTCCATCTAAATCTTCTAATATAGAAGGTACTCCATCTCTATCATGATCTGTATCTTCTACAAAGTCGAATAAATCAATATAAAAGATTAACTGAGAATTGGCAGGTATTCCTCCATTTACCGAATTTCTATAAGCTAAGCCTGAAGGAACAATCAAAATTCCTTTTCCAAATTTATCATAAGAAATAGGCTCTCCTTGGCTAGATGTGTTAATGCCTGCTTTAAAGTTTGGAATTCCTAAAGTCCACCCTCTAATAGGCGTAGGAGCATCGAACTGACTTCCTGATAATGTCAAATTCCACCAAATTGGAGTAGTTCCTGTTTGACTTAACTCTAGTTGATCTACTTTAGTTGTATACCATACTTGATAGTTAGTTAGAACAGAGTCTAACTCTGTAGGGTTACCTTTCGGAGATTGTCCTTCTTCTATGACTAAATGATATAAATCATATTCAATATCGTTTTCTGTATGTGTCTTTTTTATTAACCTACTATCTTCTGACAATGGTGTTTTACCAGCAATTATAGGTTTTATAGAATCTATTGTATCATCAAAATAATAATTCTTTAAAAATTTTGCTATCGAATCTTTATCTTTCAAAGCTTGAGCTTCATGGTCAAAATTGTCAACTAAAGAGTTGCTATCACTTCCACAAGCATACAAAAGAGTACCTATAATGGCTGTATAAAATACATGTTTAAATTTTATCATTTAATTCTGAAATTTTAACGCGCAATTTACCATTTTTATACCTTTGTAAAAAATGAAACGATAAAAATTAACTTTTTATATGAGAATTGACAAATATTTGTGGTGTATTCGCTTGTTTAAAACCCGTAGTATTGCCACAGATGCTTGTAAAAAAGGGCATGTTAAAATAGAAGGCACTAACCTAAAGCCATCAAAAGAAATATTTGGTAACGAAGAAATAACTATTCGAAAAAATCAAATTAATTACAAAATAAAGGTGTTAGATATTCCACCCAATCGAGTTGGAGCTAAATTGGTTGATTTATATAGAAAAGACATAACCCCTAAAGAAGAGTTTGAAAAAACTGAGTTATTAAAATACGCTAAAGATTATTATCGTAAAAAAGGAACAGGGCGCCCTACCAAAAAAGATCGTCGTGATATTGATGATTATTATGAAGATTCTAATAAAAATGATGTTAATTTGTAAACCAAAACTAAGTTAAAGTTAACTAACTATGACAGCCTTAAATAATATCATTTTAAATAATACTCAAGTTGAACAAAAAATTCGTCGAATTGCTTTTCAAATTTACGAAAGCAATAGCGACGAAAAAGAAATTATTATAGCTGGTATTGCTGATAATGGATATTTTTTAGCAGAAAAAATTTCGACTATTTTAAGTGACATCTCTCCTTTATCAATAACTTTATGCAAAGTTTCTATCGATAAAAAAAATCCTATCAGTCCAATTACTACTTCTATTAAGAGTGAAGAATATCAAAATAAAGCATTAGTTTTAGTAGATGATGTTTTAAATTCAGGAACAACTTTAATATATGGTGTAAAGCATTTTTTAGAAGTTCCTTTAAAAAGATTTAAAACAGCTGTATTAGTTAATAGAAATCATAAAAAGTATCCTGTAAAAGCTGATTTTAAAGGAATTTCTTTATCAACTTCTATTAAAGAACATGTAGTTGTAGAGTTTAAGGTTAATGAAACAATTGCTTACTTAACTTAGTAATTTTTCTAACTCCTCTACTGTTTCATGTATGCTTTTATTATCAACTATTAATTTATATGTTGCTTTATTATAAAAGTAGCTTCTTTCAAACAAGTGCTTAGCAACAAACTCTGACAACTCGTCTTTGTTTAGGCGAGCTACCAGTGGGCGTTTACTTTTTTCGTTCGTTAGCCTATCTACAATGGTAGTGATATTTGTTTTTAAATATACAGATTTCACATCATTAACACTTAATAATACATCCATATTCCCTGCATAACAAGGAGTACCGCCTCCTAAAGACAAAATAAATTTGTTTTGTTTCTCTAAAAGTTCTTTTAGGTATACGTGTTCTTGTTTCCTAAAATAGATTTCTCCATTATTTTCAAAAATCTCAGAAACTGTTTTACCTTCCTTTTCCTCTATATATTCATCTAAATCTATAAACGGAATTTGCATTTTTTCGGCTAAAACTCGTCCAACAGTCGATTTTCCGCTCGCCATATACCCTAATAATACAATTTTCATAATCTAGTAATTAAGCAGTTACAAATATGAGTAAAAAATATTACAAAAAAGCTTTTTTGATTCAAAGAACAGTTGTATATTTGCAACCGCTTTCACAAAGAAGCAATGACCGGGTAGCTCAGTTGGTAGAGCATCTCCCTTTTAAGGAGAGGGTCCTGGGTTCGAGCCCCAGCCCGGTCACAAAAAGTTAAGCACATGCTTAACTTTTTTAGTTTATGCACGTATGGCGGAATTGGTAGACGCGCAGGCTTGAGGGGCTTGTTTCCAACGGAAGTGCAGGTTCGACTCCTGTTACGTGCACAATAATTATATACATTTTAGATAGTTAATCCTAAAATTAGATAGTTAATCCTAAAATAAGAGTTATTCATCTACCTATGTATTAAATATCAAAGTAAACCTCTTCAATTTACTATAAACTGGAGAGGCTTTTTTGTAAAGTCAATCTTAAAAACGTTACTTTAAGCTGTTTTTCATAAAGTCTTCTACTTCTTGCTTCGCTTTAATAGCTTCAACTTCATTAAATGTTTTTCCTTGTCCTCTTAATAAGTAAGCGTTAAACACATGACTTATATACAATGGTGATTTATTATCTGAAAAACCAACTGTATTATGACAACTAAAACAGTTTGCTAAATTGTCTGCTTCAATATCTTTTAAACTACTTTTAAAAGTTTGCGTGTATGTTTCCATGGTAACATTTGCACAGTTTACAGATCCTCTTGCTACTGAAGTACTATCTGGTGTTGCGTTTCCTATGTTTCCTCCCAAACTATTTATTTTAGCGGTTTGTTCTTCAGGAGTCATTCCATCAGTATCAATCCATAGAGAACCATTATAAAAATAGTTTTTCCATACATCGGTTAAGTTTTCTTTTACACAAGTATTAATATTTTCTATATTATCAAAGTTCATAGGTTCTTCTTGACTTGTCTTCATAAAGTTTCCTACACTATCTCTTGGAACTCCATACTTAAATAAATCGTATGCTTTGTATGGTAATTTCACACTATCATTACTCCATGTAATTCCATCAATTCCAGTAGTATTAATTTTTTCAAAAAGTAATTTATCAGTAGCAGAAATTGCTTTGTTTTCTTTCCAATTGTAGTTTGGTGCTAAATCGTCGTGTTCAAACGTAGCCCAAATAAATTCTGGATGATTCTCTACAATACCTACAACATGCATTCCTAATAAAGCTACCTCAGTATTCGTATATGTTTCTCCATCTCTACTTAAAGCCGCCACTGTAGTATAATAATTACCTATCTCTTCTTCAGCAATTGCAGTTACTGGTGTCCATGATACTTTTAACTCTAAAGAACCTACCGGAAAAGATGCTTGGTTATTTCCACTTAAAGTTCCGCTAACTATAGAGTCTCTATACTTTCTTGAAGATTCTTTCATCGTAGGGCTTACGTGAATTGAGTAAAATACTGTTTCTGAAACCCCTTCTTTGTTATACGCAGGGTTTGTTTTTAAAATACCCCCAGGGCCTGCTTGGGCAGTATCTACCAACACTAAAGCAGCTCCTTCTTTTTGTTTTACATCTTGCATATGAGCCGTTACTTGATGCATTTCTTTTGGATTTAAAAACAACGGTATTTGTGCTTTTATTTTAATTGGAGTTGGTTCTCCCCTCACTAAAATATAGAACAAAGAAACTTCATCGGTTGGTTTGGTTAGCCATAAAAACTTTTGCCAAGACCATTGATGAAAAATTGCATTGGTTGTGCTCGATACATCAAACGGACTTCCTTTTCCTTCTGCAGGAGGTGGAGTTTGTGTGTGAGGAAACCAATTACTTTCACATAAACTATCTTTGACTGTTTGGTTATAAGCCATTTTGGCTATTGGTTCTAAAACATCATTTTCTTTTTTCTTCTTTTTACAAGAATTCAAAAACACAACACCCATTACAAGCATTGCATTTAAAATAAGTTTGGCTGCTAATTTCATTGTTAATTAGTTTTTAATAATAATTACAAGTTAGGTAGTTTTATTCTTGCTTGTTAAAAAGATGTCATAAACTATTAAATTACAGTCATAAAGAGCTTTTTTTTGATACCAAGTGTAAGTAATATTTATACCTTACACTTAAAAAAATATTTTATTTATTAAATTGAGCCAAAGAAAAGACTTAGTTTTGTAATCCTTTTTTTTAAAAATTAAACAATGAATACACACGAAGAATATATGAGTGAAGCTGTAAAAGCAGCTTTAAAAGGAATGCAGAACAACGAAGGAGGTCCTTTTGGTTGTATTGTAGTAAAAGATGGTAAAGTTATTGGGCGCGGAAACAACAAAGTTACCTCTACCAACGATCCAACAGCTCACGCAGAAGTAACTGCTATTCGTGATGCTTGTAAAAATATAGGTTCTTTTCAGTTAGATGGTTGTATTGTTTATACTTCTTGTGAACCTTGCCCTATGTGTTTAGGAGCTATTTACTGGGCACGTCCTGATAAAGTTTTTTACGGAAGTAATCAGCAAGACGCTGCCAACATTGGTTTTGATGATGAGTTTATATACAAAGAAATTCCGTTACCATACGAAAAGAGAAGTATTCCGTTTGAGCAAATAGGACGTGATATTGCTTTAGAACCTTTCCAGAAATGGTCTGAGAAAGAAGATAAAATAGAATATTAAAATACTAATGATTTACTAAAATACCGTCATTCTGAATAATAATGAGAATTCTTCTCTTTAGTTGGAATGGCGTTTCTTTTTACTCTAAATCTAACTTCTAGTCTAGTCCTTACCTTCACCCCTACTAACTTTATTTATTGTATTATGATAGAACCATTAATCACATCAATTTCAAAATACATTAAGTTAACTTCAGAACAAGAAAGCATCATTAAAAGTTTTTGGACTGAAAAGACTCTTGAAAAAGGAGCATATCTTCTAAGAAATGGTGATGTATGTAGAACCGATAATTTTGTAATTAATGGAACCCTTAAAGCCTTTTATATAAACGCTGCTACAGGAACTGAAGAAGTTTTATATTTTGCTATAGAAAACTGGTGGGCTACAGATATTGATAGCTTTCAAAAGCAACAACCTTCTATTTATAATATCCAAGCAATAGAAAAAACCAACTTGTTACAAATACGTTATGATTCTTTTCAGGAAATGCTAAAGCAAGTACCTAAACTTGAACGTTTTTTTAGAATTATACTCGAAAACTATCTTGGTAGCTTGCAAAAAAGAATAATTCACAACAATGTGTATGATGCAGAACAACGGTATCTTGATTTTATAAAAGACTACCCAAAAATAGCAGACAAAGTTCCTCAATACTTAATTGCTTCGTACTTAGGTGTAACTCCTGAGTTTTTAAGTAGAGTTCGTAAAAAACATAAGCCATCTTAAACTAGGTCAATATTTTTTACTTTTTCTACAACGAACTTTGCCATATCATGTAAACTATATTAAGATATGAACAAAGTACTTATTATCAATGCTAGTGTAAGAAACCAAAAATCGCACAGCAGAAAACTAACACAGCTTTTTGTAGATAATTGGCAACAAAAGCATCCTGACGATACGTTTTCGTACCGAGAAGTTGGATTAAAAGAAATTCCTCACATCAACGAAAAATGGATTGCTAGTGCCTTTATTAAGCCTGAAGAAAGAACAGCAGAAAATCAATTAGGAGTCGCTTTGAGCAATGACCTAATTAAAGAGTTTAAAGAACACGATGTATATGTTCTTGGAACACCTATGTACAATTGGTCTATACCAAGCGGATTAAAAGCTTACATAGATCAACTTATGAGAATTAATGAGACATGGAAATTCCGCTCAGGAACACCCGATGGTGATTATGTAGGACTTTTGAAAAACAAAAAAATGTTTATCCTATCAAGCCGAGGTGATACTGGCTATGGTGAAAATGAAAAAAACGAACATATGAACTTCCAAACAACCTATTTAAAGTTTGTTTTTGGAATTATGGGTATTAAAGATATTACCATTATTTCTTTAGATAATGAGGAGTTTGGAGGAGCTATTTTTGAAAACTCTAAAAAGAAGATATATCAAGAAATTGGGGAAATTTAAAATACATCCTCTACAAACCAACGCTGTTAATACTTATGCTAACAGCGTTTTTTAATTCTCTCTTTTTATAGCACAGCACCTAACAAACATTTTCTACACACGCATCTATTTTTTTTATCTTTGGACGAACTAAAAAATTAGCTGTCCGCATATACACGAATTAGCTACAATTCTAATAAAACAAATTAATTTAATGAGTTTACTGAAATCCATTCTTTTTATCTTCCTATTTATATCGTACTCATGCTCAAGAAAAGAAAACAAAAACGCTGAAGGTGATTTTAAAATTCATATTGATGAAAAGATAGAAAACACTCTTTCAGCTACAAAAAAAAGAAAATTTGTTATTCCAAACTCGGAAGTATTATCCTTAAAGTCAAAGTACACAAAAAAAGAGTACGACATATATATAAAGTTGCCAAGAGGTTACTCTAAATCAAAGAAGCAATATCCAATTCTAGTACTTACCGATGCTGGATATGCTTTTCCTCTTGTATCTAGCATATATACAAGACTAAAATTTTCAAACAAAATAGATGAAATAATTATTGTTGGAATCTCATACGCAAAAGGAGAGCATTTTGGCATATCAAGAACTCGTGATTATACTCCTACATATTCCCCTAATGAACCAAATGGGTACTCTAAAGAAGCTAGGTTAAAATCCGGAAAAGCAAATAATTTCATCATGTTCATGAAAAATGAACTTATACCTTATTTAGGTAGTAATTACAAAGTTGATTTAAACCAAAAAGCTTTTGCTGGACATTCATTTGGAGGATTATTAGCTAACTACATGGTAATTAGTAACCCAGATACATTCGATTACTACATGTCAGGTAGCCCATCACTTTGGTATCATAATAAGTCAATTTTTGAAATTGAAAAAAAATATTATGAAAATAACTCTGATTTAGATGCCAACTTATTCATGGGAATTGGAGCTTTGGAAAACGTCCCTAATGGGTTTCAAATGGTATCAGATATGAATACTTTAGAAGAAAGGTTAAAATCTAGGGCATATAAAAATCTGACTGTAAATAGTATTGTTTTTCCTAATGAAGACCATGAAACTGTTTATCCAACATTTATAACTCAAGGATTATTATGGGCATTTGGAAAAGAAAAAGGTATAAAATGAGAATAACAAACATATTACTAATCACATTCTTCTCTTTAAGTTTATTAAGTTGTAACTCAAAAAAACAATTAGAAAACAAATGGGATAAACTTACTAAAGCTGATAGTGAACAGGTTGAAATTAAAAGAATTGAAGAATTAAGTGACTTTATTTCAGAAATAAATGGTCATTTTAAAATGAATGGTATTACTCAAAGTAAAGACACTTTAAACCTATTAACACAAAGGAAAGATTCTATAAAAATAGACCATGTAAATCTTATAATTTACTGGGGTGAAAACAGTTTTCATGCAAAAAACTGGAAACCAATAAACCAAGACAATATTTACTTGTTTTTTAGAGAGTAGTTTTATGTGACTTTCCACGAACTTTAAATTGATTGCTTAGCTAAATAAATGAGTTTTTTCTATATTTTTAAACACTTACTTATTGATGATTTAATCAATAGAAGCTAATGCTTTTTACAATAAAAAATAATTTTTGAAATTTTAACAAAAAAAGTAGGGTTATTTTAATTATAACTGTTTCATAAATTGTAAGATGTATATAGTATATGACGCTGTTCTGAATAAAAAGCCCCTTCACTTTATTACATTTTTTTGTTTCACTACATTTTATTCTTGGCAGCGTCTTTTTTATTAGACATATATAGTTTATAGTATTGTTTGTTTAAGGCTGTTAAAAAAGCAGCCTTTTTTAACTTTTATCCATACTTCTAACTAAAATAAAGGCAGTATTTTTGCATAATGCAAAAAAATAATCAATCGAAATTAGAATTCATTGCTTTAATGGCTTCTCTAATGTCATTAGTAGCTTTATCAATAGATGCATTACTCCCAGCTTTAGAACAAATAGGTATTAGTATTCGAGTTCAACAAGGATCACACGATAGTCAATTATTAGTAACAATGATTTTTTTAGGACTAGGCTTTGGGCAATTAATTTCTGGGCCAATTTCTGATAGTTTAGGAAGAAAGCCTGTTATTTATGGTGGTTTTATACTTTTTGTTATTGCAAGCTTTATTTGTGTTAGTGCTACAAACATAGAAATGATGGTTTTAGGAAGAGTCTTACAAGGAATAGGACTCTCTGCTCCTAGAACAATTAGTATTGCCATGGTTAGAGATAGTTTTAGTGGAAACTACATGGCTAAAATTATGTCGTTTATTGTGGTGATTTTTATTTTAGTTCCTGTTGTAGCTCCTGCTATTGGTAAGTTAATGTTGGATGCTTACGGATGGAAATCTATATTTTATAGTCAACTAATATTTGGTGTTTTAGTAATGTTTTGGTTATGGAAGCGCCAACCAGAAACTCTTCAAGAAGAAAACAGAATTAAGTTTGCATTTCGTTTATTTTTAGATGGTTCTAAAGAATTTATAAAATATAAACAAGCTGTAATTTTTACACTTATATCTGGTTTTATTACAGGGTCATTTATGGTATATTTAAGTGCTTCACAGCAAATTTTTCAAGAGCAATATTTATTGGTAGACGAATTTCCATATATTTTTGCTGGTTTAGCCATTTCTGTTGGTTTTGCTACCTTTTTAAATGGTTCATTTGTTATGAAGTTTGGAATGCATAAACTCGTTTCATTCTTTTTAATTATGTTTTCAATTGTTCCCATTATTTATATAACATTATTTTATCAAAAGGAAAATCCAAGTATTGTAGTATTATTAATCTTCTTTGCACTACAGTTTTTCTCTATCGGATTTTTATTTGGAAATCTTCGAGCATTAGCAATGCAACCTGTTGGACATATTGCTGGAATTGGAGCTGCAATTAACGGATTTGTATCTACCATTATGGCAGTACCAATTGCTACATTTATAGGAAAATATGTTGAAACCACTACTCTCCCACTTTTTATAGGTTTTTTTATATGTGGTGCGTTATCTTTACTCCTTTTAAACTTCACCAAATTAAAACCAGTAAATGAATAGTATAATGAAGTTAGATGTTATTTATGAAGATGAATATGTGTTGTGCGTATCAAAACCCAATAATGTTGTTGTACATCATGCGCATCATTCTAGAAATGTTGCTGATGAAAATTCTTTGTTACAAATAATTCAACAGAAATGCAATCAAAAAATGTATCCAATTCATCGTCTTGATAGAAAAACGTCTGGAATTATATTACTTTCTAAGGAAACAAAGTTTGTAGCTAAGTTTCAAGAACTATTTACTAATAATGAAATACAAAAAACGTATTATGGAGTTGTTAGAGGTCATGCTCCTGAAACTAAAATTATAGATTCTCCAGTAAAAGGAAGAGACGCCAACGTGCATAAAGATGCAGAAACACATTTAAGTACTATAAAAACGGTTACAGTAAATATTCCTGTAAAACCTTATGACACATCTAGGTATAGTTTGGTAAAGTTAGCCCCTAAAACAGGTAGATTACACCAGTTACGAATCCATATGAACAAAATTAGTCATCCTTTAATTGGAGATCCTAAATACGGTGATAAAAATCACAATACAATGTTTATTGATAATTTTGATTGTGAAAACCTTTTTTTACACGCTTATTCTTTAGAGTTCATTCATCCATATTCGAATAAAAAATTATTAATTAAAGCTGATTTCCCTAAAGATTGGTATGTAGTTTATGAAAAGTTTAATTGGAGTTTATAATAATAGTCTCCTTATACTCTACACTTTTTTATAAATTAAATACTGTTTTTATTTGAATAGAAACAGTTAATTTATTGAAAACAATAAAAAAGGGTAGCATAATTATGCTACCCTTTTAACTTTTTTAAAAATAGTTTTTTAAATATCTTTAAAAATTGCGTGCATTAAACGCTTTTTATCATTGATGCTTTCTTCAAGAGCAATCATTGTTTCTGTTCTATTAACTCCATGAATATCATCTATTCTGTAAATAATGTCTTTTGCATCGTTAGTGTTTTTAGCACGTACTTTACAGAAAATATTATATTTTCCTGCAGTTACGTAGGCTACAGTTACATTAGGAATCAATCTTAAATTGTCTAAAACATGTTGTGTCATAGATGTCTTCTCTAAAAAAATTCCAACGTGAGCAATAAATGAATACCCCATTTTTTCATAATTCAAGGTTAAAGTAGATCCTTGAATAATTCCTTCGTCTTCCATTTTTTTTACGCGTACATGTATAGTACCTGCAGATACTAACAGCTTTTTTGCAATGTCTGTAAATGGTGTACGAGCATTTTCAATTAAAATGTCTAAAATTTGATGATCGATTTCATCTAGTATGAACTTCTTCATTTTTTTGTTTTCTTCAAGTAATATTGCTAAAATATGGTTTTTTTCTAAAAAAAATAAGTTTTATTTAAAGAAAGTAGAATTTTTAACTGTTTTTTATGAATTCTTTGTGAGCTAAACACATAGATAAGTTACCTTCTTTTTCCTTTGTTAAAACGAGTGCAAATTTATCATTTTCTATAGTTTCTACATACTGATATGCAACATCTTTTTCATTATTTTTTGATCGATAAATCACATCGTAGAAGTTCTTGATATTGTTAGGGATAGCTAAATATTTTTTAAACTCTTTAAAATTATTTGTTAAAGAAATATGACAAATCCCCTGTAAAAGCGCATAAAAATTGAATTTTCTAACCTCTTCCCTTTCGTAATCACCTGCAAAATGTCCTGCTTCAATTAGTATTGTATTATGTCCTAACTTTTGAAAATTGTCTCCTGTTGCTGTAGGGTAAAATTCATCCGTATAACGACCAACATGATTGGGTATGATTTCTTGTAACAAATCATTCATAGCAACAATTACATTCATTGTTTCTTTTCTCCCTTCTGTAATTGTTCTTTTTTCTTCTTCTGAAGGAGCCAAAAACGATATTGTTGCTGGGTTTTTAGTTCCTTCAACACCAAAAATGGTTCTTTGATCATGTAAATTGAAGCAAAATTGAGGATTTACCTCTTCTAAAATACTACGTAAAAGTTTACTTTCTTTGGCCTCTAATTCTACAGCATCTCTGTTTAAGTCTACATTGTTAGCATTAACACGTGTATATGCTTGTGCTCCATCTGGATTTAGCATAGGAACAATGGTAATACTACAATTATCTATAATAGATTTTGTTATTTGGTGAGTAGGAAAGCGTTGTAAGAAGTTTAAAAAATCGAATACAGCTTTGGTTCCAGTACTTTCGTTACCGTGCATTTGACTCCAAATAAGAATTCTTTTTTTGCCTTTTCCCAATTTTAATTTATAAATGGCCCTTCCTTCTTCAGACTCTCCAATAATTTTTGTTTGAATTTCTGAGTTTTGTAAGCTTAAATATAAAGGCTCGATATCTGTTAGTGTTATCCACCTTCCAGATATAGAGTCTTCTTTAATTTTTGAATAATTATCTTCTAAAAAAGAGCTTTTTAAGTGTGTCATATCATAATTATAACGAAAACCAATCAGTTACCAGTTGTTTTTCAATTGGTTCAATGGTTTTATGTACATAATCATTTTTAGCAATGTCGTATTCATAGTCCTTAGACCATTCTTCAATATTTTCGGCTAACGTTTGTAACGATTCACAAATAAATTGTACTTCTTCATTTGTAATTGTTGGATGTACTGATAAACGTACCCAACCTGGTTTTTCTGTATTACAACCTTCTAATATTTGACCTTTTATTTCATTTGATCTTATTTGATCTACATTTAATAAGAAGTGTCCATAAGTTCCTGCACACGAACATCCACCTCTAGTTTGAATTCCAAATCGGTCGTTTAATAATTTTACAACAAGGTTAAAGTGATATTTTTCAAAGTAGAAAGAAAAAATACTCAAACGATCTTTATGATCTGGAGCTAATATTTTAACTCCTTCCAAATTTTCTAAACAGTTAAAAATAATTGGATTGATTTCATCTTCACGTTCCTTTATTTTATCAGTACCCATTTGATCTTTTACTTGAATACATAAAGCTATTTTTATAGTTTGTAAAAAAGCTGGTGTCCCTCCATCTTCACGCGTTTCTACATCATCAAAATAATCATGTTGCCCCCAAGGATTTGTATAACTAACCGTTCCTCCTCCAGGATTATCAGGAACCATATTTTTATACAGTTTTTTATTAAAAATCAACACCCCAGAACTTCCTGGACCTCCTAAAAACTTATGTGGAGAAAAGAAAATAGCATCTAAATATTCATCTTCTTTTTCTGGATGCATATTTATATCTACATAAGGTGCAGAACAGGCAAAATCAACAAAGCACAAACCACCGTAACGATGAATTAAAGAGGCTACTTTATGGTAGTCTGTCTTTATTCCTGTTACATTTGATCCTGCTACTATAGAAGCTATTTTAATAGGTCTATCTAAGTATTTTTTTATAGTTTCTTCAAACTTATCTAAACACACTAAACCTTCATCATTACAAGGAACAACCTCTACATCTGCTATAGTTTCAATCCAAGATGTTTGGTTCGAGTGATGCTCCATATGACTTACAAAGACAATAGGTCTTTTTTCATCTGGAACCTGTGTGTTTTCTTTTAAATTTTCATTTATTTTTAGTCCTAAAATACGTTGAAATTTATTCACTACTCCCGTCATACCAGAACCTTCCGTAATTAAAACATCATTGGAAGAAGCGTTTACGTGGCGTTTAATAATATTTCGTGCTTCGTGATAGGCTAAAGTCATAGCAGCTCCTGATGTAGAAGTTTCTGTATGAGTATTGGCTACAAAAGGTCCAAATTTATTTAAAAGTTGTTCTTCTATAGGTCGATATAATCTTCCACTTGCAGTCCAATCTGTATAAATCATTTTCTTTTCACCGTAAGGTGTTTGAAAAGTCTGATCTATACCTACAATATTTTTTCTAAACTTATCAAAATACTGTTCTAAATCCATAGTTGAAATCTCTAGTTGTTTGTTAGGTAGCGTAAAATTAGCAGTATATTATTTGTTTGCCTAAAATAGTTATAATATTAACGTATTTATAATACTTTGTTATTAAAGTCTAAATTTACCTCCTATTAAAATGGTATTTTCAAAAAAGTAAAAACTTTGTGATGCTGTATCTATAGGGCTTTTAGTTGTTCTAACATCTGGCATATAAATATAACCTCCTTTTAAATCCGCTTGTACAAAAAAGTGTTTTAAGAATGTTATATTTAAACCACCTCCAATAGAAGCTCCGTACCCTGATAAATGAAAATCATCGTGACGCTCCATGCCTAAAAGGGTTGTGTTGGTTCTTGGGTATAAAATACCAAGCCCCACTCCTTCTGTTAAATTAATTTGTAAGTTTTCTAAGTTTAAACCAAACCAGTGACTCACATCATCAAAACGTTTTACTTCTACATTTACATAATTTAAACCGTCAGTGTGTTCAAAACGTAAAAAATCTGCTGCTAAATTGATAGTTTCGTTATTATATGTTCCATCATACTTCGCGTTTCCTATATTAATATTTCCATTAATTTTTACATCTTGATCAGCTATCATTACATATTTCATATGATCTACTCCAATAGAAATAGTATAGTTTTCTTTAAAGAAATATCCTATTCTATAATTTGTTTGAGGGATAGTTACTCTCCCTGGATTAAAATAATCATTAAATGAAAACTTAGTCTGTCTATCTTGAGCTTTTACATTTTGTAATGTAAAATCGTAATTAGCTCCTTTAAAACGAATATCTGAATTAGAATAACTAGCCCAGTTCCATCCCCAATAAACGAAGAATTTTCCTTTGTTAGTTACTTTTTTCTTTTGAATGATTTCTTCGTTTTTCTTCTGCGCTATTATTGATGCTGAAACCATCAGCATTAATAAACTTACTATTTTTAATTTCAAAGAACTATTGTATTATTTGTTGTATTTCAGTGATAAATCTTTTGGCTAAAGCATCTGCATTGTCTTGGCTAGTACTTTCTGTATAAATTCTAATGATTGGCTCGGTATTCGATTTACGTAGATGTACCCACTCGTTAGCAAAATCAATTTTTACACCATCAATAGTGTTTACATCTTCATTTTTATAGTTATTAGCCATTGTTTCTAAAATCTTATCAACATCAATTTGTGGTGTTAACTGGATTTTATTTTTGCTCATAAAGTAGCTAGGATATGAATCTCTTAAGGCTTTACAAGATATTTTTTTATGAGCCAAATGTGATAAGAATAACGCAACTCCTACCAACGAATCACGTCCATAATGAGATTCTGGATAGATAATTCCTCCGTTACCTTCTCCTCCAATTACAGTATTGGTATCCTTCATCATTTGTACTACGTTCACCTCTCCTACTGCGCTTGCCGTGTATGTTCCTCCATGTTTTTCAGTAACATCTCGTAAAGCTCTTGAGGATGATAGGTTAGAAACAGTGTTACCACCTCCTAATTGACCTAAAATATAATCGGCACAAGCTACTAAAGTGTATTCTTCTCCAAACATAGAACCATCTTCAGAAATTAGCGCTAAACGGTCTACATCAGGATCTACTACAATACCTAAATCTGCTTTTTCCTTGACTACTAATTCAGAAATATCCGTTAAGTGTTCTTTCAAAGGTTCTGGATTGTGTGGAAAGTGTCCGTTGGGTTCACAATATAATTCTACACATTTTACTCCTAATTCTTTTAGTAAAGTAGGAATAGCAATACCTCCAGTAGAGTTTACACCATCAACAACAACTTTAAATTTCACTTTTTTGATGGCTTTCTTATCTACTAAATCTAGTTTTAAAACTTCTTTGATATGCTTCTTTATGTAGTTCTTCTTTTTTCTATACGCTCCTAAATCGTCAACTTCAGCAAACTCAATTGTGGCATCATTTTCAGCAATCTTTAAAATGTCTGCTCCATCTTCACCATTTAAAAACTCTCCTTTTTCATTCAATAATTTTAAAGCATTCCACTGTTTTGGATTGTGTGAAGCAGTTAAAATAATACCTCCATCCGCTTTTTCTAAAGGGACAGCAACTTCAACCGTTGGTGTTGTAGATAAACCTAAATCGATTACATTAATACCTAAACCTACTAAGGTATTTGCGACTAAGTTACTTATCATTTTACCCGAAATACGGGCATCTCTACCTATTACAATGGTAATTTTTTCTTTTTCGGAGTTTTTCTTTTTTATAAACGTACCGTAAGCTGCTGCAAATTTTACAGCATCTATAGGTGTTAAATTGTCACCTGTATTTCCGCCTATGGTACCTCTAATACCTGATATCGATTTAATAAGTGTCATATTAATTTTAATTGATGAGCAAATATAAAGCTATTTAAGAAAGTATCCTTTAAAAAGAGTAAGCTTTAACTGTAACATTTGTTACATAAGGAACTAAAAAAACCGTTAAACTTTACAGCTTAACGGTTTATACATTTTAAGAAATTGTTCGGATTATTTTCCTTCCATTTTCTTCTTTAATTCAGCTAATCCACCGATATCTCCTAAAGTAGTTTTTTCTACTTCTTGAGCTTTTGCAGCAGCAGCTTTGATGTTCTTTTGTTCTTCTTCTCTAAAGATAGAAGTATGAGAAACAACAATTCTACGGTATTCTTTACTAAACTCAGTTACTTGGAACTTAGTTTCATCACCTTTAGCTAATTTACCTCCGTCTTCTTTTTCTAAGAAACGAGTTGGAGCGAAAGCTTCAACACCATCAGCAAATACTACAGTTGCACCTTTATCATTTTTCTCTTTGATAGTACCTTCGTGGATAGATCCGATTGTATAAGTAGATTCATGAGCATCCCAAGGGTTATCTTGAGTTTGCTTGTGACCTAAGTTTAATTTACGGTTCTCTACGTCTAATTCTAATACTTGAACTTCTAATTGATCACCTACAGTTACGAAATCTGATGGGTGCTTAATTTTCTTAGTCCAAGATAAATCAGAGATATATACTAATCCATCAATACCTTCTTCTAACTCTACGAATACACCAAAGTTAGTGTAGTTACGTACAGTACCAGTGTGTTTAGAACCTACTGGGTATTTAGTAGTAATATCTGTCCATGGATCTGGGTGTAATTGCTTCATACCTAAAGACATTTTACGCTCTTCGCGGTCTAATGTTAAGATTTGAGCTTCTACTTCATCACCAACTTTTACGAAATCTTGTGCAGAACGTAAGTGAGTTGACCATGACATTTCAGATACGTGGATTAATCCTTCTACTCCTTCTTCAACCTCTACAAATGCACCATAATCAGCTAAAACAACTACTTTACCTTTTACTTTATCACCAACTTTTAAGTCAGCATTTAAAGCTTCCCATGGGTGAGCAGATAATTGTTTTAATCCTAATTGGATTCTTGACTTGTTATCATCAAAGTCTAAGATTACAACGTTTAATTTTTGATCTAACTCAACAACTTCGTTCGGGTGGTTGATACGAGACCAAGATAAATCAGTAATATGAATTAATCCGTCAACACCTCCTAAGTCAACAAAAACACCATAAGAAGTAATGTTTTTAACAACACCTTCTAGTACTTGTCCTTTTTCTAATTGACCGATAATTTCACGTTTTTGATCTTCTAAATCAGCTTCGATTAATGCTTTATGAGATACTACTACGTTTTTAAATTCGTGGTTGATTTTCACAACTTTGAATTCCATAGTTTTTTCTACATATTGATCGTAGTCACGGATAGGCTTCACATCAATTTGAGAACCTGGTAAGAATGCTTCAATACCAAATACATCAACGATCATACCTCCACGAGTTCTACACTTAACAAAACCGTTAACGATTTCACCAGTTTCGTGTGCATTGTTAACACGATCCCAAGCTTTGATTACACGTGCTTTTTTGTGAGATAATACTAATTGACCTGAAGAGTCTTCTCTTTTGTCAACTAATACTTCTACTTTGTCTCCAACAGCTAAATTTGGGTTGTAACGGAATTCGTTTAACGAAATTACACCTTCAGATTTAGAGTTAATGTCGATAATAGCATCACGATCAGTAATACGTACTACTTCACCTTCGATAACATCGCGCTCGTTTACGAACCCTACAGTACCTTCTAAGGCTTTTTCAAATTCTTTTAATTTAGACTCATCAACTTCATCAATACCTTCTTCGTATTTGTGCCAGTTAAAGGTTGCTAAAAATTCTGCTGGATTTACAGCTTCTGCTGTGTTTTTTGTTTCTTCAGACATGTCTGAAATAAATATTTGTATCTTTTTGTTAACCAGATTTTTAACGATACTAACGCCAAGAGAAATTAAACTTAATAAATGTTATTTTCTATCCTTTTTAAATCTGTACTCGTAAAAAGGCCTGCAAATTTACGAATAATTATTGAAGTAACCTAAAATGTTTTGAGCTTAAGTAAGTTAAGATATATTATAGCTTTATTAATTCATCTATAATAAACCTATATGTTAATAGAATAGTTATATTTTGTTTGGTCAGCCCATTCAAGTTTGGAGATAATTCAGCAATATCTTGTAAATATTCAAAGCTAGTTTTGTTTGGAGTATCATAAATAGTTCCCCAGTCTAACCCTAAAAGCACGTCGTGTCTTTTGAATTTAAATTTAGTTCCAATTACAAAGTGTATCTGATTTCCATCTAAAATAGTGTTTCTCAATTTTGTTAATGAAACCTTTTTGTTTTCGTAGGCTAAATTATTTGTTCTAAAACCTCCTGATAATTCTAATTTTGGACTTATTTGATGTGAATACCCTACTCCAAAGTTAATAACTGATTTATTACCATTGACCCAGGAAAAAGCAGAGTTTCCGGATTTTATATTTGCGACTTTATAATCAGATATTCCAGTGTGATAACTGGTACTTAACCATAATTTACTATTTTTATTTACTAGAAAACTATATCCGATAGAAAACTCCCAAGGAGTTCGTATCTCTGGAGATATATCATTATCTACAATTTGCCTGCCTAAACTATGGTCACTATCTATTCTGGTTAATTCTCCTGTATAATATCCATCTTTTAAAATTCTCAAATACTTTGGAGTAGTTATTGTAAAACCAAAGTCGTGTTTATTAGTATCGTATAAAAAACCTATTTTAGTTATAAAACCTGTGTTATCATAACTGCTAGTTTGTTCAGAGTTAAAGTAGCTATTAGAAGTGTTATTAGCTGTATTTAGTTCTTCTAAAAATACTTTATTTCTATATTCAAAGTTAGAAATACTTAGAAACTGACTAATACCTAGGTAAATATTTGATGTTAATTTAAAACTTGTTCCAACTCCAAACCAATCATCTTCGCCTTTATATTCATATTCAAAGTACTGTGTATTTAAAAGGTTACTGTTTATGGTTTCTCTTTTTGCATTAAAAAAATCTGTTAACTCGCTTTTACTTATTTTAATAAATGCTAATTCAATATTTTTTAAATTAAATTTAAAAGATATAAGAGAAGGTTTTAGCCCATAATTAGTATTTATTTCGCTGCTTTCCCTTGCTCCCCAAAAGCTATTAAAACCAAAGCTACGAATTACAGGCTGAAATAGAGATATACTTACTTGAGAAGGAACTTTGTGTATTCCTGCAGGGTTATAAAAAGTCATACTTTCATCATCTGCTCCAGCAGTTATAGCACCTCCTAACATAGATCCTCGTATACCAAACTGTTCAGTATTATACAAAAAGTTTTGAGCTTTTATGCTCTTAATGGGTAAAACCATTAAAAAGAGGATGATAATATTTTTTCTCATTAACTTCATTTTTTTTCAAAGCCTCTATTAGTGTTTAATCTATTAATTTAATCTCCACCTTAAACAGATTATCAAAAACTTCAAAAATACTTTCAGCTTCTTTTTTACGTACTGAAATGGTATACTCGCAGTCTAATTCTAATTTTTGATTAATAATATCTAGGTTTCGTTCTTTGATAATACGTTGTACTTTATTCATCATATCGTACCCGAACTTTAACTTATAATGAATATCTATGGTTTTCTCAATAATTTCAGAGGCTTCTAAAGCTAATTGCGCTGAAGCTCGATAGGCGTTAATTAATCCTCCTACTCCAAGTTTGGTTCCTCCAAAATAACGTACAGAAACAATTAAAATATTGGTTACATCAAAAGATTGTATTTGTCCATAAATTGGTTGCCCTGCTGAATTACTCGGCTCCCCATCATCATTAGCACGAAAACGAATCTTTTCTGTTCCCAATTGCCACGCATAACAATGATGACGTGCAGTATGATGTTGTTTACGGAGTTCTTCTAAACGTTCTTTAATATCTTCCTCAGTAAAAACAGGAAAAGCATACCCAAAAAACTTACTGTTTCGGTCTTTAAATAAGGTTTCCTCAGAGGGTTTGGTAATTGTTTTGTAAGTGTCTTTTATTTCTTCATTCATTATGCCGAAACTACTAATAAAATACTAATTATGGCAAGCCCAATACCAAGCCAATTTTTTTTGACCAATTTTTCTTTAAAAAATGTAAGAGCAAACACGGTGGTTAATATAACTATAGACACATTATTTATGGTAAAAACTGTAGAACTTTCAAGCCCCTTTGTTTGTAATGCTTTTAATAAAAATTCCATAGAATAATAGTTGGGGACTCCTAAAGCAATCCCTCCAAGGAACGTTTTCCATTCAAATACTCCTTTTTTATTTAGTAACTGAGCTGTTAAAATAAAAAAACCAAAAAATAAAGCGCATCCAAAAATAGTTGATAAGAACATTGGTAATGCTTCTTTAGGTACGTAAGTAGTTTCAGTATACTTTAATAATGTATCAATACTCCCTGACCCTAAAAAAAGTAATAAAGGAAATAACAAGTTTTTAAATTTTACTGAAGAAGTATCACTTTTTGCCGAAGATAAATATACTGCTATCAATGCCAAAACTATCCCTATAGCTTTAACTAATCCGATACTCTCATTGTATAAAAAGATTCCAATTATTACAGGGATTACTACCGACATTTTACCTGCAACTGAAGCTACTGAGAGTCCATTTTTCTGTGCCGTAACTCCCATTACATTAAATACAGCTATAAATAAAAAACCTAAAATAAAAGCACCAAAAAACCAGGGTTGATTTGGTATATCCATAATAGGTATGGAAACTTTTGTATGTATAAAACCAAAAGATAGTGCTACAGCATAATTTAAAACAATAGCTTGCAATGTATTTATTTTATAAACATCAAAGAGTTTAAAAATTACAAATAATAAACTAGAGATAAGAATGCTAAAAATTAAGTATATCACGCTATAAATTCTTTTCTTTTTAATAAATCAACCACATCTTCTGTTTTTGGACAATTATTCCATACATGAATCCCTAATTGTTGCGCAGTGTTAGTGTTCTCTTTGGTATCATCTATAAAAAAGGTTTCAGAAGCTTGTAGATTATTCTCTTGTAACACAAACTCAAAAATATCCGTATTTGGTTTTCTGAAATTAACTTCGTGTGATAAGTAAAACTGTTCAAAACAACTTTTAAACTCGTTATACAACTCTTCTCCCCAATCTTTTTGAATCCAAGAAATGTGCAAGTCATTTGTATTACTTAGTAGGAACAATCGGTATTGTTTGCTTGCTGCAAGTTCTTTTATGAAATCTAAACGATGTTTAGGAAAATCTCGTAAAATAGCATTCCACGAACGGATTAAATCTTCTTTTGAAATATTGAATTTATCATGAAAAAAGGACACAAATTCATCAGTGGATATCAATCCCATTTCATACTGATAATATTGTTGCATCATTTCGTCAGAAATTTCAGTAACTCCTAATTTTGCTAATTCTTTATATGTTGCTTCTTTGTCTAAATTGATGAATACATCACCAAAATCAAAAATGATATTTTTAATCATTCCTATATATTCTTAAAGTATCGTTATCTATTTTTTCTTCAGAAGATAGCTTAGCGTTAAAAATTGGATGCTTTACTCCTTCTCCAAAAACTACATCTCCAATAAAAACTCTAGCTTCATCCCATAAATTTGCATCGATAAATGTTTGTAATGTTTTAGCACCACCTTCAATTATCACTGACTGTATTTGGTGTTTATACAATACTTCACAAATTTGTTCCGCCACTTGAAAAGAAAAATCGATTTGTTCGTAAATGACATGTTGATTTTCCTCTTTCTTTTCTTCTGTTACAATTATTGTTTTTACATTTCCATCAAAAACAGTTACTTCTGACGGAATTCGTAAGTTTTTATCAATAACAATTCTTATAGGGTTATTTCCTTTCCAATTACGAACTGTCAGTGACGGATTGTCTGCAATTACCGTATTCGTTCCAACTAAAATAGCATGCTCTTCACTACGCCATTTATGGACTAACTGTTGAGAATATTGGTTAGAAATCCATACTGGTTTTTGCTCATCTTTGGTCAAAGGAGCTATGAATCCGTCTTTCGTTTCAGCCCATTTTAAAATAATGTAAGGACGTTTTTTATTTTGAACGGTAAAAAAACGTCTGTGATGCTCTATGCAATCTTTCTGACAAACACCTACAATTACATTTCTACCAGCTTTTTTAAGTCTTTCTATGCCTTTACCCGCTACTAAACTATTTGTATCTACACACCCTATAACAATGTCAGGTATTCCTTTCTCTATTATTAAATCTGCACAAGGAGGTGTTTTTCCATGATGAGAACATGGTTCTAACGTAACATAAATGGTGGCTTCTTTGAGTAGCTCTTGATTTTGAACAGCATTTATAGCATTAACTTCTGCATGAGGACCTCCATAAGGAGATGTAAACCCTTCTCCTATTATTTTGTTATTATGAACGATTACAGCTCCAACAGATGGATTTGGTCTTGTAGTTCCTATTCCTTTTTTAGCTAATTCTAGGCAGCGTACTATGTAAAATTCATGATTCATAATGCTAGAATTTAATTTTTACATTTTCTACTCTATCAATAGGATATACATGTGAAAAACCTAAAACCTTATATTTTAAATCTCCTTTAAAATGAATTTTCAAACGCTGATTTATTAAAGAGTTTAAAACACCTCCTAAAATTCCGTTTTTATTATTTTCAAATACTCTTTTTGAAGGAATTACCACTTTTAGTGGAATATGAAATTCTTTACGAGCTGGAACTTTAAACTCTTCAGAAGAAACCTGTGCTACTTCTACTTCATCAATTAATACTTTAATTTCATCAGTAGCTATTTTACCACCTATATCGTTAGGGTTTTCAAAATAAGCATTGGCACCAACTCTAATCGTGTCTGTAGAAACGGATAAAAGTTTTATATCATCAACTTTTAAAAAAATCGGTTTTTGTTTTACTGAACAACTAATAATTAGCAATAAAAAAGGTGAAAAATAAATGAATTTCTTCATGAAAACTCGTGTTTTTTTGGGTACTTTGCTCTTGCAAAAGTACTATATTCCTATGACACCATCTGATTTTATTATTAGAGAAATTAAACCACAAGATAATGCCCAAATAGCTAAAGTTATTCGTGATGTATTAATCGAGCTTGGAGCTCCAAAAGTAGGAACCGCTTATGAAGATAAGGCTACTGATGAAATGTATGAGACCTACCAAAAAGAAAAGGCTGGATATTTTGTTGTAGAACATAATGGTGTTGTTGTAGGAGGAGCTGGTTTTGCTCAATTAGATAATTTTGAGGGGAGTATTTGTGAACTTCAAAAAATGTATTTCTTACCAATAGCGAGAGGAAAAGGTATTGGTAGTAAATTAATAGGTTTCTGTTTAAATAAAGCTAAAAAAGCAGGTTTTAAACAGTGTTATTTAGAAACTTTGCCATATATGAAAACTGCAACATTACTATATAAAAAAAATGGCTTTATAGATTTAGAAGAACCACTAGGAAAAACAGGCCATTATTCTTGTAATATTTGGATGCTAAAAGATTTATAAAATGCTACTAAAACAATATAAAACATACTTTTCTGAGCAATTGATTTCAGTTTATCCACAAACGGAGATTGATACTTTTTTCTTTTTTTTAATAGATGAATATTTAAACTTACAACGTATAGATCTCACGTTACGACCTAATTTTGAAATTCCTTCAAACAAGAAAACATTATTAAATGAAGCCCTACTTCGACTAAAAAAAGAAGAACCTATTCAATATATATTAGGTAAAACAGAGTTTTATGGATTTCCTTTTATGGTAAATGAAAACACGTTAATTCCACGTCCTGAAACCGAAGAGTTAGTTGAATGGGTTATTCAAGAAATAAATAAAAAACAAGAACTCTTGTCTATTCTTGATATTGGAACAGGAACAGGCTGTATTCCTATCAGTTTAAAAAAGCACGTATCTAAAACAAGTGTAAGCGCTATTGATATTTCTGAAGAAGCTTTAAAAGTAGCAGAGAAAAATGCAATCTTAAATAAAGTTGAAGTATCATTCATACATCAAGATATTCTAAAAACTAAGAAATTGAGTAATAAGTTTGATATTATTATTTCTAATCCTCCTTATGTACGTGAATTAGAAAAAAATGAAATAAAAAAAAATGTACTAGAAAACGAACCACACTTAGCCTTGTTTGTAGAAAATGACAATCCATTGCTTTTCTATAAAAAAATAGCCGATTTAGCTAAAAATAGTTTAACTAAAACCGGACTACTTTTTTTTGAAATTAATCAATATCTAAGTAAAGAGACTGTTGAAATGTTAAAAGATAAAGGTTTTACTAAAGTTGAACTTAGAAAAGATTTATTCAGTAATAATAGAATGATTAAAGCTAGTTTATAACTTCCCTTATTCATTGAGTTTAACTTACACCAAAAAATCTTTTGAAAAACGAACCTTTTTTTGTATTATCTTTTATAAACATATTTAAATCGTTATAATCAGATATTAAATATTCTACATACGTATCATAATCTGTATTTTTTGCATCCAAAAAACCAGTTAAGAACTTTTCAGAAGCCTCAACATCTTTTAATCCTTCTATTTCTAAAAGCTTTTTGTATAAGGGGGTTATTTCATTTATAGCCTTTTTAGGTGCAGCCTTTCTTATACCTTTATAATGAGTTACTTCTCCTTTTTCATTTTCTTTAACAATAAAGTCTGTCATAACCCAATAATACCTTCCTGATTTAGCTAAATTCTTAACAAAGGCTACCATATTCTTTTTTTCTTTTAGCCTTTGCCACATTAGCTTAAATATAATTTTTGGCATATCTGGGTGTCTAACAATGTTATGTCCCGATCCTGCTAACTCATGAACTTCGTATCCGCATGAATTTACAAAATCTTCATTACAATATTCAATAACACCTCTAGTATCAGTTATACTCAAAAGTATAGCATTATCATTTAATTTAATTTCAGTATCAATAGGTACTGGTTTTGGTAATTTTGGTTTTCTTTTTTGATCCTCCCCTGTTTGAGAATCCCATTTTTTTTGATAATTATTAGTTGTCATATTATTAATTGATTTTTGAGTTTGTAAGGTATAAATCGTTGTTTTTAAGTTTTAATACTATACAGATTGCGGGGGAGCATCAAAAAAATACACAACTATGAAAAGAAGTAATCTTAATAATTTCACAGATAACCTTAACACAGCTTGATACAAACATAAAAAGCATCTTTTTTTATAAATATGATAAATATCATACTTTAAAAAGTGTTATTATTTTATAGTGTTATTATTTTATTATTTTTTTATTAAAAAAAAGCAATTCATCTCTTAACACTTGTTTTTGGTTAACTAATTGTTTTCTACGCTTATAAAATTGTTAAAAAAATCATAAAAAAAATTTAAAAAAAAAAAAACGAAAATAACATGTTATTTTTGTGACCCTTTTAAAATATTAGTGTCTTAGGTATAGTGAAGAGACACGGAAAACAAAAAAATAGTTATAAAAACTTAAATGGGGAAAGCAAACTTACAAACGTTAATAAAAGAATCAGAGGCAGATAAAGGAATTGTTTTTGACTCTGAAGGACACGTGGTTGATTTTTATAATATCTCTAAAGAAAACAATATTGCAGCTATGGCTAATGTTATTCTTACCATGGCTGATGAATTTTTCCAAGACACTCTTAACTCTAAAAGTCTCAATCAATTAGTTTTAACATCAAACGACGGACTTATTATTATCAACAAATATGATAATCATACTATTTGCCTTTTGACTAATGATGTTTCTAAACTAGCTATGATTAAATTGACCTTAAAAAAAATAGCCCTTCAATAAATACTTTTTAATTAATTATTATAACAACCATTTTTACAATGAAAGAAATTTTAAATGATTTTATCGAAAACCTAAAAAGTAATGTTCCTGGGTTTGTTGCTGTATCTGTTACCGATGTTAGTTCTGGTGAAGCTTATGATTCATTTACAAAAGATGAGAGCTTTGACCCAAATTTAGCTTCAGCTTATAATTTAGAAGTAGTAAAAGCTAAATTAAAAGCTATTGAAGCTTTAGGTTTAAATGAAGAAATTCAAGATATTACCATAACCTTATCTAGTCAAATACATATTATTAACATTGCTCCTAGTGGTGCTTATTTTGTTTATTTGGCTGTAGACTCTAAAGACGCTAACTTAGGAATAACTAAAGCTTTATTAAATAAATACAAAGTAGACCTAAATAACGCTTTATAAAAAGTTATGAAAAACGTAAATCATTTACTTATTGATAAGTCTTTAAAAAAACAGCTTAACAAAAAAATAAAAGAATTTAGAAAATATAGGTTTTCTGAAGGAGAGTTAAAATCTGACAAGAAAAAAGGCAGTGACTTTTTTGGATTTTTATTCAAAGAATATGATAGTATGAACGATTTAGTAAAAGATATGTTTTAAAAAGCGCTTAAAGCGCTTTTTTTTGTTTTTAAACATTAATAATAACAAGATTGTCTCTATTATTATAACTTCTAAACTATTTACCTCTGTTAATATACTCACCTCAAGTACCTAGATTTAATAAGTATAGTAAATACTACATCCCCTCTCTTCTAAACTACTCTCTATAAGCATCTCTACAAAAAAACAACTTTTTTATCTTATGAATTAAGATGTAAAAGCACCAAATAACGTAATAAAATATTATAAAATGTATAAATAAGCATTTTACAACTTTAAAAATACCACTACTTTGCATCTATGAAAAAATACGATGTTATTATTCTCACTGATAAGAGATATGTAAACCCTAAAAATATTGACAGCTATACACAAAATGTATTAGACGAAGACAATTATGTCAAAATAGCCCTTGAAAATCAAGGTTTAAAAGTAGCTCGTCTCTCATGGGATGACACTACTTTTGATTGGTCTACAACAAAATATGTTTTATTTAGAACCACTTGGGATTACTTTGATAGATTTTCTGAATTTTCAAAATGGTTAAATACTGTAAGTAAACAAACAACATTGTTAAACTCAGAGAAAATTATTCGTTGGAATATTGATAAACATTATTTACAAGACTTACAACAAAACGGAGTTCATATTTGTGAGTCCTATTTCATTGAAAAAGGAACACAATCTACATTAAAAGAACTTTCTCTAAAGTATGATTTAAAAGATTTTGTTTTAAAACCTTGTATTTCTGGTGCTGCGAGACACACTTACAAAATCAATTTAGAAAATATAAACGAATATGAAGAGACTTTTTCTTCGTTAATTATAGAAGAAGCTATGATTATTCAGCCTTTTCAGTATAATATAGTTGAAAAAGGAGAAATTTCATTAATGGTCATGAACGGTAAATTTACACATGCTATTTTAAAAATAGCAAAACCAGGAGATTTCAGGGTACAAGACGATTTCGGAGGTTCAGTTCATAACTACACTCCTACTAAAGAAGAAATTATATTTGCTGAAAATGCTGTTAAAGCTTGTATAGAACCTCCTATTTATGCACGTGTTGATGTTTTTACTGATAATAATGGTAAATTAGCTATTGCTGAATTAGAGCTAATTGAGCCTGAACTTTGGTTTAGAAATAACCCTGCAGCAGCAGATGAATTAGCTAAAGGAATTAAACAATTAACATTAACAAACAGAAATGAAGAAATTATTTAAAACATTGGGTATATTATTGCTAATTGGAGCTATTATACTAGCTGTTTTTTACTTTAAAAACAACGAAAGTCTTCCTACAGGCAAACAAGGAGCTAAAGCAGATGCTTTAGCCACTAAAATGCTTGAAGCATTGAATTATGAAGCTTATAAAGATACTCGTTTTATTGAATGGAGTTTTAGAGGAAAGCATTTTTATAAATGGGACAAACAAAAAAATATTGTCGAAGTATCGTGGGATACCAATAAAGTAATCTTGCATACAAAAAGCCCCGAAAAAAGTGTTGTTTTAGTAAATGAAAAAGAAGTTAAGAACAATGAAATACTTCAAAAAGCAATAGACTACTTTAACAATGATAGTTTTTGGTTAGTAGCTCCTTATAAAGTATTTGAAAACGGAATTGAGCGAAGAATTGTACAATATGAAGGTAAAGACGCTTTATTGATTACTTATACCACGGGAGGATCAACTCCGGGAGATTCTTATCTATGGATTTTAGACGAAAACGACAGGCCTACCAGTTATAAAATGTGGGTTTCTATAATCCCAACAGGCGGAATGGAAGCCACATGGAGTGATTGGGTCACAACTGAATCTGGAGCAATACTACCAACAAAACATGAAATGCCAGTTGGTACTCTAGATATGGGAGATGTAAAAGCATATAATTAACATTATTGAAACTTACAAACAATAAAAAGAGCAGCAATTTTGCTGCTCTTTTTATTTTATATAATACAGGAATTATTTTCCGAAATAGAAAGTAGCACCAATATTAATCCCAAAAGAAGAATAAGGAACTTTTTGAGATAATTGCTTTTCTCCAGCTGGATTTGCACCAAAAGGTAACTCATCAACATACTCTATATTTTTGTTAAATACAGCAGCTAAAGGATTGTATTGAGCATTAGGGTGATTAGCAAAAATAGCTTTTACTTGCTCTATAGATCTTGCTTCTCCATTAACATTTGCTGAAAATTCAGTAATTTCTGAAGTATCTCTAGTAACACTAATTCCCATGTATTCTAATTCTGCAAAAAGAGATACTTTATCACTTAAGTCATACTTATATCCAACAGCACCTATAAAACCTAATGGCAAACGGCCCTTGTAATCTTGAGTATAATCTACATTAAGCATTTCTGTTTGAGACAATGCCATTCTTATTTTCCCATCAGATTCAGTTTTTCCTCCTACCTTAATCAAGGCCCCAAAACGTCCATAGATATTATTAGTAAATTTATAAACTAACGAAGCAGATGCCCCATAAGCTTTACCTCTAGCTTCAATGTTTATATATTGAGCTTGTGTAGGTAAATCAACTAAAAGAGAAGTTTGATCTGCTCCATTTAAGTATCCAACACCAACTTCAACACCAAAAGTGTCGTTAAAAAAATACCCTCCTCTTAATTGAGTATGTAGTCCCTCACCATAACTACCGTAAGTGTTCTCTACTCCAGCTGCAGTAGTTTCAGTACCAAAACGTACACCAGCACTAGAAATTGAATACCCTCCTGCTGCAGAAACATAAAACTGAGCACTTACACTCATTGTTGCTAAAATCATAGCAAGCATTAAAATACTTTTTTTCATAATAAATTATTTGTTAACTTTAAATTGATAATTAAGTAAACAAACCTAATGAAAATATAGGATTAACAAAACTTTATAACTGTTAAATTATTAGTATTATTGTAGTAAAAAGCATTTAAAAAAACACTTCTTTTTTGAATAAAAACATTTTAAATACTGAGGTTCAGGATTATATTAACCATAACCTAACATCCAATATAGAGCAATTAATTTTTAAAGGAAGCCCTTTTGAAAAAATCTCTATTCAAGAATTAGCCAACCAAATCATTGCGAAACAAAAATCTGAAAAAAAACTACCTACTTGGTTTCAAACAAAAAACATCTATTATCCTCCTAAACTAAGTATTGAACAAACTTCTTCTGAAATAACTGCTCAGTACAAGTCTAAATTAATTAACGGAGAGTCAATAATAGATATTACTGGAGGCTTTGGTGTTGATTGTTATGCTTTTTCAAAACAATTTAAAAATGTTATACATTGTGAGCTAAATGAAAAACTTTCAAAAATTGTTTCATACAATTATAAGCAAATGAAAGCGTCTAACATTGAAACTATAGCTACAAACGGATTAAAATATCTAGAAAATACTTCTGAAAAATTCGATTGTATTTACATTGATCCTTCTCGAAGAAACGAAAAAAAAGGAAAAGTTTTTTTATTGAGTGATTGTATACCAAACGTACCTGAAAATTTAGATTTTTTATTTGAAAAGTCAAACACAATTCTTATTAAAAACTCACCAATTTTAGACATTACATCAACTATAAATGAATTAAAATTTGTAAAAGAAATTCATGTTATAGCAGTTAATAATGAGGTAAAAGAGTTACTTTTTTTATTAAAAAAAGACATTAAAGTACCTGTTGACATAAAAACATGTAATATACTGAAAAACAATTATCAATTTTTTAATTTCAGTTTAAAAAACAAAATAAAACCTGAATATTCTCTACCGTTAAAATATCTTTATGAACCTAATGCCGCTATTTTAAAATCAGGAGGATTTAACGAAGTAGCAAATCAACAAAAAATAGGTAAACTACATCAACATTCTCATCTTTATACTTCAGAAAACTTAGTTGAAGATTTCCCCGGAAGAATCTTTAACATTAACAATGTATTTACTTACAATAAAAAAAGAATAAAGAAACAAATAACAGAATCTAAGGCAAACATTACAACACGTAATTTTCCAAAAACTGTAGCTCAGATTAGAAAAGAAACAAAATTAAAAGACGGTGGAAATACTTATTTATTTTTTACCACAAACCTAAACAATGAACTTATAGTTATTGACTGCACGAAAAATGATTAGTATCCAATACTATTATTCGTAATTTATCGTTTATTTAATTGATAGAAAGCCCCTATCAAAAGGTATGTTTTATTGTTTAGGGGCGATAAAACATACCAAAAGCCTTGATTCTTAATGTCAGGGCTTTTCTTTTTACTTACTTTTTTACATACATTTGCTATCATCATGAAACAGACACAAAGCTACCAATCTATTAAACTTTCTATTGATTCTTTAGAAAAATTTGATGACACTCTTGTAATAGAAGCTCCATTACAAATAAACATTAACAAAGAGCCATACACAGTAGTTATGAGAACTCCTGGAAACGATGAAGAATTAGTAAGAGGCTTATTATATGCTGAAGACATCTACAAAAATAAAGATGGAGTTAAAATAAACATAATAAAAACAGAGAAGGACTTTTCTACAGTTATAAACTTGGAAATTTTAAAAAATAAATTAGGAAAAGGATATTTAAATAAACGTACTCTTTTATCAGTTTCTTCATGCGGAATTTGTGGAAAAAAGGAATTAAAAGATTTAAAAATTAAAGGAAAGTCTTTAAAAAGAAACTCTACCAATAACGTTAAAGATTTAATTGAAGAAATGCATTTTATGTTTCTGGAAATGAACAAGAAGCAATTTTTATTCAGGTCTACAGGAGGTAGTCATGCTTGTGCTATTTTTAACACCAATAAAAAATTATTAACTATAAAAGAAGATATTGGTCGCCATAATGCCGTAGATAAATGTGTTGGTGATTTAATCAATAAAAACAAGCTAAAGGAAGCTAATTATATGTTAGTTAGCGGAAGAGTTTCTTATGAAATAGTTTCTAAAGCTTTTTTAGCTAAAATACCAATAATAATAGCAGTTTCTGCTTGTTCTTCTTTAGCTGTAGATTTTGCAAAAGAATTTGGAATTTTCCTTATTGGTTTTAGTAGAAATAATAAAATGACTGTTTATTCTACCCCTCACGAGTTATAGAAATTATCAATTAGAAGCTCTATTATACTCTTTAAAACTTATGAATGAAAAAAGATTTGTATTTTAGTGCTTTTAATAATTATTAATCAACCCATATTATGCCTTTTATAGAAGAAGAAAAGTTTAAGTTAATACAAGAAGACTTAGATAATGCTAAATTAAAAAGAGAAGAAGCAGAAAGTGAATTAAGCAGTACACAAGAAGAATTGGCTGCTTTAAAAAAGAGTTCTAAAACTCTGCCTATTTTTTTAGGTTTGCTTTTAGGTCTTGCTTTAGGGGCAGCATATTATTTTTATGTAAATGGTGGTGATAGCGCTATTAACAACTTAGACGTTGAGTCTATAAAAAAGAAAGAAGCTTACAGAGTTTTAGACAGCATAAATAGAGCGCAAGCTAGAGCTGCTAGAAATAATGAAGAGTCTTTAGATAACATTAATGACATATCATCAAATATAAACACTGAAACTATTACAAACGAAGTGACAGAAAACATAAATGGAAAAACTATTTATTCTGTACAAATAGGAGTGCTTTCTGAAAACAAATACCCTTTATTGTCTTCAGAAGTTATTCCTTCAACAGTTACAACTAATGATGGCTATTTTAAATACTCTTTAGGTTTATATACTACCCTAGATGAAGCTAAAGATTTACAAAAAGAATTAATTAAAATAGGATTTAATGATGCTTTTGTAGCTTCATACATAAACGGTGAACGTCAAAAAATACATAATTAAATAAAATTTAATGCTTAACATTATTTTTAAAAGAGCACTCGTAGTAAGTTTACTAATGAGTGTTCATTTTTTTTACGCGCAAACAAATACCATTCCTGAAAGAAAAACACAGTTTGGTTTTGGTCAAATTGATTTCTTATCAATTAAAATGCCTGAAGGAGAACAAAATATGGACTATACAGGGCTTCACTACAATCTAAAACTAAATGATTGGAGTTATGCTGGAGTTGGTTTATATGGTGCTATTGGAGGTATTAGAGGAGGCTTTTTTACTTTAGGTGTAAATGCTGGAATCCAACAAAAAATAATCGATAACTTTTTTATTGATGCTGGAATTCACTTTGGTGGTGGTGGTGGTGCATCTGCCCCTGATGGTGGAGGAGCTTTTATACTTCCTCATCTTAATTTAGGATATGATTTTAAACACTTTTCTGCAACTGCAGGATACAGTTATGTTGATTTTTTTGATGGTGGCACCATAAATAGCAGCCAGTTTAATGTAGCAATACAAGTACCTCTTTCTTTTGAAACAACAAGTTTTAAAAATAGAGAAAGTAATTTTTCCATAGAAAATTTAAGACAAAGTTCTTGGAATATCTTTAGTAATCGAATTTCACTATTAGTTCACCTAAATAACGCTAAGGTAACCAAAGGTTCTTATGAAGGAAATACAATACGTTTAGCAGGATTTGAATTAAACTCTTATTTTACAGATAATTTTTTCTTTTTTGTTAAAGCTGATGGCGCATATCATGGAATAAAAGCTGGGTATATGGATGTATTTTTGGGTGGCGGATATCATTTATCAATGAATAGAAACCGTACAAATATTTTAGCTAAATTCGGATTAGGAGCCGGTGGTGGTGGTGGAGTAGATACTAAAGGCGGTTTTTTAATTTATCCAGATATCTCTTTAGAACAAAAACTATTCGATAATGTATATGCCTCAATCAATAAAGGATATATGATGAGTCCCGACTCTCATTTTGTTTCTTCTACTTTTGGTCTAGGATTAAAATACTATGTAGATAGAGATGGAATTTTATCAGACGAAAGAGAATTTTCAAGAGGAAAATTTAAAGGTTTTGATGCTATTATTAAACAAGACTTATATGTTAATGCAGCAAGAGATGAAGGACATAATGAAAACATGCATCAAATATCATTACAGTTAAATTTTTTCTTAAATAAATATTTATATGCTGCTGGTCAAACTTCTTTTGCTAATTTTGGTAATGCTGGCGCTTATGCAGAAGGTATAGTAGGATTAGGACTGCAAACTAATAGCTTTTTTAAAGAAAGAACAACATTTTTTGCACAGATTCTAGGAGGTGCAGCTGGTGGTGGTGGTATAAGCACAGGACAAGGGTTAATTATTAAACCTAGTATTGGAGTTAATCAAAAACTTACCAATAAGTTAAATTTAAGATTAGGAGCAGGTTATGTAAAAGCTAAAGGTGGAAGTTTAAGTAGTACCCAACTAAATTTAGGTATTTCATATAATTTCTCCTTCTTAAGTGTTAAAAAGTTTTAAAATTTAACTTTTCGTTAAAGTTTGATGAATTATCTTCGCTTTCTGAAACAAAAAAATTAATAACCTTACTTTTTACTAAAAAAGTAAGTAACAATCTATATACATAAACATGATAAAAAAAAGAATTATATCTCCACTCCAAAATTTCATGAAAACTGAAAGTGCAAGTGGTATTTTACTCTTAGGAGCTACTTTACTTGCTCTTATTTTAGCAAATTCTCCTTTTAAAGATAGTTACAATGCTTTATGGGAATACAAAATTGGTTTTAAATCAGAACATTTTGAATTGTATAAACCTTTAATTCTTTGGATTAATGACGGATTAATGGCTGTATTTTTCTTTTTAATAGGGTTAGAAATTAAACGAGAGTTTTTAATTGGAGAGTTAAATTCTACCAAAAAATTAGCTTTTCCTCTCTTCGGTGCTCTTGGTGGAATGTTGTTTCCTATTTTATTTTTTGTTTTCTTAAATAAAAGTGCTGATACAGCACATGGTTGGGGGGTACCTATGGCAACAGACATAGCTTTTTCTTTAGCGGTATTAAATACTCTAGGTAAAAGAGTACCTCTTAGTTTAAAAGTATTCCTAACAGCTTTTGCCATTGTAGATGATATAGGAGCTGTTTTAGTTATTGCCTTATTTTATAGTGCTAGTATAAATATAACTTTAATATCTATAGCGTTAGCTTTGTTAGCCTTTTTATATTTTATAGCTTACAGAGGTTTTTACTCAAAATATATAACTTTCTTGTTTGGTACTGTAATTTGGGTTTTATTCCTTAAAGCAGGTATACACCCAACAGTTGCAGGTATATTAATGGCTTTTGCTGTGCCTATTAGACAAAAAGTACATACTCCTGAGTTTATAGCACACTTATCACAAATAATGGATAATATCAAAGGGGCTAAAGTTTCTTCTAAACCTATATTATCGAAAGAACAAGTTGCAGAAATAGATAGTTTAGATCATTGGATAGAAGATTATCAGTCACCTTTACAATTGTTAGAGCATAAACTACATGATATAGTTGCATATGCAATTATCCCTATTTTTGCTTTAGCTAATGCAGGAGTTTTAATAGATGGTGACGCTAACTTAGATACCTCCTTAATAATAAACATCGCTCTATGTTTAGTTCTTGGAAATAGTATTGGAATTACTACAATAATTACTACCGTTAAAAAACTTAAAATAATAGAGGTTCCTAAAGATATAAATAATAGACATATTATAGGTGTATCGTTTTTAGCAGGAATTGGGTTCACTATGGCTATATTTATTGCTAGTTTGGCTTTTGCTAAAAGTCCAGAGTTCCTAGGGTCTGCTAAAATTGGTGTATTACTAGGTTCTCTTGTATCTGCTATAATAGGATACCTAATATTAAGATACAATAAAAGTGAAAGTGATGTTGATAAAAACGATCAAAACAAAAAAGAAGAATTAAGTACTAGTTAATAGTGCTTAATTCTAACTTATATTACTCCAAATTCCACTTGTTTTTCTAAGCTTTTCATAAGCTTTCAGCAAGCTGGAATTTTTTATTTCTGATAAATTAGGATCTTCATGAAGTAAATTTATGGCAGCTTTACGTGCTACATGTAATATTGGACTATCTTTAACAACATCTGCTATTTTAAGGTTTAACACTCCACTTTGCTGTGTTCCCATAATATTTCCCGGACCACGAAGTTTTAAATCTACTTCAGCAATTTTAAATCCATCTGTAGTTTCTACCATAGTTTGTAATCGAGTTTTTCCGTCAGAAGATAATTTGTAACTCGATAATAAAATACAGTAACTCTGTTCAGCTCCACGTCCTACTCTACCTCGCAATTGATGTAACTGACTTAATCCAAAACGTTCAGCACTCTCTATAACCATTACTGAAGCATTTGGTACGTTCACTCCTACTTCAATAACCGTGGTTGCTACCATAATTTGCGTATCTCCTTTTGCGAAACGTTCCATTTCATAGTCTTTATCAGCAGGTTTCATTTGACCATGAACAATACTAATTTGATATTTAGGAGAAGGAAATTCTCTAGAAATACTTTCATATCCATCCATTAAGTCTTTGTAATCCATCGCTTCAGATTCTTGGATTAAAGGATATACCACATAAGCTTGTCTCCCTTTAGCAATTTCATCTTTCAAAAACTTAAAAACCCCCAAACGATTACTATCATAGCGATGTACAGTTTTAATTTCTTTACGACCAGGTGGCAATTCATCAATCACAGAAATATCCAAATCACCATAAACCGACATTGCTAATGTTCTTGGTATAGGTGTCGCAGTCATCACCAAAATATGAGGAGGAATAGCTCTTCCATCAGATGAACTTTTTTCCCACAACTTTCTTCTCTGTGCTACTCCAAAACGATGTTGCTCATCAATAATAGCAATCCCGAGATTTTTAAACTGTACTTTTTCTTCTAAAATAGCATGAGTGCCAATCAAAATATGCAAAGAAGCATCTAGTAAACTTTCATGAATTTCTCTACGTTTTTTTGTTTTGGTAGATCCTGTTAATAATTCAACTTTAATATCGGTTTTCTCTAATAATTCTATTATCCCATTATAGTGCTGTGTTGCAAGTATCTCTGTCGGAGCCATAATTGTGGCTTGGTAGCCATTATCAATGGCTAACAACATAGTTAATAATGCTACAATTGTTTTCCCAGAACCTACATCACCTTGTAATAATCGATTCATATGTGCTCCAGAGCCTACATCTTTACGAATTTCTTTCAATACTCGTTTTTGAGCTCCCGTTAAGTCAAAAGGTAAATGATTGTTGTAAAAATCGGTAAACTCCTCTCCTACCTGTTCAAAAACAAATCCTTTTAGTTTTGATTTTCGTACGAGTTTTTTCTGTAGTAATTGTAACTGAATAAAGAATAATTCTTCAAACTTCAATCGATATTGCGCTTTGGCTAATAATTCTTGATTCTTAGGAAAGTGAATATTTAATAACGATTCTTTTTTACCTAAGAATTGATGTTCTTCAATAAAATAAGCCGGAAAAGTTTCTTCTATTTCATTATACGCTTGTTGAAACAAGTTTTGAATCATCGTACGCATGACCTTGTTACTTATTCCTTTCGTGCTTAACTTCTCAGTAGAAGGATATACCGGTTGCATAGCCATTTGCAGCTTGCTTTTGTATTCTTTTACTGTTTCCATTTCTGGGTGTGGCATATTAGGAGTTCCATTATACCAATTTAATTTCCCATAAATAACATATGGAGTATTTACTTTTAAACTATCTTTAATCCACTTTACACCTTTAAACCAAACTAACTCTATAGTACCTGTAGCATCTGAAAAAGTAGCCACTAACCTACTTCCTCTTTTTTGCTTTACGGTTTTTACGCCCGTAATCTTACCTACTATTTGTACTTCAGCAGAGTTTTGTTGCAACTGATTAATCGTATAAAACTGTGTTTTATCAATATATCTAAACGGAAAAAGATGCAACAGGTCATTACAAGTCTTAATACCTAACTCGGTAAATAGTAACTCTGCTCTGGCAACACTAATTCCTTTTATATATGTTACGGGGTGGTTTAAATTCATTAAGAACGAAAATACAAAAAGCCATTAAAATCAACTATCTTTGTACTCTTAAATTCATCAAATGAGATTACATAGAAATTTAGTTTTCGCGGTTATTGATAGCTTACGCGATATTTTTAATGAAGATGTGTATGCAGATAAAGCTGTTGAGAAAGCATTGAAGAGAGATAAACGCTGGGGAGCACGTGATAGAAAGTTTGTTGCTGAAACTATTTATGATGTGGTTCGTTGGAAACGATTATATGCAGAAATAGCAAATGTAAAAGCTCCGTATTCTCGTCCTGATTTATGGCGATTATTTGCTGTTTGGTGTGTGCTAAAAGGAATTCAGTTACCTGATTGGAATCAAATTGAACCTACTCCTACTAGACGTATTAAAGGTAAGTTTGATGAGTTATTAAAAACAAGAAAATTTAGAGAGTCTATTCCTGACTGGATTGATGAAGTAGGTGTTCAAGAATTAGGTGAAGAGGTTTGGACCAAAGAAATAGCTGCTTTAAACAAACAAGCAGAAGTTATCTTACGTACAAACACCTTAAATACAACCAAAACTCATTTACAAAAACAGTTAGCTTCTGAAGGAATTAATACTGAATTTATCAAAGGATATGATGATGCTTTAAAATTAGTAGAAAGAGCTAATGTTTTTAAAACAGAAGCCTTTAAAAAAGGTTTTTTTGAAGTTCAAGATGCTTCGTCACAATTAGTAGCTGCTTATTTAGATGTAGAACCTGGCATGAAGGTCGTAGACACTTGTGCTGGTGCTGGTGGAAAGACATTGCACTTAGCTTCTTTAATGAAAAATAAAGGACAAGTTATAGCAATGGATATTTACGAGAGTAAATTGAAAAAACTAAAAGTACGTGCTAGAAGAAATGGAGTTCATAATATTGATACTCGTGTAATTGATTCAACCAAAGTAATTAAAAAATTACAAGGAAAAGCTGATAGGGTATTAATTGATGCTCCATGTTCTGGTTTGGGAGTAATTAGAAGAAACCCTGACAGTAAGTGGAAATTACAACCTGAGTTTTTAGATAAAATTCGTGGTACACAACAAGAAGTATTACAACAATACTCTAAAATGGTAAAGCCAGGTGGGAAAATGGTATATGCCACTTGCTCAGTATTACCCTCAGAAAACCAACAACAAGTTGAGTTCTTTTTAGCTTCTGATGCAGGAAAATATTTTAAATTTATAAAAGACGAAAAAGTACTATCGCATAAATCTGGTTACGACGGATTTTATATGGCCTTACTAGAAAGAAAGTAAACTGTAAAAATAAAATATATTAAAAAAGGCTCGGGATAATATCTCGAGCCTTTCCTTTCAATCAACTATTAAAAACTAACTAATCACTAAACATTACTTGTTAAGTAATTATATGTTTATGTGACGACTATTTTCTAGTGTTGTTACACTAATTACTAGTCTTTAACATTATTTTATGAAAGCCTACTATTTACAAGCTAATCACTTTCTTTTTTACTTGTACACTACCCTTTGATTTACAGTCTGTTTTGGATTTTGAGTTATTTATAACTACATTTAACAGTAACTAACTAAAAAACTATATTTTATGACAGATTCAAACAAACCCGCCACACTTTTTTGGATTATTAGTATTGCAGCCTTAGTTTGGAATGGACTAGGTGTTATGTCTTATATTGGTCAAGCTTACATGACAGATGAAGTCAGAGCTGCTTTACCTGAAGCAGAAAGGGCTTTATATGAAAATGTTCCTACTTGGGTTACCGCTGCTTTTGCTATAGCCGTTTTTGGAGGATTACTTGGTAGTGCTTTTTTATTAATGAGAAAAAAGTTAGCAAGACCTATGTTTTTAATTTCACTAATAGCTATTGTAGTTCAAATGTCGTATAACTTATTTATGAGTAGAGCATCTGAAGTATACGGACCTGGAAGCATTATAATGCCTATAATGGTAATTGTTATAGGTGTGTTTTTATTAATGTATTCAAAAAAGACAATAGCGAAAGGCTGGTTGTCATAATACTAAGAAATATAAAACTTTAAATGCTGTCTTTCTTAAGGCAGCTTTTTTTATTCAAATAGAACAAAAATAAATTCGGCAACACAGGCTGGTTTTTCCTGTCCCTTTATTTCTATCGTACAATCAAAAGTTAACTTTTTACCCTTTTGAAAGTCTTCTATTAGTTTAACAGAGCTAATTAAACGTAATTCACTATTTACAGGTACAGGATTAGGAAAACGAACTTTATTCAATCCGTAGTTTAACCCCATAGTTACACTTTTTACTTCAAATTGTTTAGAAATTAACTCCGACAACATAGAAACAGACATAAATCCGTGTGCAATTGTTGTTTTTGTTGGAGAATATTTAGCAGCTTTTTCTTCATCGATGTGAATCCACTGTTTATCTAATGTAGCATTGGCAAAATCATTAATCATTTGTTGAGTTACAGTATACCACTCTCCTACCGGTAACTGTTTTCCTTCTATATTAGAAAGTTCTTTTAAATTTTCAAAAACTAATTTTTTCATATCCTTTATTTACCAAATACATCTTTTTTTATTCGAGGAAGCTCCAATTTATACTGTACAGCAATTGTTCTTACAAGAATAATTATTCCTGCAGAAATAACAAAAAGTACATCTTCATTGATGTTTAAAGGATATAAAAGTAGGTATACAATACCTCCTGCTAAACAGGCTGACGCATATATTTCTCTATGAAAAATTAACGGAATTTCATTTGTTAGCACATCCCTAATTACACCTCCCATTACTGCGGAAGACATTCCCATAACTAAGGCTACAAATGGATGTAAATTAAAATTTATTCCTTTTTGAACACCTAATAACGTAAACACACTTATACCAATAGTATCAAACAAAAACATTGTTCTTCTTAACGGTGCTATTTTACTTCGAAATAAAAAAGTTGCAGCAACAGCTATTAATATTGTCCAGATATAGTTAATATCTCCAATCCAGTTTATAGGATGTGCATTAATAAGTACATCTCTAGTCATTCCACCTCCAACGGCAGTCACAAAAGCTATGATAATGACTCCAAAAACATCAAACTTTTTTCTAATAGCAACTAATGCTCCACTAATAGCAAAGGCAAAAGTTCCAGCAATGTCTATGGCGTAAATTACATCCATTTATATTGATATTTCAGAGAATTGTATTTGTAATGTTCTTTCTACTTCAGCTAAACGACTTCTTTCATTTTGAAGAATTAAAGCTAAAGAAACTCCTCTTTTCCCTGCTCTAGCAGTTCTACCACTTCGGTGTGTATAGTACTCTAGTTGTTCTGGTAATTGATGATGAATAACAAAAGCTAAGTTTTGAACATCAATTCCTCTGGCTGAAACATCTGTTGACACCAATACTTGTAGGTTTCCATTTTTAAAAGCACGCATTACCTTATCACGTTCTTTTTGTTGCATGTCCCCTTCAAGAGCTTCTACCGAAAACCCATCTTCTTGTAATTCTTTCGTTAGTTTTTGGGCTCCTGCTTTGGTTCTTGAGAAAATGATTCCTCTTTCAGCATGTCTTTTTTCCAAAAACTTAATAATAACATCGGTTTTTTCAGGGATCGTAGTTGTTACAAACTGATGCGTAATGTTGGAATTCACCAATACATTTTTGTTTACTTCAACTTGTTTTGCTGAAGCATTCATGTATTTTTTTATAATACTTCTAATTTCATCTGGCATTGTTGCCGAAAACAACCATGTTTTACGAGTACCAGAAGTATATTTTAAAATACGATTTAATTCTAATTTAAACCCCATACTAAGCATTTCATCTGCCTCATCAAGTACTAAGGTTTTGATATTTTTTAAATCTACATCACCCCTTTCTATTAAATCAATCAAACGTCCTGGAGTTGCTACAATAATATGCGTGGTTCTTTTTAAATTGTTGATTTGGCGCTCTATTTTTTCTCCACCATACACTGCTTCTACAAAAATTTTATCATCTACATATTTCGTAAATTTAAATAGTTGTTTCTTTATCTGTTGTACCAATTCTCTTGTAGGTGATAAAATTAACGCTTGTATATTGTCTTTTGAAGCATCTATTTTATGTAAAATAGGCAAGCCATAAGCAGCAGTTTTCCCTGTACCTGTTTGTGCTAATCCTATAAAATCTGAATTATTTTCAAGTAAATAAGGTATAGTTTCTTGTTGTACTTCAGTAGGAGTTGTTATTCCTAACTCTTTCAATCCCTTAACATATTCTTTTCGTACTCCTAATGCGGTAAATGTTGTCATTCTATAAATTTATAAGTGCAAAGATATTGTTTCTTTTACGGTAACAATAAGTTTGTTACCTCTTTCGTAATTCTTTTAGGCTTTTTTGTGTTAGCATCTAACAAACAAAATGTAGTTTGAGATTTTACTAACAAAGTTTCTCCTCTATACATTTCAAAATGACGTATGGATCTTATCCCTTCTGTTTTTCCAACCCAAGTCCTAAGCGTAACTTCATCTCCTAATACGGCTTGATTTTTATAATCAACTTCATGTCTAATAACAAACCAAACATAGTCGATGTTTTCAACATTTTTAGAAAGCTCTTTCCAATGAGCATCTGAAATGTTTTGCATCCATTGTACATACACTACATTGTTTACATGGTTGTATTCGTCTATTTCTTCTGAAGTTACGATATGCTTTTGTTCAAATAAATTCATAAGACAAACTTACAGGATTGATGTTAATTATTACTTAAATCTAACCTTGTTTTTATTTTTGATGGATAATTCGCGTTAATTTAGTCAGCATGAATACAATCGCCAACGACCTAGGTACAAAAAGTATTAGTCAACTTATTTTAAAACAAGCTATCCCTGCTTCTATTGGAATTTTAGTAATGTCGATTAATATGATTGTTGATACCATTTTTGTAGGAAGATGGATTGGCGTACTCGCTATTGCTGCAATTACCGTGGTATTACCTATTGCTTTTTTAATTTCTTCTATTGGTATGGGAGTTGGAATTGGAGGAAGTTCTATAATTTCTAGAGCCTTAGGAGCTAATAAAGAAGATAAAGCCTTTGAAGTTTTTGGAAATCAAATTTCATTAACTATTGTATTATCTGTTTTATTTGTTCTTTTAGGAACATTTTTTAGTATTCCTATTTTACAACTTTTTGGGGCTAATGGAGATATTATAACTCCTGCTACTGAATATTTTGATGTAATTGTTTGGGGTGTTCCGTTTTTGGCTTTTGCTATGATGGGAAACCCCGTTGTTAGAGCTGTAGGGAAACCTAATTATGCGATGCTTACCATGCTCTTCCCTGCAATTGCTAATATTTTTTTAGATATTATTTTCATTAAGTTTATGAATTTAGGAATGTACGGCGCAGGTTTGGCTACCTCTATTTCGTATGCTGTTAGTGGAGTATTTATTCTTTGGTTTTTTATTTCAAAAAAGACTGAATTAAAAATTATTCCGAAGTATTTTAAATTGAATTTTTCTATTGTAAAAGAGATTGTGTCTTTAGGAGGAGTAACTATAGTAAGGCAAGGAACAATAAGTATATTAACTATAGTCTTAAACTATTCTCTTTTTAAGTATGGAGGTGAAATTTCAATTGCAGTCTATGGTATTATTAATAGGGTTATGTTATTTGCTTTATTTCCTGTTTTAGGAGTTACGCAAGGTTTTTTACCTATTGCAGGATATAATTATGGAGCCAATAATACAGAAAGAGTAAAGGAAACTATAAATAAATCTATCCTTTTTGGTACGGGAATAGCTGTTTTAATTTTTATTCTGATAATGCTATTTCCAACTGAATTAGTTGGTGTTTTTACAGAAGACGAAAAACTATTAAAACTTACTCCAGATGCATTAATAGTAGCTTTTTTGGCAACACCTGTAATAACCACTCAATTAATTGGATCAGCATACTTTCAAGCAGCAGGTAAAGCGTTGCCTGCACTATTATTAACACTTTTAAAACAAGGGTTCTTTTTAATTCCTTTAGTGTATTTACTTCCTAAATTTTATGGCGTAAATGGTGTATGGATGTCTTTTCCTATTGCAGATGTTTTATCCACTGTGCTTACTTATGCTTATTTGAAAAGAGAAGTGAGATTACACCTAAATTAATCTAAAATACTCTCTCCGTTTAAATTCGTAGTTAATACGTCACTCATATAATTAAAAAAAGGACGAAGTGCTTTAAAAGAGTCATCTACTTTTGTTAGAAAATCGGGAGCTAATACTTCTTTGTCTGTAAAACGTTGAATAGCTATATATCCTTTTTTGCGAATCAAATCGATATCTGGATGTTGCTTATCAAATCCTTTAGGAGCTGTTTTAAGCTCATCTCCTTCTAATTTACCTCCAAAATGTTGTACGTAATTCTTTTCTTTTAAAATTTCTCTAATTTCAGAAGCATCTACTTCAAATTCCTTTCGAATACGTAAAAGATCTTCTTTATTAGGCTCCCAGAATCCGCCAGCAACAAAACTATCGCCTGGGGAAATATGTAAATAATACCCTCCCCTTAATGCTGGTTTCTTTCTATGAAAAGAACCTCCAAAATGTGTTTTATATGGTGTTTTATCTTTTGAAAAACGCACATCTCTGTAAATTCTAAATAACTTAAACTTATCTATCTCATCATGCTTGTTTAAATTATCTTGAATGGTTTTGTATACAGCTTTTGCGTTATTTTGAGCTTCTGTGAATCGAGGTTTGTGTTCTGTAAACCATTCGCGATTGTTGTTTTCTTTTAAGTCTTTTAAAAATTGAAATGTTTGTTTTTCTATTTGCATAGTAAATAAGCGATTTAGAATTTCTAAGGTACAAAAAAACTCCACTAGATTTTAGTGGAGTTTAGACTTTATTCTTCAAAAAGATTATACGTTAAATCTAAAGTGCATAATATCACCATCTTTAACGATATACTCCTTTCCTTCTACTCTCATTTTACCTGCTTCTTTCACTTTAGCTTCACTACCAAATGATACATAATCATCATAACTAATAGTCTCAGCGCGGATAAACCCTTTTTCAAAATCAGTGTGAATAACTCCTGCCGCTTGAGGTGCAGTAGCACCTACAGGAATTGTCCAAGCTCTTACCTCTTTTACACCTGCAGTGAAATAAGTTTGTAAGTTTAATAACTTATAAGCCGAACGAACTAAGCGAGAAACTCCTGCTTCTTCTAATCCTATATCAGCTAAGAACATCTGACGCTCTTCGTAATCATCCAACTCTGTAATATCTGCTTCTGTACCTACTGCTAACACAATAACTTCAGCATTTTCATGTGCCACAGCTTCTTTAACTTTATCAACATAAGCATTTCCTGAAACAGCAGAACCTTCTTCAACATTACACACATATAAAACTGGTTTTGCAGTAATGAACTGTAATGGTTTTACAAATTCCTCTTCTTTTTCTGTAAATTCAATAGAGCGAACAGATTTTCCTTCTAATAATGTTTCTTCAACCTTTAATAGAATTTCCAATTCTACTTGCGCCTCCTTATTACCTGTTTTAGCTGTTCTTTTTACACGCTCCAAACGTTTTTGAACAGTTTCTAAATCTTTTAACTGAAGTTCTATATCAATAGTTTCCTTATCTCTTATAGGATCAACAGAACCATCTACGTGTACTATATTATCGTTATCAAAACAACGCAATACATGTAAAATAGCATCTGTTTCACGAATATTAGCTAAGAATTGGTTACCTAAACCTTCTCCTTTACTAGCTCCTTTTACCAAACCAGCAATATCTACAATTTCTACAGTTGCAGGTAAAACTCTTTCAGGATTTACTAGCTCTTCTAGCTTTTCTAAACGAGTATCTGGCACGTTTACTACTCCTAAATTAGGTTCAATGGTACAAAACGGAAAGTTTGCACTCTGCGCTTTTGCGTTAGATAAACAGTTAAATAAGGTTGATTTCCCTACGTTTGGTAATCCTACAATTCCAGCTTTCATTCTATTGTTTTATTGAAATTTTGCGAGTGCAAATATAGTGCTTTGCTTTCTAAATTTTCTAATTATTTAAGATTCATTTAAGTTAGTTTATAGCTCTTTAATTTATGGTTTTAACATTTTTTTAAGACTTAGGTTGATTTTTTACTATTTTTAAGAAATTAACTTAAAAAATATTTTCACATGAAAAAACGTACCCTTCTTATTATTTACCTATTTTTTGGTGGACTTTACTTGTTAAATGCTCAAACATTAATTAGAGGAACAGTAAAAGATATAAATAACGAACCTTTGCCAGGAGCTAACATTGTAGAAAAAGGAACCTCTAATGGTACATCTACAGATTTTAACGGCGAGTTTTCACTTAATATTAATACAGATGGAACTTTAATAGTTAGTTTTTCAGGTTTTGAAACACAAGAAATTCCTATTAATGGAAAAACTAATTTTAATATTGTTTTAAAAGAAGGTTTAGAATTAGATGAAGTTGTTATCGTAGGGTCTAGAAACCCTAAAAGAACAGCTATTGACACACCTGTACCTGTGGATATTATTGATGTTGGAAATTTAGCAACTAAAAATGGTAAAGTAGAGGTAAATGACATATTACAGTATGCAGCTCCGTCATTTAATGCTACTAAGCAATCAGGGTCAGATGGTGCCGACCATATCGTACCTGCTTCCTTAAGAGGTTTGGGGCCAGATCAAACATTAGTTTTAATTAATGGTAAAAGACGTCATCAATCATCTTTAGTCAATATTTTTGGAACACGTGGACGCGGAAATTCAGGAACCGATTTAAATGCAATTCCTGCTGCTGCTATTAAAAGAATTGAAGTTCTAAGAGATGGAGCGTCTGCTCAGTATGGTTCTGACGCTATTGCAGGAGTTATTAATATTATTTTAAAAGATAATACCGACGGTGTTTCAGGAAGTATTGGTTATGGAGTTTATAGCACAGCCATAGGAAGTGGATGGGCAGAAGCTACAGGAGAAACTTTATACAATGTTGAAGGAAAAAACAGATTAGATGGAGAAGACAAAAGTTTTGATGGTGGAACTTTTAAACTAGATTTAAATTACGGAGCTAAATTGAATGATAAAGGAGGTTTTGTAAACTTTACTACCGAATTGTTGTCAAAAGAAAGGACGTTGAGACCTGGTTTTTCTTGGCGAAAAGGATATGGTAGCGCTGCTATAGATGGATTCAATTTTATGGTAAATGCTAGTTTACCTATAAATGACAATACCGAAGCATATGCTTTTGGAGGTAGAAATTATAGAGATACTGATGCGTATGCTTTTTCAAGAGATAGTTTTGATGAAGGCGATAATAGAAGTGTTCCTAGCATACACCCTAATGGATTTACCCCTAGAATTACTTCAAATATCACTGATATATCTGTATCGGCAGGAATTAAACATAAATTAGAAAATGGTTGGGAGATTGACTTCAATAATACGTATGGAGAAAACAAGTTTCATTATTTCATCAAAGACTCAAACAACGCTTCTTTAAAAGATGCTTCACCTACCGATTTTAATGCAGGAGGTCATAGTTTATCACAAAATACTACTGGATTAGATTTTAGTAAGTACTTAGAAGATTTAATGAGTGGAGTTAACCTTGCTTTCGGTTTAGAATATAGAACGGAAAACTTTATCATTTTTGCTGGTGAAGAAGCTTCTTATGGATTATATGATGATAACGGAGTATTAATGACAAATCCTGCTGTTCAACCAGTAGCTGTTGACAGTAATGGAGATGAGCTACCTGGAGGGGCTCAAGGTTTTCCAGGCTATGGGCCAGATAATGAAGTAGATCGTTCAAGAAGTAATGTAGGTATCTATTTTGATTCCGAATTTAACTTTACAGAAAAATTCTTAGTAGGCGCAGCTGTTCGTTATGAAGATTACAGTGATTTTGGTAGTACATTTAACTTTAAGTTAGCTTCAAGATTTAAAGCAAGTGATAACTTAACCTTGAGAGGCTCTATTTCCTCAGGTTTCAGAGCACCATCTTTAGCTCAATTATATTATAATTTAAAATTTACCAATATTGTTAATGGGGAATCTTTACCATCATTATTATCTGCAAATAACAGTACTGTAACTAGAGCTTTCGGAATAGAACAATTAAAAGAAGAAACAGCATTCAATGCTAGTTTAGGGTTTACTTACAAAATTGGTGGATTTACAGCTACCGTTGATGCATATTCTATTACTGTTGATGATCGCATTATTTTAACAGATAACTTTGATGCTTCTGGATTGAATTTAGGCGTTGATGCAGCACAATTCTTTGCTAACGGTGTTGATACAAAAACGCAAGGATTAGATATTGTTTTAAACTATAAAAAGTCTTTTGAAGATCATAGAATAGATGTAGGATTGGTAGGAAACTTTAACGATACTAAAATTGAAAAGATAAAGAACGGAAACTTAAACAGATTTACTTTCTTTAGTCCTTTTTCTGAAGCTTATTTAAAAGCGGCAGCTCCAGATCACAAATTCGGTTTAAACCTTGGATACGGCTATAAAAAACTAGATATTGCTTTAAACTTCACAAAATTTAGCGAAGTTCAGTTGCAAGATTTTCAATGGGTAGATACACCAGCAACAACCCAAGCAGAAGCTGATGCCTTATACCCTGTGGCTACTGATGTTTATAAAAGTAAAATTACTACCGATTTAAGTCTAAGCTATGCTTTTACAGATAAAATTACCTTTACGATTGGAGGAAATAACATTTTTAACGTGTACCCTACTCCACAATTTGATGGATGGACTGATCAAGGTGGGTTAGCAGATTCTGTTCAAATGGGGTCAGACGGTGCTTACTTTTTTACTAGACTAGGATTTAAACTTTAATAGTTTTTCATAAAAACAAAAAATCCTGAGAATATTCTCAGGATTTTTTTATTTCATATCTCCAAAAATTTGGAGTTTATTAATCGTTATGCATAAAACGTTGTTTAGCTAATAACTCTTCTTCTGTTTCTACATTATCTTCATCAGGAACACAACAATCAACAGGACAAACAGCAGCACATTGTGGCTCCTCATGAAAACCTTTACATTCTGTACATTTATCTACAACGATGTAATAAATTTCATCCGAAATTGGCTCTTGATCTTCATCCGCATTGGCAGATTTACCGTTTGGTAAAACAATATTTCCTGTTAAATCAGTACCGTCAGCATATTTCCAGTCATCTGCACCTTCGTAAATTGCTGTATTAGGACATTCAGGTTCGCAAGCCCCACAGTTTATACATTCATCAGTTATTATAATTGCCATAATTAATCTCTTTCAGTTTTGTAACTTTGCATTTGCAAAAATAGTTCCAATTTAATTTAGAACCAAAATAAATGGATAGTATAAAAAGTAGAATTAACGCTTTTCATAAACTAGGAGAATTTTTAAGTCAATTTTCTCAAGAAAAAATAGAGAAAAAAGAACATATAGAACATAACGAATTGTTTTTTGATGGATTTAAGCATCAATTAAAAATAGCAGGAGAAAATAACACCTGGTTTACCAGAGAAAACATATTATTCTCTATAGAAAATTGGGCAAAAGCACTCACTTCTGAAAACTTAACTCAGTGGATTGCTAACGAAAACTTAGGTAACAACGAACCTAAATTAGTCGCTGTTATCATGGCTGGAAACATTCCGCTAGTAGGCTTTCATGACTTTTTATCAGTTCTAATTTCTGGGCACTCGGTATTAGTTAAACAATCTTCTAACGATAAACATTTATTGCCTTTTTTAGCAAAATATTTAGAATATATTGATCCTGAATTAAAAAGAAAAATCACGTTTACTGAAGAAAAACTAACAGGGTTTGATGCGGTAATAGCTACTGGTAGTAATAATACAGCACGTTATTTTGAATATTACTTTAAAGATAAACCTAGCATTATAAGAAAAAACAGAAACTCTGTTGCGGTTTTAACAGGAAATGAATCGGAAGAACAACTGCAAAATTTAAGCGAAGATGTTTTTCGTTATTTCGGATTAGGTTGTCGTTCTGTTTCAAAAGTATTTGTTCCTAAAGACTATAATTTCGACGCTTTTTTCAATGGAATGTATCAACAACATGAAATCATTAACAATGTTAAATACGCTAATAATTACGATTACAATAAGGCAGTGTATTTAATGAGTGAGTTTGATATTTTAGAAAATGGTTTTTTAATGATTAAAGAAGATGAAAGCTACGCCTCACCTATCGCTTCTGTTTTTTATGAATATTATAACAATACTGATGATTTAAAGATTAAACTGTGGGAAGACAGAGAGCAAATTCAATGTGTTGTAGCTAATAATTTTATTGAAAATGAAATAGCATTCGGACAGACACAACACCCAAAGTTATGGGACTATGCTGACGGTGTAAACACACTAGAATTTTTAGCTAAAATTTAAAAGAGTCTCTATATAAATTTGCACCTTTGTGTAGCAAAACACAACAACACAAATGAAAAAACATAACTTTAGTGCAGGGCCTTGTATTTTACCTGAAGAAGTGCTAAAAAAAGCATCAGAAGCTGTTATTGAATTTAATAGTGATAATCTTTCTTTAATCGAAATTTCACACAGAAGTCAACCTTTTGTAGATGTAATTGAAAAAGCGAGAAGCTTAGCATTAGAATTATTAGGTCTTGAAAATAAAGGCTACAAAGCATTATTTTTACAAGGTGGAGCCAGTATGCAGTTTTTAATGGTTGCATATAACTTACTAAATAAAAAAGCAGCTTACCTAAATACAGGGACTTGGAGTGATAAAGCAATTAAAGAAGCTAAATTATTTGGCGAATTAGTAGAAGTAGCTTCCTCAAAAGATAAGAACTTCAGTTATATTCCCAAAACATATGAAATTCCTACAGATGTAGACTATTTTCATTGCACAAGTAATAATACCATTTATGGAACACAAATGAAGAGTTTTCCTAAGACTTCTGTTCCAATGATATGTGATATGAGTTCTGATATTTTTTCTCGTCAAATGGATTTTTCAAAGTTTGATTTAATTTATGCAGGAGCTCAAAAAAATATGGGACCAGCTGGTACTACCCTTGTTGTAATAAAAGAAGACATTTTAGGGAAAGTAGAACGTCAAATTCCTTCAATGTTAAATTATCAAATAATTATTGATAAAGAAAGTATGTTTAATACACCTCCTGTATTTGCAGTATATACTTCCATGTTAACTTTGGAATGGTTAAAAGATTTAGGAGGAATTGAATTCATTGAAAAAGTGAATGAGAAAAAATCAACACTGCTATATAATGAAATAGATAGAAATCCTTTATTTAAAGGAGTCGCTGCCATAGAAGATCGTAGCCATATGAATGCAACTTTTAACCTAGTTGATCAAAATTTACAAGCTAAGTTTGATAAAATGTGGCAAGAAGCCAACATCAATGGATTAAGTGGTCATAGAAGTGTTGGAGGTTATCGTGCAAGTATGTACAACGCTTTGCCTTTATACAGTGTACAGGCTTTAGTAGATGTAATGCAAGAATTAGAAAGAATAAGTTAGACACAACGTCATTTTTTACAATGACATTTTAATATAAAGAACGATGAAGATATTAGTGACCGATGGAATTTCCACTAGCGGAATACAAGCTTTAGAAGACAAAGGCTTTGAAGTTATAAATACGAAAGTTGCACAAGAGCAATTAGAAAATTACATAAACGATCATGCTATTGATGCTATTACAGTAAGTAATACTACACAAGTGCGACAAGAGTTAATTGATGCTTGCCCAAGCATTAAACTTATTGCTTGTTTAGGAACCGAAATGGACAACATTGATGTTGATTATGCTATTGATAATGGAGTTCATATTGTGAATAGCGAAGATGCTTCTGCCACTTCAATTGCAGAACTAGTATTTGCGCATTTATTTGGAATGGTTCGTTTTTTACACCAGTCGAACCGTGAAATGCCTTTAGAAGGAGACATGCGTTTTAATGCTTTAAAAAAGCAATACTCGCAAGGAACTGAGTTAAGAGGTAAAACATTAGGTATTATTGGGTTTGATACTGTAGGACAAGAAGTGGCTAAAACTGCACTAGCTTTAGGTATGGAAGTGATAGCAACTGATGTAGAAATAGATAATGCAACTATCACAATTCCTTTTTTCGATGGTCAATCATTAGACTTCTTTATTGAAACGGAAAGTATAGATAAACTATTATCAAAATCAGACTTTATTACACTACATCTTCCTGCTCAAGAGGGATATGTTATAGAAACATCTTTGTTTGACAAGATGAAAAATGGTGTAGGAATTATAAACACTTCTCATGGAGGTATTCTAAATGAAGTTGATTTAGTTAATGCTATTGATAGTGGAAAGGTTAAATATGCAGGATTAGACGTTTTTGAAAGCCAACCAAGACCTGAAATTCAACTATTAATGAACCCTGAAATATCGATGACCCCTCATATCGGTGCTTCAACAGTTGAGGCACAAGATAGAGCTGGTATTGAACTTGCAAATAAAATCATCGAATTACTAAGCGAATAATCTATGGCAATTGTAAAACCTTTTAAAGCTGTTAGAGCCACCAGAGATAAAGTTGCTTTAGTATCTTCTAAATCGTATGAAATTTATACTCCTGCGGAAATTGGAGCTAAACTCGATTTTAATCCATACACTTTTTTGCATGTAATTAATCCTGGGTATAAATACCATAAACAAGATGTAACTGGAGAACAACGCTTTAAATTGGTACACAATCGTTACTTAGAATTCAAAGAAAATGAAGTCTTTAAGCAAGATGAAACTCCTGCTTATTACATATATCAAAAAATAACTCCAAATGATAATTTCTGTGGAATAATCGCAGCAACCTCTGTAGAAGATTATCATAATGAAGTAATAAAAAAGCACGAAGACACTTTAAAAGAACGTGAGTTACTATTTGAAAACTACTTAAAAAATACAGGTTTTAATGCAGAACCAGTACTACTCACCTACCCTGACAATGATGTAATTAATGTTATTATAAAAAAATATCAGGAAGAAAGAGCCGAATACGAGTTTTCTACATCTGATAGGGATTTACATTTTTTATGGGTAATAAACGAAGAGAAAGATGTAGAGCAAATAGCCAAAGCTTTTAAAGAAGTTAACACCCTATATATTGCTGATGGACATCATCGTTCAACATCTTCATGTTTATTGGCACAAAATTTAGCAGAAAATAATCCAAAACATACGGGTAAAGAAGACTATAATTTTTTCATGAGTTACCTATTACCTGAGAGCCAGGTTAAAATTTATGAATTCAATAGATTTATAAGAGATTTAAACGGGTTAACTCCAGAGGAGCTTTTAATAGAATTAGATACTCATTTTAGAATTGAGAATCGTGGACAGGAATTATATAAACCTAAAGAAAAACACCATTTTAGCATGTATTTAAATGGTGAATTTTATGCTTTGTATTTACGTAAATCAGCTTATGAATTTACTGACTGTTTAAGTGAATTAGATGCTTATATTTTATATACAACCGTATTAGAACCTATTTTAGGAATTGAGGATATTAGAAACGCTTCTAAAATTGTATATTCTCAAGACAAATCTGACGGGTTAGAATTAAAAACAAAGGTTGACAGTGGTGAGTTTAAAGTTTCTTTTGGAATGCTACCTACCAATATTCAAGAACTAAAAACTATTGTTGATGCTGGCTTAATGATGCCACCGAAAACAACCTACATAGAACCTAAGTTAAGAAGTGCTTTAACTATTTACGAGTTTTAGTATAAAGTCTGATAAACAATTATTATGATTACAGGAATTAAAGAAAATCTTCAAAAAATAAAATCAACACTACCAGAAAATGTAACGTTAGTTGCTGTTTCTAAAACCAAACCTATTGCAGATTTACAAGAAGCTTACGATGCTGGTCAGCGAATATTTGGTGAGAATAAAATACAAGAAATGGTAGCTAAGTATGATGAATTGCCTAAGGACATAAAATGGCATATGATTGGTCATTTACAACGTAATAAGGTAAAGTATATGGCTCATTTTGTTGATTTAATTCATGGTGTAGATAGTTTTAAAACACTGAAAGAAATAAACAAACAGGCTAAAAAACATAATAGAGTTATTAATTGTTTGTTACAAGCACGAATTGCTAAAGAAGATACTAAATTTGGGTTACCTTTTGAAGATATTGAAGCTATTTTAGCGTCAGATGAGTTAAAAGAGCTTGAAAATATAAAAATTGTTGGTTTAATGGGAATGGCTACGTTTACAGATAACCAAAAACAATTACAAGAAGAATTTTCTTCATTAGCTAATTTCTTTAATGGAAATAAAGAAAACTATCCTAATTTACAAACATTATCTATGGGAATGAGTGGAGATTATGAATTAGCCATAAAAAATGGTAGTACAATGGTACGAATAGGAAGCTCAATTTTTGGAGTTAGAAATTATATTGCTTAGATTTACATAAACTAGCTTAAAAAAGGGAGAGATTTGTACGCTATTTTAGACATTGAAACTACTGGAGGGAAATATAACGAAGAAGGGATTACAGAAATTGCCATCTATAAATATGATGGACATCAAATTGTAGATCAATTCATTAGTTTAGTTAATCCAGAAAGGGAAATTCAGGAATTTGTTGTAAAACTTACTGGTATTAATAATAAAATGCTACGAAATGCGCCCAAGTTTTATGAAATAGCAAAAAGAATTATTGAAATAACTCAAGATTGTTTTATTGTGGCTCATAATGCTAATTTTGATTATCGTATTCTTCGTACCGAATTTGACAGGTTAGGTTATAAATACAAACGAAATACACTATGTACAGTTAGTTTAAGCAAAAAACTAATTCCAGAGTCACCATCTCATAGTCTAGGAAAACTCTGTAAGTTTTTAGGAATTCCTATGTCTGATCGTCACAGAGCAACAGGTGACGCATTAGCTACGGTACAATTATTTAAACTATTAATAGATAAAGATGTTGAGAAAGGTATTATTCAACAATCTATAAAGTATTTTGACAACAGACATGAAAAGTTTCGTATTCAAAGAATATTAGATAGTTTACCTGAAAAAGAAGGTCTTTTTTATGTTCATAACCACGAAGGAACAATCATTTTTGTAGGGAGAGGTAAAAATATAAAGCAAGAAACTAATAAACTCTTTTTAAAAGAAACTAGAAAAGCATTAAAAGTAATAAAAAGAGTTAGTAAAGTTTCTTATGAAGAAACTGGGAATATGCTTTTTACCCGTTTAAAATATCATTTAGAACTTGAAAAGCTAAAACCTAAGTACAATATCATTAGAAAAAGAAAAATTACAGATAAAAACTTTAATCACGATAATATGCTTATTGTTGATAAAGGCAGAATTCCTGAAGAACACGCCGTAATTTTAATCGAAAAAAACGAAGTTATAGGATATACATATACCAATCTTGCTTTTCAGGAAAACCAGTTATCTATTCTAAAATCAATGCTTACTCCTATTGAATACAAAGAGTTAGCAAAAACCATCATTAAAAACTACTTACTAAAAAATAAAGTCTCTAAAATAGTACGATTACAAGTTGAAAATAATTTATAATATGCTATAAAGCATTCAAAAACCTAATCTTTTGGATAGTAAAAAACTTAATTGGAGAGAAAAATTACATGAAGTAATCTACGAAGCAGATACTCCTGCAGGACGATTATTTGACATCATCTTGTTATTTGCAATCTTAGCAAGTATTGTACTGGTTATGCTTGAAAGTATTGAAAGTTTTGATAACAAACATCATAATTTCCTATATATTTCAGAATGGATTATTACTATTTTTTTTTCCATTGAGTATATCCTAAGAATTATTTCAATAAACAAGCCAACAAAATACATTTTTAGCTTTTATGGTATTATAGATTTACTTTCTACTATTCCTATGTACCTAACGTTCTTTTTTGTAGGTACACATAGTAGTTTAATAGCTTTGAGAGCATTACGCCTATTAAGAGTTTTTAGGATTTTAAAAGTCTCTAGGTATATTGGAGAGTCAAATCAATTAATAAAAGCTTTAAATGCTAGTAAAGCTAAAATTGGAGTCTTTCTTTATTTTGTGTTGATTATCTGTATCATTTTAGGTTCCGTAATGTATTTTATTGAAGGGGCTGAAAACGGCTTTACAAGTATTCCTAGAAGCATTTATTGGTCAATAGTAACACTTACAACCGTTGGTTATGGAGATATTGCTCCGCAAACCGCTTTAGGACAATTTATTGCAAGTATTACAGTAATTATTGGTTATGCTATTATTGCGATACCTACAGGAATTGTAAGTTCCGAAATGACTAAAAAAAAGGTACACCTAAACACTCAATCTTGCCCAAATTGCTCCTATGAAGGACATAAAGATGATGCAGAATTTTGTTATCATTGCGGAACAAAACTGAACTAAATGTCTCAAAAAAACACATTAATTACGATTGTTGGTGCAACTGCTATTGGTAAAACAGCACTAAGCATTAAACTAGCTCAGCACTTTAATTGTGAAATTATTTCGTGTGACTCTCGTCAGTTTTATAAGGAAATGACTATAGGAACAGCGGTTCCTGACCCCGAAGAACTGGATGCTGCTTCACATCATTTTATTCAAAACAGAAGTGTTTTTGAAAATTATTCAGTAGGACAGTTTGAAAAAGATGCATTAAAAACTCTAAACGAACTATTTACTAAAAACCCTATTCAAATAATGGTAGGCGGAAGTGGTTTGTATGTAGATGCTGTTTTAAAAGGATTAGATTATTTTCCTGATGTAGACTCACAAATAAGAATAGATTTAACTACTGAGTTAGAAAACAAAGGTATAGAACATCTTCAAAAAAGATTAAAAAAACTTGATATTGAAGCTTACAATACGATTGCTATTGACAATCCACATCGATTAATCCGTTCTTTAGAGATTTGTATAGGAACTGGAGAAACATACAGTTCTTTTAAAAATAAACCTAAAGCACCTCGTAATTTTCAATCTATAAAAATTGGATTGACAGCCGATAGAGAAATTATGTATGATCGTATTAATCGTCGTGTAGCTATTATGATTGAAAAAGGTTTGATAGAAGAAGCTAAAAAACTACATCCTTATAAAAACCTAAACGCATTGCAAACAGTAGGGTACAGAGAGTTATTCGAATATTTTGAAGGTAACTTTACTAAAGAATTTGCTATTGAGGAAATTAAGAAGAACTCAAGAAGGTTTGCCAAACGACAAGGAACATGGTTTCGTAAAGATTCAAACATTTTATGGTTTGATTTCCAAGAAGATCTTCAAAATATCATAAAAACTATTGAAAATAAACTTTAACGCTTTTTAAGAGCACTAAAAAAATCACTTTTTTATATTTGTCAAAAAACAGAAATACATGAAACTAAAAATCACTTTTATACTAACTTTATTTTTTATAGGATTTTCAAATGCGCAAACCAAAGTAGGAACGGTAGATAGCGAATTAGTCATTAGTAAAATGCCTCAAATGAAAGGGGTCTTACAACGAGTAGAAAATTATGGTAAAAAACTAGATTCTAGTTTTCAAATAAAAGCTACAGAATATAAGACAAAAGTTGATTCTTTTAAAGCAGAAGAAAAACTAATGACCGATGATGATAAGAAAACTAGAATTCAAGAATTAAGAACTCTTGAACAAGAAATGGGTAAATTTCGTCAGAATGGATCAGCTATGATGCAAGTGCAAAGAGAGCAAAGTTTAAGACCACTATATAAAAAACTAAGCGAAGTAATAGCTGAAGTAGCAAAAGCTAATGGTTATACACAAATTTTAACTACTACTGGAAACGAATTTGGTTATATCGATGAACGTTTTGATATCACTAAATTGGTATTAGATAAACTAGGAATTAAAGAGTAAATCTTTTATGTCCCTAAAACAAAAAGACTTACAATTACAATACGAAGGATTTTTAAAAACACCTTTTCTATGGCATGGAAAAGGTGTTTTTAATTTAGAACAATTTTCCATATTAAAAATTAAAACAATCTCGTTTAATGAAGAAATCAAACAAAAACTACGTTTGGGTAAATTGGTTGAACGTTTTGTTTCATTTGAATTAAATCAAAATAGTTCTGTATCAATCCTTGCTGAGAACATTCAAATTCAAAATAAAAAAATTACTGTAGGAGAGTTAGATTGTTTATTGTTAAAGGATAAAGAATCAATTCATTTAGAAATTATATATAAGTTCTACTTATATGATGTTTCTGTTGGAAACTCTGAAATTGAACATTGGATTGGCCCAAATCGACGCGATTCTCTTATTCAAAAGCTAACAAAACTTCAAGAAAAACAATTACCACTACTCTATTCTAATCATACTAAAACTTATTTAGATAAATTAAAGTTGGTTATAGATGAAATAATACAACAAGTATATTTTAAAGCACAATTGTTTGTTCCTCTAAAGGATTTCGGAAAAAAAATCAAACAGCTAAATAATGAGTGTATCTATGGTTTTTATATTTACCCGAAAGAATTACCACAATTCTCAGATTGTAAATTCTATATTCCTAATAAACATAACTGGTTAGTAAATCCACATTCAAATATTGACTGGTTAACTTTTGAAACCTTTCAAGATAAACTTCAACAATTTTTAAATGAAGAAAATGCTCCTCTTTGTTGGCTAAAGAAACCAAACGGCGAACTTTTTAAGTTTTTTATAGTTTGGTGGAATAATTAGTGTATTTTAAATTATTCGTAAAAAATTTAAGTTCTCTTTTTTCTTCTATTCTCTTTACGTACTTAGGGTAAACAAGGCATAGTCTTTAAATATCTCACATCAATTAACTTGTTATGAATCACACAAGTTTTCTTCCCCTTTTAATTCTATTTTTTCTTTACTCTATACCTTTTTGTAGATAAATTTATACGCCGCGCTACTTCCCCAATTTTTTAATTTTAAACAATATATAAATACAATGTTTAAAACCTTTAATTAAAAGAGATTATGCTACTTCTTTTATAGCGTTTATGTATTTTTCCTATATCCTCAAAACACCTTGAAACTCCATCCTTAACAAACCCCTTATCATAATTATCATTAAGGTGCATTTTTTTTATATAAATAACTATCTTAAAGTTTATAACCAATTAATCGGTATTTCATATAATCAAAAACCACCTGTAATTCAGGTGGTTTTTGGTTTTATCTAAGCGTGTAATATTACTTTACAAAGTTAATTTTACGCATACGTAAACTTTCTGGGGTAACTTCTAAATACTCATCTGGTCTAATATACTCCATACATTCTTCTAATGAGAAATCAATTTTTGGAGCAATTTTCACGCCGTCATCTGAACCTGAAGCACGTACGTTAGTTAACTTCTTTCCTTTAATTAAGTTAACTGCCATATCATCTGCCTTGGCATTTTCACCTACCACCTGACCTTTGTAAATCTCTTGGTTTGGATCAATAAAGAAACGTCCTCTATCTTGTAAACGGTCAATTGCATAAGCAGTTGCTTTTCCTGTTTCAGAAGAAACAATAGCACCTTTTAACTCTTCTGCAAACTCTCCTTTATAAGGTCCATATTCGCTGAATCGGTGGTTTATAATTGCTTGACCAGCTGTTGCTGTTAATATTTTATTACGTAAACCAATTAATCCTCTTGATGGAATGGTAAATTCTAAATGTTGTAAATCTCCTTTTGGCTCCATTACTAATAAGTCTCCTTTACGTAAAGAAACTAAGTTAATTGCTTTAGAAGCTACATCTTCAGGAACATCAATTGATAATGTTTCGTATGGTTCACACTTAACTCCGTCAATCTCTTTTAAAATTACTTGAGGACGACCTACTTGTAATTCGTATCCTTCACGACGCATCGTTTCAATTAATACTGATAAGTGTAATACTCCACGTCCGAAAACGTTAAACTTATCCTCTGTATCTGTTTCATCAACACGTAACGCTAAGTTTTTCTCCATCTCTTTAAATAAGCGATCACGTAAGTGACGAGACGTTACAAACTTACCTTCTTTACCAAAGAATGGAGAGTTATTAATAGTAAATAACATACTCATAGTAGGTTGATCTACTTCAATTCTTGGTAAAGCTTCTGGATTATCTACATCAGCAATAGTATCTCCAATTTCAAAATCATCTAAACCTGTTACTGCACAAATATCTCCACTACGAACTTTTTCTGCTTCAGCCTTACCCATTCCTTCAAAAACGTGTAATTCTTTAATACGGACTTTTTTCGTACTTCCATCTGCTTTACAAAGTATGTAGTCTTTGTTCTTTTCTAAATCTCCACGGTAAACACGTCCAATAGCTATTCTTCCTTTAAATGAAGAATAATCTAACGATGTAATTTGCATTTGAGGAGATCCTTCACGATATGGTGCTTCTGGAATTGTTTCTAAAACAGCATCTAACAAAGGAACGATATCTTCAGTTGGTTTTTGCCAATCTGTACTCATCCAACCATTTTTAGCTGAACCGTAAATAGTTGTAAAATCTAATTGATCTTCATTTGCTTCTAAAGCAAACATTAAATCAAATACTTTTTCGTGTACTAAGTCTGGTGTACAGTTTTCTTTATCTACTTTGTTTACTACTACAATAGGAGTTAACCCTAATTCAATAGCTTTTCCTAATACGAAACGTGTTTGAGGCATTGGTCCTTCAAAAGCATCAACCAATAATAAAACTCCATCTGCCATTTTTAGTACACGTTCTACTTCTCCACCAAAATCGGCGTGACCAGGAGTATCAATTACATTAATCTTCACCCCTTTGTAGTTTACGGATACATTTTTAGATAAAATGGTAATACCACGTTCACGTTCTAAGTCGTTATTATCTAATAATAAATCAGTACGCTCTTTACGTTCATCTAAAATTTTGGCTTGATCTATAATTTTGTCTACCAAGGTTGTCTTACCGTGGTCAACGTGTGCTATAATAGCAATGTTTCTTATTGATTGCATTCGTGCTTATTTTGAAGCTGCAAAAGTAGTGTTTTATTGTTTACGATTAACGAAATTTTATTTATGAATTCGTAATATTTTATTTAAAGCTTTACAAAAAGTACTTTTTTATAACAATATACTACTATTTCTACTTTCATTTAAAGGAATTTTGTAGCTTTAATTAATGCCTAAAAAGGGAGTAATAGATAATTTTTGTGCTATTTTAACTTTCTATTTTCTAGCTCTTCATCATCTTCTCTAAAAGCACTAGGTAAAATATCAGGAATTAATTTTATAAGTAAAGGCAAAAGTAATGCTCCTCCTGGTAGCATAAACACTGTAAAGGCAGGAATTGCTTTACAAATATCAAGTGTTTGTTCTTTTACTTTTGCCTTTTCTTCGTCTGTTAATGAAGTTGTTAGTGATTTTCTAACAAGAAATATAAGCTCTCTGCTTTCTTGAAGCTCTTTTGCTAATCTTTTTTTATTTTTATAGATAGCTTCTTTTATTTCATCAACTGTATTCATTAAAGCTTTCTACGTGCTTTTTCAGTTTTAAGTAAATTCAATTCTCTTGAAGTTTGCCCTGCTACTGAAGTGTTTTCTTCTGCTCTTCGAATTAGGTATGGCATCACATCACGAACAGGTCCGAATGGAACATACTTCGCTACATTATATCCTTCTTTGGCTAAATTGAAACTAATATGATCACTCATACCATATAATTGACCAAACCACATGCGTTTATCATCTTTAGCAATATTATGTTCTTTAGCTAAATCCATTAATAAATATGAACTTTCTTCATTGTGAGTTCCTGCAAAAATTGCCATATTTTTATGGTCCATCATATACCGAACTGCTTCATTATAATTGTCATCCGTTGCTTGTTTGTCAACACAGATAGGAGACTCGTAACCATTTTCTTTAGCTCTTTCACGCTCTTTTTCCATATAAGCTCCACGAACAACTTTCATTCCAATATGATATCCCTTTTGGTGAGCTCTTTGGTGTAGCTTTCGTAGATATTCCATACGATCATGACGATACATTTGAAGCGTATTAAAAACAATGGCTTTTTCTTTATTGTAAATTTCCATTAACTCCTCAATTAAATCATCTGCAGCATCTTGCATCCAGCTTTCTTCTGCATCAATTAGTAATGGAACATCTTTTTCTTTTGCAGCCTTACACACGGTATGAAAACGCTCTACAACTCTATCCCACTCTACTTTTTCTTCTGAAGTAAACTCTTTTCCTTCAGTTAATTTTTGATATAAAGCGAAACGTCCGAAACCTGTAGGTTTAAAAACTGCATAAGGAATAGATTGCTTTTCTTCAGCAAAATTGATTGTTTTCAACGTCATTTTTAAAGCATCATCAAACTGGGCTTCATCTTCCTTCCCTTCTACTGAATAATCTAAAACACTGTGTACATTACCTTGTTCGTACATTTTTTCGATATTAGGTAAGCAATCATCTTCACTTACTCCTCCACAAAAATGATCAAAAACTGTTGAACGGATTAATCCTTCAACTGGTAAGTGTGCTTTTAAAGCAAAGTTTGTTACCGCTGTACCTATTCGAACCATCGGTTGGCTCTGAATCATTTTAAACAAAAAATATGCACGTTCTAACTCTGAGTCAGATTTTAATTTAAAAGCAGTTTCTGTATTATCAAAAAGTCTCATTATCGAGGTAATATTATTTCTTTATTTATTGAGACAAATATAATTGAGTAGACTGATATATTTTAATTTTTTCTATTTAATTTCGCCTTATATTTTTTTGTTATTATGACCACAATTAATGCAGCAACATACCCTATTCATTTTGAAGAAAAAGGCTATAATGAATTAACCTATTTAGTTTCTGAAAGAAACTATTCTTCAGTTTTTATTTTAGTGGATGACAACACTTTAGATTGTTGCTATCCTCGATTTATTCAGTTATTTGCTACAGATAAACCTATTGAAGTCATTCAAATTGATGCTGGTGAAGTTCATAAAAACATAGAAACTTGTATGGGAGTTTGGAATGTAATGACTGAATTAGGAGCTGATAGAAAAAGCTTATTAATTACCTTAGGTGGTGGTGTGATTACTGATTTAGGTGGTTTTGTTGCATCTACATTTAAACGTGGAATTGATTTTGTGAATATTCCTACAACCTTATTAAGCATGGTAGATGCTTCTGTTGGCGGAAAAACAGGTGTTGATTTAGGTGTATTAAAAAACCAGATTGGTGTATTTGCTAATCCAGAGTTAATTATTATTGATCCTGAATACTTACACACCGTAACTCCCAGAGAAATTCGTTCTGGTACTGCGGAAATTATTAAGTATGGAATGACCCACGACATCAAGTTATTTAATGAAATTAAAGATAACGATAAACTTAATATTGTTGATTTGATTCATCGTTCTATAGAAATTAAGAATGAAGTTGTTTTAGAAGACCCTAAAGAACAAGGTGTTCGTAAGGTTTTAAACTGGGGACATACTATTGGGCATGGTGTAGAGTCTTATTTTTTAGAGAACCCGAAAAAGGAAGCTCTAACACATGGTGAAGCTATTGCCATTGGAATGGTTTGTGAAGCTTACTTATCATCAAAAGTATTAGATTTTCCTGAAGATAAAGTCTCTGAAATAAAAGATGCTATTATTAAAATTTATGGTAAAGTAGCATTGGTAGAAGAAGACTTTCAGCCTATTCTTGAATTGATGAAACATGATAAAAAGAATATAGGAGGAGAAATTAACTTTGTGCTTCTTAACGATTATGAAGATTTTAAAATAAACAGTAAAGCTTCTGATGATTTAATTAGGGAGAGTCTTAGTTATTATAATTCATAAAAAAAAGCAACCCCGTGGGTTGTTTTTTTATTTTGTTACTGTAATTGGAATACTGTCTTGTGAACCGTATAGTTTTATCTCTGTAATATCTGCAGGCATGTTTAGCCCGTTTTTTATTATCACGTTTTTTACGTTTTTAATTACATCGCTTTTAACTTCGAGTGCGCCTCGTTTGTATTCTTTAGTTTTGGTCCAAAAAATAACTTTTAAGTTTACAGTACTTACTCCTAAACCGTCTACCGTAACAAAACATTGATGTTCATCTGTATCAATAACTCCTAAAGTATTAACTACCGCATTTATGATTACTTTTTTTGCTGTATCTATGTCATCATCATAATCAATCCCAACCACAAAGTCTGAACGGTAAAAACCATCTTCAGTATAGTTATATACAGCTTTCTTTACAATGTCACTATTGGGAATGTATACATCTCTTCCATCGAATGTTTTTAATTTGGTAAATCTAAATTCCATCATTTTTACTTTACCAAAAATATCTCCAATCATTACTGTATCATTAACATCGAAAGGGCGATTAAAGGATAGTATTACTCCTGAGATAAAATTCTCTCCCACATCTTTAAAAGCAAATCCAAAAATTATAGCTGAGGCTCCAGCTGCAGTTAATAATCCAGCAGCAATGCCTCCTAAACCTGCTATCTTTAAAGCAAGCATGATTACCAAAATACTAAAACTAATTTTTATTGTTTTGGCTAAAAAATTAGTCATTAAAGGATCATTTGTTTTCTTAGAAATTGTTTTTCTAAAAAAATTTGATATAAGATTAGCAATAATAATACCTACAGCCACTATAAGAATAGCTATAATTATTTTTGGAATTTGGTTTATAAACTCATTCCAGTATAATTGAACAGATTCTTTTAATTTGGCTATGGTGCTGCTAAAATTCATGTAGGAGAAAGTAGTTTTTGTTTTTAGTTATTAGATAAATTCAACAATAATTTTATGACAATACAATATCCTCATTTAATTGCTCTACGGTACTTTTGCTCCAAGCGTTCAACATCCAACTTGTTTTTTCTAAAGAAGCAATATATCCTCCCATTAAATCTATCGTTCCCTCATCTTCTGCTTCTTCCGCTTTTTTTATCACATTTGCCATTTGCTTTAATAATGTTTTATGATCATCTAATAAAATATAAATCATATCACTATCTGTTTGAAAAGGACTTTCTTCTGATATATTTGCTATTTTTAAATACTTACTATATCTACTAATTGGATGATACTGTAAAGTTAAAATACGTTCTGCGATCTCATCTATTTTAACTCTAGCATCACTATACATTTCTTCAAATTTTTCATGTAGTTCAAAAAAGTTTTTCCCCACAATATTCCAATGAAAATTTCTTAACTTTTGATAGTATATGTGATATTCAGCCAATAATTGGTTTAATTCTTTTGCTACTGGTAATACTTTTTCTGTTTGTATGTTTAAATAATTCATTTTACTGTGTGTGTTTTTTGTTAATAATTAATTATGTTACAAAACTACTTAAGAACTTAAGCTTAAGTTTGCTTATTTAATACGAATCTTTGCTCATTTCATTTTAACCTTTTAGTGATAAAAAAAGGATGAAATTATCACTTATTAGTTTTATAAATTACATTTTAAAGGTTTCAAAAATGGCTTGTTCCAAGTTATTAGATTCTTGATTTTTATATTCAATAATAAAATCACCATATTTATTAAAATAACCTACGCCATTAAAATCCTTACCTTCTACTACATAAAAGTTATTATTAATAGATTTTATAGCTCTTGCTGATGTTATATCTTCATTATTAAGCTTATATGTGATTAGTAAATTATTTTGATCAATTAAAAAGTCATACTTATTACCTTTATACTTAAAATATTTTACTTTTGCTTTTGAGTCATAAAAAATATCAGAATCATTATCTACCATAATGGTTTTATCTACTGTGATTGGAGACTCTACTACATCTTGATTAAGTTTATTCTTTTGATTGGGATTAAACTTAGTTTGTTTTTCTTTTTTTGTTACTACTTTTACTTTTGTATCATAAATTAAACCTTTTTCATTAATCTTTTTTGCTTTTTTTACTTCAGTCGTTTTTATTACTTCCGTTTGCGCGTTTAAAGAGGTAATACTTCCTGTAAGTAATAATCCCATTATTATTTTTTTCATTTTAATCTATTTTAAAATTACAAGTAACTTTATTTGAGATGTGTACTTTTTAACACCTGAAATATATTTTATATATTCCTATACATTTTCGCTATGAAACAACGATTTGTAATGTCTGTTACAAAATTAACGCAGGTTTATTTATGTGTTTTGCTCATTTAATTTTGTTTTTTGCTCACTTAATAAATAAAACTTATTCATAAATAAAAAAAAGCGTGAAAACTCACGCTTTTTAATACTCTATTCTTTATTTTTTTAAACTTTTCTTTTACCTGTAAATAAGGATATAATAAATAAAATTATAAAAATAAAGAATGCTATTTTAGCAAACCCTGCAGCTGCTCCTGCTATTCCTCCAAATCCTAAAATACCGGCTATGATTGCTATTATTATAAAAGTGACTGTCCAACGTAACATATTATTAAAATTTTAAATTAGTGTTTATAAAGTACATCTTTTGTACAGTTACAAAATTAACTAGATAGCTTGTTTTACATTTACTCATTTAGTTTTGTTCTTAACTCATATAAAAAATATACTCATTAAATTTAACAGACTTCAAACTAACTTTATTAGTTAACAAACTAAAATATAATCTCTTGTTAATTGTTACGCTTAACTTAATATGAAATGAGTCAATATCTATTTCTAAAGAACAAAGATTAACTCTTTTAACAATATAGTTTTGCAACAAACAAAATATAAATAATTAATAAGTATGAAAAAAAGTAATGAAGATTTTAAAATAATTAAAGAGAATCCTGACTCTAAGCATAAAAATTATATTTTTCAAAACAATAAAATAACTAGAATAGCCTTTTATATTATACTTTCTTGTTTATTAATAGGTATTACTCTCATTTTTATTTTTAATAATCAACAGTAGGCTTTATGATTTATAAGCTATCAAACATAGCAAGTATAGAACGTATTGAAACCTTTACAAAACTCCCTTTTAAGTATCCTTATTTACATAAACCTAAAAGAAAAATTAATGGTTTAAAAGAACAAACAGTTTGTATAATTAATATGGAAAATCCTAATCAAATTATGCAAGCCATTTGGGGGCTACTTCCTCAAAATTATGGAGATAATTGGAATAAGTTTCAACATATAAAACAAACACTACATATAAATAAGGAAGATATTAAAAATAATATACTTTTTAAAGAAGCTCTTTATTTACGAAGGTGTTTATTTATCGTAACTGGTTTTTATATTCATAAAGTTATTAATGGAGTTGTAGAGAATTATTTAGTAGAAAAAGACAATCAAGAACCCTTTTATTTAGCGGGTTTATATAACATTACCAACGATGGCTTTTATACATGTTCAGTTATTAACACCAAACTAATTGGAAAACTTAATGACTTTAATAATCTTTATCAGGTAATGCCCATACAAATTCCTGAAATTTTTAAAAATATGTGGTTAAATAAAAAATCAGAAATTATAGATATAAATTACCTTATGAGTACACCTTACATTACAAATTTAAAGGTACAGAGAATAGCTTCTAAAAAAGAAAATGTTTGAAATTAATTTATTCTTTCTTCTAGTTTTTTATCTATGTACTTTTTTGCTGTTTCATATATTGAATCTACTTCTTTAGTGCTAAAACCGCTAAACTCACCTAAAGGAAAACAAATAGTAGCATAAGTTTCAAAAAACTTATATTCTTCAGATGATAGCATTAAAAGTTTAGATGTATGTGCTAAAACTTTCAAAGTGGTATTTAGTTCCTCACTTGTTTTTTCAGAAGGATATACTACATAACTTCCCACTATTGGATATTCTGACTGTTTAAAGGGAGTTGTAGGAAAGTTATCTATAATTCCACCATCAGAATAAAGTGCATCTCCAATTTTTACAGGATTGAATAAACCTGGTAATGCACATGATGCTAAAACAGGTTTTAGTAAACTTCCTTCATTAAAGTACTCTGTAGTTCCTTTATTTAAATTAGTTGTAGAAACTATTAAAGGTATTTCTAGATCTTCAAAGGTTGGTTTTATTTTATCGTCAATTAATCTTGCATAATTGGATGAATTAAAAATTCCTGGTTTAGCAATTGTTATCCAAGAAAACTGAAATATTTCAGTATTTTTAAAAAAGTTTAATATTTCTTTTGGTTTCATTCCAGAAGCATACATTACTCCTACCAATGAACCAGCGCTACAAGCTGAAATTGAATTAATTTTAATATTTAACTCTTCTAACTTTTCTAATAAAGCAATATGAGCTACACCTTTTTCGGCTCCTCCACTTAATACTAAATTTATAGGCACTTTTGTGTCCAGGTTTTTTATTTTTTCAAAAGAACATTTATATTTTTCTTTAATCATTTTTTTAGCTCTTTTTTAGTTTTACTTATCTATTTTTTTAAAATTTTATTTTGGATAATTTTAATTTTTTCTACAAAACTGCTATCAATACTTAAAACTTATTTTTTACTTCTTTTCATCGAGTTAATCATAATATCTATAATCTTTTTGTTCTTGCTAAACTATTTCTAATATGTTTAAGACGCTATACCAATAACACATTCTTTTAATGATATAAAATTACATTTTTTTGCTTAATGTATTCTATCTTTTCTACAAACATTTGATTTTAACAAGAGTTTTGTATATGAGCAAAAAAAGAAAAGATATGAGCTAAACAGCATTTCAAGTAAATATTAATTTTGTAATGTAATTAATTAGTCATAAAAATATTAAGCGTTTTTATTTACACATTTATGACTTAAAATATTATGAATAGAATAATGATAAACACTGTTTATTCTTACTGATATCATATTAATAAGCTAGGATTTTTATAAAAAATCTTAACACTTTAGATTACATATTATTTAACATTTTTGAGTTTAACTCTCAAAATAATAACAATACTTATGTAAGCTTAGGAATTAGTACCATTATTTTAATTGGTTCTTTTTCTCAAAAAAGAGGGCGGTGTTCTAACTTGATGGTATTTGGGTAAACATCAATAAAAAATTACTCATTAATTTAAAAAACTTAAAATATATGTATAGTTACACAGAAGAAGTATCAAATAAGTTAAACGGATTATTAGAAAAAAATTATGATGCTGCAAAAGGGTATAAAACAGCTGCAGAAAATGTAAATAGTGAAACATTAACAAATCTTTTTGTTCGTAAAGCCAATGAACGTGAAATGTTTGGTAAACAGTTAAAATCAGAAATAAAATCTTTTGGTCAATCTCCTGAAAAAGGAGGTAGTTTAACGGGAACAGCACACAGGGCTTGGATGAATACCAAAGCTTTTTTCTCAAATGAAAGTGAAGAAGCTATATTAGAAGAGGCTTTAAGAGGTGAAAAAGCTTCACTTGAAGAATATAATGAAGTAATTAACTCTGAAGAACATTTACCAAACTCTACAACTAATTTATTAAAATCTCAAAGAGACATTATATTAAATGATGCTATATTAGTAAAAGAACTAGAAAAAATTAAATAGTGATAGTTTTTAATTAAAAAAAGGAGAGTTGATAACTCTCCTTTTTTTATGCTTCTACTGAACATTTTTTATAAAGTCTCTCATAAGCTGGGAGAATATTATTTAGTGAAAATAGCTTAATATGTTCTTTTGCATTTTCTTTAAACTCATTCAAAACTTTATCATCTTTTAAAATATTAATAGCATTATTAGCCATACCTTCAATATCACCTAATTTACTTAAAAAGCCTGTTACACCATGAATATTAACTTCTGGCAAACCTCCTGTATTTGTGGATATAACTACTGTGCTTGCAGCCATGGCTTCTAAAGCTGCTAACCCGAAGCTTTCTGTTTCAGATGGTAATAAAAACACATCGGTATAACATAATATTTTTGCCACTTCTGTACTATTCCCCATAAAAAGCACTTTGTCTTCGATTTCTAACTCTTTAGCTAAGTTCTCAGCTTTTAAACGCTCAGGGCCATCACCAACCATTAATAATTTTGATGGAACTTCTTCTTGAACCCTATTAAAAATTCGAATTACATCATCAGTACGCTTTACAGGCCTAAAGTTACTTATATGTGTTAAGATTTTTTCCTCCGGTTTAGCTAGCGCTTCTCTTTTACACTCTCCCTCATGAGCTCTATCATATTTTTCTCCATCAATAAAATTGTACACCACTTTAATATCTTTATCAATATTAAATAACCTAAGAGTATCTTCCTTTAAACTTTTAGACACTGCGGTAACTTCATCTGATTTATTTATACTAAATTCTACTGCGGTTTTGTAGGTTGGATGGCTTCCTACCAAAGTAATATCTGTACCATGCAATGTTGTTACTACTTTTATGTCAATTCCTTTATCTTCAAGCATTTTTTTTGCCATGTAAGCAGCATAGGCATGCGGAATAGCATAATGTACGTGTAACACTTCAAGTTCATATTTTTGAACTACTTCCACCATTTTACTTGATAAAGCTAATTCATAAGGTTGATATTGAAATAAAGGGTACTCTTCTAAAACAACTTCGTGGAAATGCAAACGATGAGAAAAGAAATCTAATCGAACAGGCTGATTGTACGTTATAAAATGTACCTCGTGCCCCTTATCTGCTAATGCCATTCCTAATTCGGTTGCTACTACTCCACTTCCTCCAAAGGTAGGATAACATACAATTCCTATTTTCATCTGTATCTATTTGGTTATTTTATATGATTACAGACGTAAATTTACGGTTTTACTTACTTCTTTTTGTAAAGTTTTTCATAAAATAAAAACGCCATTACAAAGTTGTAATGGCGCTTAAAATATTTAATTACTCTTTATTTTAGTAATCTCCTAAAGTTTCTGGGTTTTGAGCTAAAGCAACCTCTAACTGTTCATCATTAGGTGCTTTACCATGCCACGCATGGGTATGCATCATAAAATCAACTCCATTCCCCATTTCAGTACGTAATAATACACAAACTGGTTTACCTTTTCCTGTTCTAGATTTTGCTTCTGCCATTCCTGCTAAAATAGCTTCTACATTATTTCCTTCTGCAATTTCTACAACATCCCAACCAAAAGCTTCAAATTTAGCTTTTAAGCTTCCCATGGCTAAAACTTCATCAGTAGATCCATCAATTTGCTTTTCATTTACATCTACGGTAGAAATTAAGTTATCAACCTTTTTAGCAGAAGCATACATAGCTGCTTCCCAAATCTGACCTTCTTGTAACTCTCCATCACCATGTAATGAATATACAATTTTATCATCTCCGTTTAACTTTTTTGCTTCAGCAGTACCAATAGCAACACTCATACCTTGTCCTAAAGAACCTGAAGCAATACGAATACCTGGTAAATTTTCGTGCGTAGTTGGGTGACCTTGCAAACGAGAGTCTAACTTTCTAAAGGTTGCCAACTCAGCTACAGGGAAAAAACCGCTGTGAGCTAGTACACTGTAATATACTGGTGAAATATGTCCGTTTGACAAGAAAAATAAATCTTCATTTTTACCGTCCATAGAAAAATCGGTAGAATAATCCATAATTTCCTGATACAAACAGGTTAAAAATTCAGCACACCCTAAAGAACCTCCTGGATGACCTGAATTTACAGCATGTACCATTCGTACAATATCTCTACGAACTTGTTGTGTAAAATCTTGTAATTGTTGTGTTGTTGGCATTATTGTTTTGTTTTATACCCACAAATGTAATTGATTATGTAAAAATGAGCAATTACTTTTTTATTTAAGTAAAAAGAAAAAGGGTTCATCTAAATTAAGTTTTCTTTTTCGTTTAATTTTCCCGTTCTAAATGAATCGTTATTGAACTCTTTATTTACGTGATTTAAAAAACTTATTTATTTGATAAACTAACAATTACAAAAAACAAGAAAACCATGTTTTTTTGATACTTTTAGATTCTAGTAACGGTAAAAGACCATAAGTCCTTCTTAATCTTTAAGTATTAAGTTAACAATTCTTCTACATTTTGATATTGAACTCCAAAAAAATAGTATTCGTTATTTTTAGGAACTTTTAACGTTATTGTTAAGCTTTTGTCAATTCCTAAAGTGTACTCTGTTATAGCTCCATTTATTTGCTGATAAAAAGGGAATATTACTTGTTCTGGAATAGATGTTAGTAAACTTACTGTTTCTTCTGTATATGTTCCAGAAATATGAATTTTTATTGTCATATCTGAAACAGCAGATATATATGAGTTAATGTTTTTTAATATTCCTGTTTTGGGGTTAAAAACTTCATCCCAAGATATTACAGAGTCATCCCAATTGCTTGGAGTCTGATATGCGTATAAAAAAGCAGCAGATGAAAACCAATTTCCAAAGTTAATTTTCTGTGTAGTAGATTCACTAAAAGCTATGGTTACAGTTACAACTGATTTTGCCACTTCATTGGTAAAATTATCTAACGAGGTATTTACAACTAAAACAGGAAATTCTGGGTAAACAGGAATGCGTATAACTTGTTCGTTTGATTTTACAATAATTTTTGACTGTGAAGAGTTTCCTATTGCTCCTTTAAAAGTATTTAAACTAGGTGTATACTTTGGTATTGTATATGGGACTATCCAGTTTGTTGCGTTATTATAATCATTCAATCCTATTTGAATCGCTAAAGGTTGGTTTATTTGAGCATTTAAAATTCTCCCATACACCTTACTAAAATAATTTAGTGGAAGGGCGCTATCAAAAAACTCTGTTCCTACTGGAATAGTGTCTATTAAAACTGAAAAATCAGCTTCGTTTGTGGGTAAATTTGGTAAAAATGCATAGAATGTAAAATTACTTAATTGTGCGTTAAATAACTCTGCCAGTTCATTTAATACTAAATAATTAAAACTCTCGGGGGACTTCATTATTCATTATTTTAAGTTAATTATAATAAATTTATGTAAAAGGTTAAGTAGAGCACATGAAAATCATGTGCTCTCTTAACTATAAGATTAAATTAATCTTGAAGGTGCTTTTAAAACATGGTTTGTACTACCACCTGTTACAGCTCTATCTGTTGGAATTACTCCCATACCAAAAATTTGTAAATCTCCTGGCGCAGATGTAATTGTTACAGAAATCGTTTTATCATCATTAAATTTATAGCTAGATGTAGCTTTTGATGATGATCCTGATGTATAGAATGGCCATACATTGGTCTCTGTACTTTTTTGAATTTCTTCAAAATCAGATTGACTATAAGTTGCCCAAGATTTTACAGTAATTGTGTAACCAGAAACAAGTAAAGCTTGGTTGGTTACTCTTTGTAAAGAACCAGATGGACCAAATAAATTATTCCAATCATCTTGATTTTGAAATTGATCAGGATTTTGGTACATATCTGTAAAATAACCAGAGAAAAACCATCCTCCTGCTCTAACAGCTAGGAAAGCATACTTATTAAAATCCATATCTACAGTAATTCTACTTGCAGAAGCTTTTTCATTTAATGACTTTGAAACACTATTAGACTTCTTTCCCCAGAAACCAACTCCTGAAGAACCGTTGCTTTGTGCCCATGAGTTTTGAATATCATCATTAGACGTTTGAGAATCAAAATGAATTGTTGCTGAAGAACCTTTTTCAACTTGTAATTTTAACTCTTCAAAGGCTGGAATGTATATAGGGTTAGTTCCCATGTTGCCTCCAATCCAATTGTTAGAGTTTGTATAATTACTCATTGCTATTTTATACAAGAATGTACCTGTATCTTCTGTTTTACTTAGCATTGTAGCGTAATTACCGCTTAAAGTATTTAAAGGGTTACCTTCATACAATACTCCTACAGATTTTGGGGGAACACCATCAAAATAATTATATAGTTCTGACGCTGAACTTTGAACTGGTAATACACCTTGTATCATTTGAAAGCTTTTGTCACTTAAGTTTAATGATTGACAAAGGGTATTATACATTCCGTTAGTTGGAGTTTCCATATTTGCTCCAACTTGTTCTTTTACGACACCATTAGATGGTTCTGTAAGTTTTGTTGCCATGATAATTTAGTTTTAAGTTTAGTTTTTACCTACTCTATTTAGGCTTTTCAGTATACGCCTAAAAACCAAAACTATTTAACAGGTGATCAAACTATTAAACTAAAGAATGAAACATGAAGTTGCGCGCTAATCACAAACCATTCAATACATTACAAAACGAGTTTTGATTTTACTCTTACTAAATTATATAAATAACAAACGAATCACTTTAAAAAAACCTTAAACGTTGTTTATCAATACATTAAGTAGCATTAAATAGGTACAAGGTTTAACTAAAAAAACAACATAACACACTAAAAAACAAGTGATTACATATATCGGTTATGTTTTCTGTTTTTTCTTTTTAGCGGCAGGAAATAATACATTGTTTAATATTAAACGATATCCTGGTGAGGTTGGGTGTAAATCTAATTCTGTTTTAGGATCTCCTACTCTATGCTGATAATCTTCAGGATCGTGGCCTCCGTAAAAGGTAAACATTCCTTTTCCTTTAGTTCCGTGAATATAGCGTCCTTCTCCATTGGTTTTATTTCCTCCTAAAACAATAACTGTAGATTTTATAGTATTAGGATCAAACGATGTTGTTTGTCCCATAAAACCTTTCACTAACATGGTATGATTTTGGGTTAACATGGTCGGTACTTGATCCCATTTTGCAGAAAACTCTTTTAAAACAAAGTAATCTACTTCTTTTCTTATTCTTCGTTTACGAGTCATATCTATTGAAGAAAACTCATACGTAGTAGGGTTACGAATCAATTCAAAATCTTTAAAAGCAAAGGTTTTATTAAAGTTTATTTTTGATTGATAATTAGGTTCTGAGGCATCTCCATCAAACATTCCTTCACAAATATCTACGCCATCAGCAGCCAGCGCAATATCAAAACTATCGGTCGCAGAACACATCGCAAACATAAATCCACCACCAACTACATAATCACGTATTTTCTTGGCTACAGCTCCTTTTTCTTCTGACACTTTATTGTATCCTAGTTTCTTGGCTAAAGCTTCTGCATCTTTCTTTTGTTGAATGTACCAAGGCGCTGTTCTAAAAGCTCCATAAAAACGTCCATATTGTCCTGTAAAATCTTCATGGTGTAAGTGTAACCATTCGTACAACAATAGTTTATCATTTAATACTTCTTCATCATATACTACATCAAACGGAATTTCAGCATATGTCAGTACCATGGTTACTGCATCATCCCAAGGCATTTTATCTTTTGGAGAATATACTGCTATTTTAGGTGCTTTTTCTAACGTAACTGCTTCTTGATTTTTAGAAGGCGAAGAAATTTCTTCTAAGATTAATGCTGATTTAGCATCTGAAATTATTTGATAGGAAACACCTCGTATTTTACATTCTTTTTCTACCGCTTCATTATTTTCAATTAAAAAAGCACCTCCATCATAATTTAATAACCATTTAGCTTTCAAACCATTTTGCAAAGCATAATACACAATACCATATGCTTTTAAATGATTCTTTTGATTTTCGTTACTCATAGGTACATAAATAAAGGATGCCCATAGTGAGTTTGAAAAAAGGAAAAATGTTAGTATGTAGAGAAATTGTTTCATATCAAAAACTAAAATACACAATTACTTTTTAGCAATTGTGTATTCTATAATATTTTAAGTTTTATTTAAAGATTAAAACGGAACATCATCATCACTCGGTCCAAAAGCATCTTCTGGTGAAGCAAAATTACTTGATGCTACTTCATCGTTAAATCCTGAATTCATACTCGATTGGAATTCACTACTAAACCCTTCTTCTAAATCTGAGAATTTTGCTAAGTGTCCTGTAAACTTCAAGCGAATATTATCTAATCCACCATTACGGTGTTTTGCTACAATAAACTCTCCTTGTCCTTCACATGGCGAATGATCGTCGTCATCCCATTCTGTCATACCATAATATTCAGGACGATAAATAAATGATACAATATCGGCATCCTGCTCAATCGCTCCAGATTCACGAAGATCGGATAGTAACGGACGTTTACTTCCTCCACGCGTTTCAACCGCACGCGATAACTGAGAAAGTGCAATTACAGGTACATTCAATTCTTTACCTAGTGCTTTTAAGTTACGCGAAATCGTCGAAATTTCTTGTTCACGGTTACCTCCTGCTCCACCTGCTGTCATTAACTGTAAGTAATCAATAATTAAGATTTTAACTCCGTGTTGTGATACTAAACGACGTGCTTTTGCACGTAAATCAAAAATGGATAATGCAGGTGTATCATCAATAAAAATAGGGGCATCTGAAAGCTTTTTTACTTTTACATTCAATTGCTCCCATTCATGAGGTTCTAAGTTTCCTTTACGTAATTTTTCAGAAGTCAACCCTGTTTCTGAAGAAATCATACGAGTAATTAACTGTACCGAGGACATCTCCAGCGAGAATAATGCTACTGGATGTCCGAAATCGATTGCCATATTTTTCGCCATCGATATTACGAAAGCCGTTTTACCCATACCAGGACGTGCTGCAATAATGATTAAATCGGTAGGTTGCCAACCCGAGGTTAATGCATCTAGTTTGGTAAATCCTGTAGCCAAACCACTCATTCCTTCTTTGGTTGAAATTTCTTGAATCTTATTAATCGATTGCTGAACTAAAGAGTCAGCTCTTTCCGCTCCCTTTTTAAGGTTTCCTTGTGTTACTTCAAATAATTTTCCTTCAGCATCATCTAGCAAATCAAAAACATCAACAGTTTCATCGTACGCATTTTCTATAATTTCAGAAGAAATGGTAATTAGTTTACGTTGAATGAATTTTTCTAGAATAATTCTAGAGTGAAATTCAATATGTGCAGATGAGGCTACTTTTTGAGTTAACCCAATTAAGTAAAAGTCTCCCCCTGCTAAATCTAACTTTCCATTTTTCTTTAATTGATTTGATACAGAAAGTAAATCAATTGGCTCTGAGTTTTGGAAAAGCTCGTAAATAGCGGCATAAATTTCTTGGTGCCTTTTATCATAAAAAGCATCAGGATGTAAAATATCAATTACTTCATCAATCCCTTTTTTATCAATCATCATAGCCCCCAAAACAGCCTCTTCTAACTCTAAAGCCTGCGGTGGTAACTTTCCTTTTTCTAAGCTTATAATTCTAGCTTTATCTATTTTTGTTCCTTTGAGAGATTGGGTTCTTTCCATAATAGCAAAAGTAAATTTTTAAGATGATATTAGTAGAGACATTATTCAATTTTCTTTATGCACATTTTTTGTAAATAAACTGTTATTAACTTGTTGATAACGTTACAACTTTCTTATTTTTGGTGGCATGCATAACCTAAAAAAATATTTTTTTGTTGCTTTATTTCTGCCTATTCAAGTAATTTTTGTGCTTTTTATAAGCCAAAAACCACAATGGATTGAATTTTATTATAGTAATGGAATTTACCCGTATATTTCACAATTCTTTCGAATTATTCTAGGTTGGATTCCTTTTTCTGTTGGGGATATAATTGGTTTTGTTTTATTGTATCTTTTATTAAAATCTATCTATTTTTTAATTAAAAAAAGGTTTCAAAACTTCCTTCCTAAGTTAGTAAAATTTATTGCAATTTTATCTATTATTTATTTTTGTTTTTATGCTTTTTGGGGATTAAATTATTTTAGAGAGCCGTTAGCTAAAAATCTTGAGCTAAAACAATCCTCCTACACTACTGAAGAACTAATTTCAACAACTAAACAGATTGTAACAGAGCTAAACAAAGTCCATTTACAAATAACAAAAAATGATTCAGTCCCTGTAATAGTTCCATATTCTCAAAGAGAAATTTATAAGTTAGCTCCTAACGGGTTTCAGGAACTTTCGAAAACATATCCCCAACTTACTTATCAAACTTCCTCGATTAAAAGCTCATTAGTTAGTTTATTTCAATCATACAATGGAACATCAGGGTACTTAAATCCAATAACAGGAGAAGCACAAGTAAATAATATGATTCCTAAAACGGGTTATCCAGCAACTACATGTCATGAAATGGCGCATCAAATTGGTTGGGCAGCTGAAAATGATGCCAATTTTGTGAGTTTTTTAGCCTCCATAGCTAATGAAGACTTGTATTTTAAGTACTCTGGATACCGTATGGCTTATAACTATTGTATTGGTCAAGTTTACAAAAGAGATAAAGCATTAGGTAAAGAAATTGCTAAGACAGTAAACAAAGGTGTTTATAAAGACTACAAGGCTACTTATTTACATTGGAAACAGTTTAAAAACCCTATTGAACCTTATTTAAAGAAGGGATACAACTCTTACCTCAAAGCTAATAATCAATCAAAAGGGATTCAATCATATAGTTATGTTGTCGATTTATTGATTGCCTATTTTAAAAAGAAAAGTTCTTAAAAATTTCATCCTATTTCAATTGACAAAATACATTTGAAATGGCTATTTTTGATGCTTTAAAAATACTACGATGAACAAACAACATATAATCGACCGATTTGTAAAGTATGTAACTATTGATACTGAAAGTGATCCTAATAACCCAGCATTTCCTAGTACTGAAAAACAATGGAATTTAGCTAAAGTTCTTGAAAAAGAACTAAAGGAAATAGGAATGGCAGATGTTGAATTAGATGAGAATTGTTATTTAATGGCAACTTTACCTAGTAATTTAGATTATGAAGTACCTACTATTGGGTTTGTTGCTCATATTGATACAAGTCCAGATTTTACTGGAGCTAATGTAAAACCTCAAATTCATGAGAATTACGACGGAAAAGATATCTTATTAAACAAAGAAGAGAATATCGTTTTATCTCCTGATTATTTTGAAGATTTATTACAATATAAAGGTCAAACTATTATTACTACTGACGGTACTACATTATTAGGTGCTGATGATAAAGCTGGGGTTACTGAAATTGTTTCTGCAATGGAATACTTAATTCAACACCCAGAAATTAAACATGGTAAAATTCGTATTTGCTTTACTCCTGATGAAGAAGTTGGTAAAGGTGCTCATATGTTTGATGTTGAGAAATTTGGAGCTGAGTGGGCTTACACCATGGATGGAAGTCAAATTGGTGAGTTAGAATACGAAAACTTTAACGCTGCAGGTGCTACAGTTACTATTAACGGTAAAATTGTACACCCTGGGTATGCAAAAGGTAAAATGATTAACTCAATGCTTATTGCTAGTGAGTTTATCAATGCATTGCCTGAAGATGAAGTTCCTGAAAAAACAACAGGTTATGAAGGTTTCTTCCACTTACATCATATGGAGGGTAAAGTTGAGCAAACAACATTGAGCTATATTATTAGAGATCATGATATGGATCAATTCAACAACCGTAAAAAAGCAATGCTTGATTTGGCTGAAGTTTTAAACGCTAAGCGTGGACAAAAATTAGTTTCTGTTGAAATTAAAGATCAATATTTTAACATGAAAGAAAAAGTTACTCCTGTAATGCACATTGTTGATATTGCTGAAGAGGTGATGAAAGATATGAGAATTACTCCATTAATTAAGCCTATTCGTGGTGGTACTGATGGTTCTCAATTATCATATAAAGGGTTACCATGTCCTAACATTTTTGCTGGCGGACATAACTTCCATGGACGTTATGAATATGTTCCTGCTGAAAGTATAGTAAAAGCTAGTGAAGTAATTGTTGGAATTGCACAAAAAGTTGCGGTAAAATTTAAGTAATCTTATACTATCTTTTATAAAATCAAAAACTCTAGCTTTCGCTAGAGTTTTTTTATGATATTTTTACCCCTTAAAAAATATCATTCTGTTTGAAATAAATCCCCTTAATTTTATTTCATGGCAAATATGATTCTTTTTAAAAGATTATATTATAGGAAAATACCCTTTTGCCTAGACGTAAAACCCCTAATTTCACAAAAAAACACAAATTTGTGAATTTCTTTCATTTTATTTTTTGTAATCATTCACCTCTATACTTTTGCCTGTAAATATTAAAGTAAATGAATAGACAAGACCTTTTAAAGCTAGCTGACAAATATCAATCACCTTTGTATGTTTACGACACTGAAAAAATTATATCTCAGTATAAAAAAATAACATCTGCTTTTTCTAAAGTTAAAAATGTAAAAATTAATTACGCTGTTAAAGCATTATCAAACATTAATATTTTAAAGGTTTTTAATAAGCTTAACAGTGGTTTAGATACGGTTTCTATTCAAGAGGTTAAACTTGGTTTATTAGCAGGGTTTGAGCCTCATGAAATTATATATACGCCTAACGGAGTTTCTCTACAAGAAATAGAAGAAGTTGCTAAATTAGGTGTTCAAATTAATATTGATAACTTATCAATTTTAGAATTATTTGGGCAAAAGCATCCTAAAATCCCCGTTTGTATTCGTATCAATCCGCATGTAATGGCTGGTGGTAATAGCAAAATATCAGTAGGACATATTGATTCTAAGTTTGGAATTTCAATTCATCAAGTACCTCATATAAAAAGAGTTGTTGAAAATACTGGAATGCACATTAATGGAATACATATGCATACTGGTTCTGATATTTTAGATATTGATACTTTTTTAAGAGCTACCGAAATTTTATTTGATACGGCAAAACAATTTAAAGATATTGATTTTATTGATTTTGGTAGTGGATTTAAGGTTCCTTACAAAAAAGACGATATTTCAACTGATATAAATGAACTTGGTAAAAAGCTATCTAACCGATTTAATGAATTTTGTAAAAACTACGGAAAGGAAGTTACCTTAATGTTTGAGCCTGGAAAGTTTTTAGTTAGTGAAGCTGGATATTTTTTAGCAAAAGTAAATGTTATTAAACAAACAACTTCAACTGTTTTTGCAGGTATTGATAGTGGTTTAAATCACTTAATTCGTCCTATGTTTTACAACTCTTATCACTATATAGAAAACTTATCTAATCCTAAAGGAAGAGAGCGTTTTTATAGTGTTGTTGGATATATTTGTGAAAATGACACCTTTGGATCTAATAGAAGAATCAATGAAATATCTGAAGACGATATATTATGTTTCCATAATGCAGGTGCTTATTGTTTCTCTATGGCTTCTAATTATAATTCAAGATTTAGACCTGCAGAAGTTATGATTTACAAAGGAAAAGATTATTTGATTAGGAAGCGGGAAACTATGGAAGATATTATTAAAAATCAAGAAAACATTACATTATAATAAACACTTAAAAACTCTGGTCTTAATAAGGCCAGAGTTTTTTTAAAATATAATCAACCCCTCAAAGACTATATTTTAAAACGTTGTAATTAAAGTCCCCTATCTTTATTTACATCTACAAATATCACTTATTTATTTCAAATTTTTCACAGGAAAAGCACCCTTTATTACAAATAATTTTAACTAAAAAACAAATACCACTCAAAAAATGAGTGGTATTATTATTTTTTTATGTTATTTTTTATTAAAATATATAACGTAAACCTATTTGCATTTGCCAACGAGAAAGTAAACTAGAATCGAATCCAAATGTCTGTTCCTGATTGGTACTAAATGTATAAGTAGGTTCTTTAGAATAATCTGGCACATAATTAGATGGATTGGTGTTAGCTGGATTTACATCAGGAAACCTTACACCTAAAGGTTGTACGTTATTTGGTTGTTGCACTACTCCCCAGTCAGAATTTAGTAAATTTCCTACATTTAAGATATCAAGACTTAATTGTATTGTATTTTGTTTTTCTTCAGAAACGTTAAAATTAAAATCTTGTAATATTTTTAAATCCCATTTGCCTCTCCATGGTGCTAAAGCTCCATAACGCTCTACATACTGCCCTCTTCTTTCATTTAAATAATCATCTTGTTGTATATAACTTTCAAAGGCTGTTGCATGAGCTGGATCACTAAATTGCATTTGATTAAGCTCTGAACTAGTCGGAACATATAATAAATCATTTACAGCAGACCCATCATTATTAATGTCTCCTCCATAAGTATAATTAAACCTTCCTCCTTGGGCATACTCAAAAAATGTAGAAATAGTAGTAGCAAACTTATCTCCTCCATAAGTAAACTTCTTAGACGCTACACCAATAATTCTATGTGTATCTCCATATTTAGAATATGATAAAACATCATTATTAGCATTTCCTACCACTGGATTAAAAGCAAAAGCATCTCCAGTAATTTCTGCCTCAATAGAGTTTACATCTTTAGCATTTAAGTAATTATATGCAACACTTGTATATAATCCGTTATCAAAAGTTTTTTGAAGTTTTAAAGAAGCATTCCATACACGACCCTTGTCTGAATTCGTAAACACATAAGCATTATTTCCTTTATTACTTCCATTATATATATCTCTATTATCAAATGGTGTATTTAAAGTAGCACTAGGTTCTCTAAGCCCCCAGTTTTGTACATGGGCACCATTAATGTCTTTTGTATAAGAGATATCTGTAGTTGCTATAATTCCATTTTCAAATTTCCAGTCTAAACCTAAGTTTGTTCTCCATACTTGAGGAAATTTAAAATCTGGATCAACCAATTGGAAGAAACCATCATCAGCTCCACTTACTTGATTTCCAATCCATACAAAAGGTAAACGTCCTGTAAAAACCCCCGAACCTCCACGAAGTTGCATTGTATTATTTCCTTTTACATCCCAGTTAAAACCTACTCTTGGTGAAATTAACCATTGGTTTGTAGGCATTTTAGTTGAAAGTAACTGTTGTTCTTCTCCTGTATTTGGGTTGTAGTACAGTACAGAATTATCTCTGGTTGCTCCATTATCAGTATCTATAAACTTCTGAATTAAACTAGATGTATTGAAGTACAGCGGCTTATCAAAACGAACTCCATAAGTTAACTTAAAATTGTCATTCATTTCCCACTCTTCTTGCACATAAAAAGCTAGTTGACCTACATTTAACTCAGATAGTTTCCAACCACCATCATTACCATCTCCATTAGCATTAAATGAATTGTAAGCATTTTGAGTAGCTGCTAAATACTGCTCCACTACTCCACCTGGTTGTGCAGCTGATAAAAAAGTTGCTACATCTGGGTATGGGTTAAATAATCCATAATATGGGAAAATTCCAAAATTGAAAGATTCATAATTTGTTAAATTAAATGAGTTTTCAAACTCAAATTGTTCAAATGAAAAACCAACGGTATACGTATGATCTCCCTTATAAAAGTTCATATTATTTGTTAACTGAAAAACTCGTTGGTCTAACTTGTTATTGATAGAAAACGGTTCATGACCTGCTATAATATAATTACTACCATTACCATCTTGTATGGTAATTACCGGTGCTGGTGCAGATAACGGATTTCTAAAGTCATCAAAATGTGTATAACCTATTTGTAACTTGTTAGTAGTTGTTTCTGATAAGTTAGAGTTTAATTCTAACTGAAATGAATTTAAGTTATTATTAATTTCATACCCAGAATTTTCAAATTGTAATGTAGAAAAACTTGGTCCTCTAATACCTAGAGCTGTTGGATGTGCTGGTGTTTCTTTTGAAGCTCTTAGGAAATTATAAATTAATGCTAATCTATTTTTATCATTAATATTCCAATCTAATTTAAAAATTCCTTTAGTAGATTCCGAACCATAAGTGAACCCCTTATAAGCTCCTGTATCATATCCTAAGGCTGCTAAAGCATCACGAACAGCTATCATATCCGATTCTAGTACTCTTGATTCATTAACAGCTCCACTACCTGTGTTTGGTATCCAACCTGCTGTTCCTAAATCTTCTCTATCATCTTTTTCAAAATTTGCAAAAAAGAATAATTTATCCTTAATAATTGGACCTCCTAAGCTTGCTCCGTATTGGCTTTGACTTAACTTAGGTTTTACAACTTCTTGACCTTTAATTTTGCCTCCAGTCATGTCTTGGTTTCGATAAAACCCATAAACTGTACCTGTAAATTCGTTTGTACCACTTTTGGTTACGGCATCAACCGAAGCTCCTGTAAACCCAGACAAAGTTACATCGTATGGTGCAGTAGAAACCGAAATTTGTTCAATTGCATCTAACGAAATTGGCTGCGAACCTGTTTGACCTCCTGGTGTTGGTGAATCTAAACCAAAAGGGTTATTGAAAATAGATCCGTCTAAAGAAAAATTGTTGAACTGGTCATTTCTCCCTCCAAAAGAGTTTCCACTTGCAGTTGGTTCTAAACGAGTAAAATCTGCAGCGGAACGTGAAATAGTTGGTAAGGTTTTTAGCTGAACAGCACTTACACTAGTTTGTGCTCCTGTTCTGTCATTATTAAAAACTTTACTTCTGGTTGTTGATATAACTACTTCTTCTAATTGTTCACCATCCTCAGACAAAACACCATCTATATTGGTTGTCTTACCTAAAGTTAAGTAGATATTGGTTACTTCTTGTGATTGAAACCCAATATAACTAAATGTTACTTTATAAGGTCCTCCTACTCTTAAGTTAGGTATGGTATATCTTCCGTTGTCTTGAGCTACGGCTCCAGATATGGTACCTGTTGGCTCGTGTAAAACAACAATATTAGCACCAAACAAAGGTTCACCCTGGTTGTCTGTTACAGTTCCTTTTATTTTTGATGTGGTTACCTGGGAATAGATGGATAAACTCAAAAAAACAAAAGAAAAAATTATTAATTTCTTCATAATAGTTCTGATTTTGTTTATGTTATAACCCAAATTTAAGCATAAAAAAAATCCGCTCGACAGAGCGGATTTATACTTTATTAACATGTATTTAACAATTTAGTTACTATTCAGCAACTACTTCAAATACGATGTCAGCTACAACAGTTCTGTGTAAACGTACAGCAGCGTTGTATTTTCCTAATCTTTTTACGTTACCTCCAGTAACTTTGATAAATTTCTTATCTACTTCAGTACCAGCTTTAGCTAAAGCTGCAGCAACATCGATGTTGTTTACCGAACCAAATAATTTATCTCCTGAACCTACTTTAGAAGCTATTTTGATTTCATAACCTTTAATAGTTTCTGCTACTTTATTAGCATCTTCTATTAATTTAGCTTCTTTAAAAGCACGTTGCTTTAAGTTTTCTGCTAATACTTTTTTAGCTGAAGAAGTAGCTAAAATTGCATATCCTTGAGGTATTAGGTAGTTACGTCCGTAACCATTCTTAACGGTTACAACATCGTCTTTAAAACCTAAGTTTTCTACGTCTTGTTTTAATATCAATTCCATGTTTCTACTTCTTTATTATTTTAACATATCTCCAACGTAAGGCATTAAAGCTAAGTGACGAGCTCTTTTAATAGCTTGTGCCACTTTACGTTGATATTTTAATGATGTTCCTGTTAAACGTCTTGGTAAAATTTTACCTTGCTCGTTTACTAAATACATTAAGAAGTCTGCATCTTTGTAATCGATGTACTTAATACCGTTTTTCTTGAAACGACAGTATTTAGCTTCTTTTTTAGTTTCGATATCAAGCGGAGTTAAGTAACGTACTTCCCCTTGCTTATTTCCTTTTGCTTGTTGTTCTATAGATGCCATTTCTTACTTTTTTGCAGATTTAACACGGTTTCTTCTCTTTTCAGCCCAAGCTGCAGCATGCTTGTCTAACTTTACAGTTAAATAACGCATAACGCTATCGTCACGTCTAAACTCTAATTCAAACGGAGCAATTGCTTCACCTGCTACCTTGTACTCAAATAAGTGGTAAAATCCACTTTTTTTCTTTTCGATTGGATACGCTAATTTTTTTAAGCCCCAATCTTCTTTAGAAATCATTTCTGCACCTTTAGAAAGTAAATAGTCCTCAAACTTCTTTACTGTTTCCTTTATCTGAGTTTCAGATAAAACGGGATTCAAAATGAAAACAGTTTCGTAATGATTCATAATTAAATTGTTTAAAATTTATTTTTAAGCCTGCAAATATACTGCTTTTTAATCCATAAACAAATTTTGCTACTTAAATAATTTAATGATTTAGTGTAAGTTTGTAACTAAACACTCTTTTTTATATACTACTCTACATCTCTAGCATTTTTTTGTACATAAATTACAGCGTAAATACTTATGCAAAAGATGTAACATAAAACCGTCTTTTACCTAGCAATGAATTTGCATGTTATAGACAATATTTTTTGTAATTAACTTCCATTATTGGTTATACAAAACTTCAAAATTCATACTAAAAAGTTTAACTTTTAAATATTAGAAAATAGCTCTCTCTTTGAAATTTGAAGTTAAACTGCTTATACTTTTTATGGTTTTATGCTAACATTTTTAGATTTAAATATTCAAAAAAATATATTAATTATAAAAAAACAACACACTCAAAAACAAAGTTCCAAGTGTGCTTAATTCATAATGTATTTTGACTGAGTTAACCTAAACCTCTTTAGTTTTATTGTTTACAGTTTTCGTTTGCTAAATCAGTAACTGTAGGATTATATAAATTATTTTCTATTCTTGAACTACCTTCAATAGTTAGTGAACCAAGAGAACAAAAATTAGAAAGCTTATCATTATATTCAATATATAAAGACTTTACTTTTCTTAAATTATCTAATCCTTCCAAACTCTCTAGATTTGTTCTTTGTATATACAGGTGCTCTATTTCTTCTATATTACTCAATGCGGTTAAAGTAGTTATATCACTATCATTTATATAAACTTCTCCACTAATTTTTGTAAACCCTTTTTGTTTAAAATAATCTAAATCATAACGATCATCAATCCATGTTTGTACTCCATGGTATTCATTAAAAGGTACTTGTCTTTCACAATCTAACTCATCAACCCATGAAGGATTAAATCTATTACGTCTAGGGAGGTAAAAAGTACCTTCTAACCCACCTAATTTCATCAAATTAACTAATCCACAATAACTATATAAAGCATTATTTTCCTGAATGGAAATATTACCTCCAACCCTTTCTAAATTTGAAAATGAATCTAAGTTTGTTATAACATAATTTCCTGATATCTCTAAATCTCGTTTAATTTCTTTCAAATTTTCAAGCCCTGTTAAACTTTCTAATTTAGGGTTTCTATGAACTCTTAACCAGTCTATAATTTCAATACCGGCTAAAGCTTTTATGTCTATTAAATTTTCGTTTTGTACTATATTAATTAGAGCAGATGAATTATTTTTTGGAAAGCCATTTAAGCTTGTTAAGTTATTATTAAGAGCTATTTGAATTGTCTCTATTCCTTTGATATTTTCTAAACCTTCTAAAGAGGTAACTTGAGCTCCCCAGACACTTAATCTTTTAGCTGAATTTAAAGATTTCAATAATTTTAAATCTGTTACAGGGTGATTCGCACCATCGTAAGGACTTCCTATACCAAGTGTTCCATTAATGTTTTTATATCCTTTACCCATAAAATCGATTAACTCTTTCTGAGTTTTAAAATCAACATCACCCTCAAAAGTATCATTAACTCCTAATCCCTCAAGAATTGTATTGTTATAAGGTTCCGTTACATTACTAGTAAATGTGATATTTCCTGAATATTTCTTTTCTTCAGTAGGTTTGAAAAGTATATCTAATTCAAAAAAATCACTTGGAGGTATTTTAATAGTTTCTAAATTCACTGAAAAGCCTTCGGGAAGAATTACCTCTGTAATTTCTAAGGTCAAATTTCCTTCATTAAATATAGATATAGGTAATGTCTTTTCGTTTCCTATAACAAGGTCTTTAAAATTTAAAGTCTCGTAATCATCAGGTAATTTAATAGATAGTTTAACTTCTTTTAACTCTTCTGGTTCTGGATCTACTTCTACTTCAGGAACTGGTTCATTACTACTACATTGAATTAAAAGTTTAGATAAAATAAACAAGGCTATAACTAACTTCGTCTTTTTCATAGTTCTTTGATTTTTTTAAAATTTAAACAAAAGTAAAAAGTTCGTGATAATATCAAAAATTATTCACTCTTTTAAATATTAAACAAGTTAAACCTACAACTACTTATACTTTTTGTGGTTTAGAAGTTACTTTAAGTTTTGATATTCGTTTTCTTGACGTAATAAAATAAACTCCTGATAATAATACAATAGACGCTATTACCGATTGTGTTGTTAAGGTTTCATCTAAAAAATACCATCCTAAAAACAAGGCTACGACAGGATTTACATACGCTGATGTTGATACTTTTTCTGTTGGAACAATTTTTAACAAGTAGTTAAAAGATGTAAAAGCTACAATACTTCCAAAAACTATTAATAAAAACATAGCTCCTTGCGCTTTAAAAGACCAATCCAAGGGAGAAGACCAGTTTTCACCTAATAATAAAGATGCAGTAAAAAGTAAGCCACCTGCAAAAAGCATTTGGTAACCTGTACTTACAAAAAAGTTTTTAGGAAGTTTGGCTTTAGAAACAAATACACTACCATAACTCCAACTTAAAACACAAGAAAAAATCATAAAAATTCCTATTAGCATATCTTTTGAAGTTGTTATTTCATTTTGACTAACCAATAAATACATTCCTATAATCCCTAAAACTACTCCTATAATTGATTGTCGTTGCATCTTTTTTCCATCAATTAAACGTAGTAGTAATAATACAAATAATGGCTGTGTTGCCGCTAATAACGCTCCAAAACCGCTATCAACAAACTTTAATGCCCAAACAAACATTCCATTTCCATATACTAAAAAAAGGAAGCCTGCTATCGCAGAGTTTAAAAGTTGCTTTTTGGTTACTGTAATAGGTACTTTTAAAAACTTAGCTATTAACATAATTAATGCTCCCGATATAGAAAAACGAATGGCCGCTAATAATAACGGAGATACTTCTGTAACAACAATTTTATTCAATAAATAAGTGGATCCCCAAATGACATAAATAGCAATAAAAGCCGCTATAATTAGTGGTTTAGATTCTTTCATTTTTTTATTCTTAGGCGTTAAATGTACAATAAAACCTTTTTACTTATACCTAAAAAATAAAAATCGGCTAAAAATATTTTTAACCGATTTTTATTTTAATATTCTCCCTTAGAATAACTATAATTTTGCCAGTAATTTTTCAGCTACTAACTCTGATGAAGCTGGGTTTTGTCCTGTAATTAAATTTCCGTCTTCAATAACATATTCTTGCCAATCTCCTGCTTTACTATAAATTCCGCCTTTGTTTTTTAGCTCATCTTCCACTAAAAATGGCACAATTGAAGTTAATTGCATTATCTCTTCTTCTGTATTAGAAAAACCAGTTACTTTTTTATTTTTAACTAAAGGCTCTCCATTTACTTGTGCATCTTTTAATACTATAGGCGCATGACAAACAGCACCAACTGGCTTATCGTTTGTATAAAAAGCTTCTATTAAAGCTATAGAATGTTTATCTTCAGCTAAATCCCATAAAGGTCCATGTCCTCCTGGATAAAAAATAGCATCATAATCAGCCTCACTAATCTCACTTAACTTTGCAGTGTTCGCCATGACATTTTGAAGTTCTTCATCTTTATTAAAACGAAGTGTTGCTGGTGTTTGAAAATCTGGTTCATTACTTTTAGGGTCAATTGGTGGTTGTCCTCCTTTTGGAGATGCTAGAGTCACTTCTACTCCTTTATCTTTTAATAGATAATAAGGTGCTGCAAATTCTTCAATCCAAAAACCTGTTTTTTCTCCTGTATTTCCTAGCTCTTCATGACTAGTTAGTACAAATACTACTTTTTTCATGTTATTTATATTTTTAAGTTACTCCAAAATTAGAACATGAAGGTTAAAAAAAAATTGATGTATGGTAATAAAGAGGCTTATAATGTATCTTTTCGTATTCTACTTAAACTTTCGGTTGTTATTCCTAAATAAGATGCTAAATGATAGTTTTTAATTTGTTGCTCTATGTTTGGATAGGTTTGTAAAAACAAATGATACCTCTCTTTAGCTGATAACACCAAATTATTTAAGATTCTTTTTTGAAATCGCACTGTTGAACGCTCTAACTTTTTTCTAAAAAAATGTTCTATTTTAGGAACTTTTTCATAAATATTATCTAAATCATTCTTGGCTACTTTTAATACAATAGCATCGGTAATACATTCAATGGCAAGTATCGATTCTGATTCAGAAAAGTAACCTATATAATCACTAATCCACCAATCGTGAATTGCAAATTGTATGGTATGTTCTTTTCCTTTAGTATCCATAAAAAAAGTTCGTAAACAACCTTTTATTACATAATATTGATAGTATACTTTCTCGTTAGTATGTAATATCATATCACCTTTTTTATAAGTTACTTCTGAAAAAATATCCTCAACTACCTTTAATTCTTCACTTTCTAACTGAAGATCTTTAAACACATTACTAACAGATGTACTCATTATAAAAAGTTATAGTAAGCCCTCTAAATAGTGTTGTTCTATTTGATAAGCTCCTTTTAATTCTGAAATTTTAGCTTCAATACGTTTTTCATCTACCTTTTTAGATGATTTAGCACCTATCAGCATTACATTTTTACGTGTATGTTCGTTGCTTATAAATTCAAAAACTTTCGTAGTATAATTATTCTTCTCTAAAATTAAAGCGCGTATGGTGTCAGTAACCATTTCAAACTGACGTTCTTTAAAAATACCATATTTTAACAAAGGACTCTCCTGCTCTTTTCCTTTTACTTGTTGACGGATTTGTTTATGACAACACGGTGCACAAATGATTAACTCTGCTTTAGAAACCAACCCTTTGTATATAGCATCATCTGTAGCTGTATCACAAGCATGTAAAGCTATTAAAATATCTATTTTATCATTGTCATACTCCTGAATAGGTTGTGCTACAAATAATAAACCTTTGAACCCACATTTTTTAGCAATATTATTACAATAATTTACCAAACTTTCACGCAATTCAATACCTGTAACACTAGCTGTATACCCTTTTTGATTTACCAAATAATCATATAAAGCAAAGGTTAAATACCCCTTTCCTGACCCCATGTCAACAATATTGATATGATTAGGTAACTTAACCGATTGTATTTGCGCTTCTATAATTTCTAAATACTTATTAATTTGACGGTATTTATCCGCCATTTTGGGGATTACCTTTCCCTCTTTATCAGTTATTCCCAAATGATATAAATACTCGCTGTTTTTGGCTCTTTTCTCTTTGGGTTTGTCATGGGTTTCTGGTAACTTATTTTTAAAACTAGGTTGTGTGGTTTTATAGCTTACTTTCTTCTTCTTAGAAAGAAACACTAATAAATCATTTTCCAACGTAAATAATGTCGCCGCTCTAAACTTTTCTGAAAGTAAAAGAGTTAATTCTTCTATACTCTCTTCAAATGAATAATTTTTTGCCTGGTCGTTTGTTTTATATCGATATAAAAACTGAAAACACACGTCTCCTTTTAGCGTTATTTGACGAACGTATACATTCGACAAGTCATCACTTTTACGAATTGGTTTACTTAAAGTCAATTTTACAAAATCGTTTTTTTGTATACTATTTTGGAACTCTGTAAATAGTTGGTGTAAGTCTTCTTTCATACCGTAAAAATAGACAATCGATTATTAATATTTCTCATATTTCTTATCATCCTTAACATTTTTTATTCAAAATCGTCTTTAAAAAAACTAAACTGTATTAAATATCTAAAAGTTAATAATTTATTATCTACATCTTTCTTCTTACTTAACTTTAAAAAGAATAATTATAGTTTTATAATTAATATTAGCACATAACCTTCCCTAATAGTTGACTTTATAAACTTTCTATAAAGGAGGTTGTAACATGTTAACTAACTTTTTTAATTTCTATTTTTCAAAACACTTTCAATATCTGTTAGCTTAAAACCTTTAGCCTTTAATAAAATTAAATAATGATATAGTAAATCAGCAGCCTCATTTTTAAATAGTTCATCGTTATTATCTTTTGCTTCGATGACTACTTCTACAGCCTCCTCTCCTACTTTTTGAGCTACTTTATTAATACCTCTTTTAAAAAGTTTATTAGTGTAAGAGGTTTCTACATCATTATCTATTCGATCAGCAATAATGCTCTCTAACGAGTATAAAAAACCTTTAGAGGTCTCTTCTGCAAAGCAAGAAGTAGTTCCTTTGTGGCATGTAGGTCCTTTTGGAGTTACTTTAATTAACAAAGTGTCATTGTCACAGTCTAATTGAATGTCTTTTACCCATAAAAAGTTTCCTGATTCTTCACCTTTTGTCCAAAGTCTATTTTTACTTCGGCTATAAAAAGTAACTTTTCCTTCTTTTTGTGTTTTGGTAAAGGCTTCTTTGTTCATATAACCTAGCATTAACACCTGCAAAGTAGTATTGTTTTGAATAACAACAGGAACTAACCCGTTTCCTTTTGAAAAATCTATATTCATCGTATAGCTATGTTTTGTTTTTTTAATTCGTTTTTTAGTACGGGTACTGGTATTTCACCAAAGTGAAAGATACTAGCAGCTAATCCTGCACTAGCTTGGGTTTTGGTAAAGACTTCAGTAAAGTGCTCTACTTTTCCAGCACCACCAGAAGCAATCACAGGAATATTAACAGCTTTACTCACTGCATTGGTTACTTCAATGTCAAATCCGTTTTTAGTACCATCACTATTCATAGAAGTTAATAGAATTTCACCAGCGCCTAATTTTTCAACCCTTGTAGCCCAACTCAAAGTTTCTAATTCGGTTTCAAAAGTACCTCCTTTGGTGAACACTTTCCATTCCCCATTTACATTTTTCGTATCAATAGCTACAGCTACAAACTGACTCCCAAACCGATTTTTTAAATCCGTAATTAATTGTGGATTTTTTACTGCGGAAGAATTGATGCTCACTTTATCTGCTCCAGCTTGTATTAACGCCACTGCATCTTCAACAGTACTAATACCTCCACCAACAGTAAAAGGAATATTAATCTCTCGTGCAATTGTTTTTACTAATGTAACTAAGGTTTTTCTATTTTCTAAAGTAGCTGTAATATCTAAAAATACTAATTCATCCGCTCCTTGTTTTACATATTGTTTTGCTAATTCTACTGGATCTCCAGCATCTTTGATATCTATAAAATTGACCCCTTTAACCGTTCTTCCATTTTTTATATCCAAACATGGAATAATTCTTTTTTTTAACATAATTAGCTTATAAATTCTTGTAATTCTTTTAAACTTATATTTCCTTCATAAATGGCTTTTCCTACAATGGCTCCTTCACAACCAATTTCTTTTAATCGATGTAAGTCATTGATATTGGCTACTCCTCCACTCGCTATTAAGTTGACTGAGGTTTTACTCAAAATTTCTAAATATAAATCTAAAGAAGCTCCTTGTAACATTCCGTCTTTAGCTACATCGGTACAAATTGTGTTTACAACACCTATTTCTTGATATTCACTTATAAATTCAACAACATCAACTTCTGAGGTTTGTAACCAACCATTAGTCGCAATTTTTCTATCTTTACAATCAGCTCCCAAAATTATTTTATCCTTTCCGTATTTAGTAAGCCATCCAATAAATGTATCTGGATTTTTTACCGCTATGCTTCCTCCTGTTATTTGGTTTGCACCACTTTCAAATGCAGTTCGAGCATCTTCATCTGACTTTAGACCTCCTCCAAAATCAATTTTTAAATTCGTTTTCGTTGCTATTTGCTCTAATACTTTGTGGTTTATAATTCGACTAGATTTTGCGCCATCTAAATCAACAACATGTAAGTATTCTATTCCGTTTGCCTCAAATTCTTTTGCTACTTCTAACGGACTTTCATTATATATTTTTTTGGTATCATAATCGCCCTTAGTCAAGCGGACACATTTTCCTTCTATAATATCTATTGCGGGTATAATTCTCATTTTAATTTCTTTTTATAACTCTAAAAAATTCTTCAACAACTGCTCTCCAACATCAGCTGATTTTTCTGGATGAAACTGCATCGCATAAAAATTATCTTGCTGCATAACGGTACTGAACGGAAGAATATAATCGCAGATTGCCAGTGTGTTTTTAGATACTTCTGCATAATACCCATGAACATAGTATACATCGTCTTCTAAAGCTATGTTTGTAAGCAGTTTAGATGATTTTAATTCAGAAAAGTTATTCCACCCCATATGTGGGACTTTTTCTTTTGGTGGAAACTGTTTTGTGCACGCATCAAAAATGCCCAAACATTTGGTATCCCCTTCTTCTGAGTATGTGCACATTAACTGTAATCCTAGACAAATTCCTAGTACAGGTTGTTTTAGAGAAACAATTAACTCATCAAGATTTCTTTCTTTTAAGTATTGCATTGCTGAACTTGCTTCTCCAACCCCAGGAAATATTACTTTATCTGCTAATTGTATTTCTTCTGGATTATCAGTTATAATACTTTCGTGCCCCAAGCGAGTTAGCGCATTTTGTACCGATCGTATATTTCCAGCATTATATTTTATAATAGCTATCATATTTTTCAATTATCATTTATCAATCATCAGTTACCTATTATTCTCTTTAACCATTGTCTACCGATAATTGATTATTGTTCATTGTTATAAAACTCCTTTTGTTGATGGTAAAATCATCTTATCTACATCTCTTTTTACTGCTACTTTTATAGCCTTAGCAAAAGCTTTAAAAATGGCTTCTATTTTATGATGTTCGTTCGTTCCTTCTGCTTTGATGTTCAAATTACACTTAGCACCATCGGTAAACGACTTAAAGAAGTGATAAAACATTTCCGTAGGCATTTTTCCTATCATTTCTCGTTTAAAGTCTGCTTCCCAAACCAACCAGTTTCTTCCACCAAAGTCAATGGCTACTTGAGCTAAGCAATCATCCATTGGTAAACAAAATCCGTAACGTTCAATCCCTAGTTTATTTCCCAATGCTTTATAAAATACTTCTCCTAAAGCAATTGCAGTATCTTCAATGGTGTGGTGTTCATCTACGTCTAAATCACCTGTTACTTGGATGTTCAAATCCATTTGACCGTGACGCGCTATTTGATCTAACATATGATCGAAAAAAGCAATACCAGTATTTATTGTACTTTTTCCCGTTCCATCTAAATTCAAATCAATTTTAATTTGAGTTTCATTTGTATTACGTTCAATAGTTGCTGAACGTTCTTCTAATTTTAAAAACTCATAAATAGTGTTCCAATCGTTACTCTCTAAAGCTATAAAATCATCTAGTTCCTCTCTTTTTACAGTAATTTCATCAGTTCCTAAATTTGTTTCATCATTTATGTAAATTCCTTGAGCTCCCAAGTTTTTAGCAAGTTCTATATCGGTTAAACGGTCACCAATCACAAAAGAGTTTTTCAAATCATATTCTTTAGAGAAATATTTTGTTAATAAGCCTGTGTTTGGTTTTCTTGTAGGTTGGTTGTCTTTAGCAAAGGTTCTGTCAATGATTTCTTCTACGAACTCAATACCTTCTTCTTTTAAGGTGTTCATCACAAAGTTATGTACTGGCCAAAACGTATTTTCTGGATATGCTTCTGTTCCTAATCCGTCTTGATTAGTAACTAACACTAATTCAAAGTCAAGCTCTTTGGCTATTTTACTCAATCCTTGAAAAACCTTTGGATAGAATTGTAATTTCTCAAACGAATCTGTTTGTTCATCTGCTGGTTCTTTAATTAAGGTACCATCTCTATCTATAAATAATATTTTTTTCATCGTTTTTTTAAAATTTAAAATGAATTTTCAACTTCATCAGGTGTAACACTCAATTCCTTTAATGCAGTCATTAATTTCTTGTTTTCTTTCTCGCTTCCTACCGTAATTCGTATGCAATTATTTACTAAACTATTCCTGTTTCTAGTTATAATTTTTTGAGCTACTAATGAGTTATACAATTCATTAGCGTTTGTAACTTCAATTAGTATAAAATTAGCTTCAGAAGGATATATCTTTTTTACCAATTCAATTTCTTGTAGCTGTTTTTCTAGTTTTTCCTTTTCATTGAGAATGATATTTTTCTCAATCTCAAACTGTGCTAAGTTATCTAACTTATTAAGTACAGCTTCTTGATTTAAAGCACTGATATTATAAGGAGGCTTCACCTTGTTGTATATATCAATGATTTCTTTACTAGCATAGGCTGCTCCTACTCTAACACCTGCCAATCCCCATGCTTTACTAAAGGTTTGACTTATAATTAAATTAGGGTAATTTTTTAATTGATTTATAAAAGATTCTTTAGAACTAAAATCAATATAAGCTTCATCAATAATTACAATTCCTTTAAATTTACTAAGAATAAACTCAATTGTTTCATCTTCAAAACAGTTACCTGTTGGGTTATTTGGTGAACAAATGAATATTATTTTTAAATTTTCATCTTCTAAATAACATTCTAAAACATCTGTATTTATCTGAAATTCTTGATTTAAAGCTAATTCAATCAATTCAACATCATTAATAGCTGCGGAAACATTATACATTCCATAAGAGGGTGTAAAAGTTAAGGCTTTGTCTTTCCCCGGATTACAAAATATTCTAAATGCTAAATCGATTACTTCATCACTTCCATTTCCTATAAAAATTTGATTCTCATTTACATCTTTAATCTCAGACAATCGTTTTTTAATTGCTATTTGTTGCGGATCTGGATAGCGATTCAAAGTACCAAACGGATTCTCATTAGCGTCTAAATACACTTCAGCAACGCCTTTAAATTCATCTCTAGCAGAAGAATAAGCTTTTAATTGCTGAATGTTTGTGCGTACTATCTTGTTTAAGTTTATTTTTTTCATTGTTAACTATTTTGAGGTGTTACTCAATAAGGTTAAGATTTCTCCATATTCATTCGAAATGACGCTTAGCCATTTAACTCTTTTAATCTAACTGTAATGGCATTTTTGTGCGCTTGTAAGCCTTCTGCTTCTGCCATTAATTCTATGGCTTCACCAATATTTTCAATTCCTTCTTTAGTTACTTCTTGAAAAGTAATTTTCTTTACAAAACTGTCTAACGAAACTCCGCTATAGTTTTTTGCATAACCGTTAGTTGGCAAGGTGTGATTGGTGCCACTAGCATAATCACCTGCACTTTCACAACTGTAATTTCCTAAGAATACTGAACCAGCATTTACAATTCCTTCGATATATTCAGAAGCTTTTTCTGATGCTATAATTAAGTGCTCTGGAGCATATTCATTACTAAACTGAATACATTCTTCAGAAGAATTTAAAACAACTGCAAAACTATTCCCTATTGCTTTTTTAGCTAATTCTTTTCTAGGTAATTCTTCTATTTGTTTGTTTAGTTCTGTTATAACATTTTGAGCAATTTTTTCAGAAGTAGTGGCTAAAATAGCTTGACTATCTGCTCCGTGTTCTGCTTGTGATAATAAATCGGAAGCTACAAAAACAGGGTTTGATGTTTCATCTGCAATTACAAGTACTTCACTAGGGCCTGCAGGCATATCAATAGCTACCCCTTGTTGTTGTACCAATTCTTTGGCTTTAGTCACAAACTGATTCCCTGGCCCTAATATTTTATATACTTGAGGAACGGTTTCTGTTCCGTACGCCATCGCTCCAATAGCCTGAGCTCCTCCAACTTTAAAAATTTTAGTTACTCCTACCATAGAAGCAGTGTATAGAATAGCTGGGTTAATCTTACCTTCTTTATTCGTTGGAGTACACAATACTATTTCTTTACAACCCGCTATTTTTGCTGGAACTCCTAACATTAAAATAGTAGAAAATAATGGAGCAGAACCTCCAGGAATATACAAGCCTACTTTTTCTACTGCTACACTTTTTCTCCAACAAGTTACTCCTTTTGTTGTTGTTATTTTTTTAGGTGTTTCTTTTTGGCTGTTGTGAAAAGCTTCAATATTATTTTTTGCTAATTGTATAGCTAATTTTAATTCTTCTGAAACTAAGTTTTGTGCTTCTTCTAACTCTTTTTTAGAAACTTCTAACTCGGTTAATAACACTCCATCAAATAACTGTGTATATTTTTTTAAAGCTCTATCTTTATTAAGCTTTACATCATTTAATATTGTTTGTACTGTTTCCTGTAAACTGTTTTCACTTAAAGTAACTCTTTTACACAGTAACTCCCAAGTTTTTTTCCCTGGATTTTTTATAATTTTCATCTGTTTATTTTTATTGTTTTTAGCTATAATTATTGGCTACTTTTCTGTTATTAAACAACCATTTTTTCTATTGGACACACCAAAATACCTTCTGCTCCATTACTTTTTAATTCGTCTATAATTTCCCAAAATTGATTTTTATTCAATACAGAGTGCACAGAACTCCATCCTTCTTCAGCCAAAGGAAGTACCGTTGGACTACGCATTCCTGGTAAAATATTAATAATTGTTTCTAGTTTTTCGTTCGGAGCGTTTAATAGCACATACCTTGATTGTCTTGCTTTTAATACTGATTGAATTCTAAACTGTAATTTGTTAAGTATTACTTGTTGTTGCTCTTTTATTTGAGGAGAAACTGCTAATACTGCTTCTGATTTTAATAAAACTTCTACCTCCTTTAAATTGTTTTTAAATAAAGTTGAACCACTAGAAACAATATCACAAATACCATCGGCTAATCCAATATTTGGAGCTATTTCTACTGAACCATTAATAATATGTAATTGTGATTTTATGTTCTCTTTTTCTAGAAATTTTAAAACTGTATTCGGGTATGAGGTTGCTATTTTTTTATTCTGAAAATAGTTTATTCCTGTATATTTCTCATTTTTAGGAATTGCTAAGGATACTTTACATTTTGAAAAACCTAATTTTTCTATAAATTGAATCTCCTCTCCTTTTTCTATTAATAAATTCTCGCCAATGATGGCTATATCTACAACTCCATCTTTTAAATATTGCGGAATATCACCATTTCTTAGATAAAAAACCTCTAAAGGAAAATTGTTTGCAGAAGCTTTTAATTGATCTTTACCGTTATCAATAGAAACTCCACAATCTTTTAAAATTTGTAAGGAATCTTGGTTGAGTCTTCCTGATTTTTGTATGGCTATTTTTAATTTACTCATTTTAGTTTTGAATGGGTTTGAGCAAATCTTTTGAGAAGTATTTTCGTGGCGCCTTGTTGAAAATAAAAACCCGTTTGATTTACTCAAACGGGTTTAAAATATATCTTGATTTTATTCAATACATTTTCAGCTCGCCTGAGTGCAAGTATGAAAATGATGATGATGTAATTGAATAAAATTCATTTCTTCGTTTTTGTTGTTACAAATATTTGAAATAAAAATTGAATTATGCAAGTTTTTTTATTTTTTTTAATAGAACAAACTCAAAAAAACAACTTATAGGAAATATATTTTCAAGCTTTAAACATTTATTTTACAATAATTTTTCTTTTGAGATTTAATTTATTCTGATGATATTTTTAGAGTAATCTTGTAATCTGATTAATTAATATCAAATCGAACTCCTAATGAAATATTTCTTGTATCTGTATTTTTAAATAGTGGATTTAAGTCATATTTAGCATATAATCCAATTCCTTGGTAAGCAACATAAGCACTTAACCCATAGTTATATTTATTCATATTAAAATTATTCTTCTGAACTTCTTCAACTGTAACTCCTTGTGCATTTTTATACTCTAAATATTGACGAGTTCCTAGTTTAAAACCCAAGAAACCACCTACTCCTATCTGAAAGCTTTGATGTGTTCTATCTACAATTTCTCCATCAGAATATTTTTTGTTTTTTGAAAAATCAAACTCTAAGTGCATTGGAAATGTCATTTGTACATGTCGTAACCTACTTTCTGAAAGTTGCTCTGGATGAATACTTAAGTTTGTTTCATTTCCATTTACAATATGATATTGATTGCTTTTAGCTCTTAAATTATTCCATAGAAAAGAGAAACCATATTTAAAATATGCTTTTGAAGGTTCTTTTGACAAACGTGTTTTCCAAGTAAACCCTAACTCGTAAAAATGTGATTGCCAAAATTTATAGTCTGAATCATCTAAAGAACTTAACTTGTTATTTGTTAATGTATTATTTACACCTAAGGCAAAAACAAACTGTGTTGTAGTTCTTTTTTTTCTTCTTTTCTTTTCTTTTTCTATGTCTTCTTTAGAAAAATCTAATTTAAACTTAGTTCCTGCTATACTAAAAGTACTTTCGGTTGAATTTTCTTCACTACTAAATATTTTACCATCAATTTTGTCTTGGACAAGTTGTTGTAGTTTTTGTTCTTCAAAACTAACTTTTTTCTCTATTTGAGCTGCGTGATAAGCCGCTGCTTCTTTTTTTAATGCTGTTGCTTCATCAAACGATATTGTATTCTTTTCTAATTTTGTGTTAATCTCTTTTACTCTAATCTTTAAAGAGTCTTTTTGCTGCTTAGTAATACTATCAATGCTCATTGATATTTTCTTTACTTCTTTTTCAAATACTTTTTCTTGAGATTGGGCAATAGTCGTTACAAACAACACTAATAATAGTATTCTTTTCATTTCTGTAATTTTAAATTAAACTGATAATAATTTTGAATGGTTAATTATCGATAATTAATAAGCGCTTTATTTATTTCTATCAACAATCGCTACCGCAATGTCGGATATTCTTGATTTTAGTTTTTGCATAAAGTCTCCCTTAAACTCTTCATCATCAATCGTTCTCTCAACTTTTGCTAAAATGATGCTAGGATCTATTTTTAAGTTTGATTCTTTTAATTCATCTTCAATAGCTTTTAACACATCTTCTCTTTTCAACTTATGCTTTGCATAATATTCTTTAACTTCATTTGGAGTATGTGTTACTGAAAATAATAAATCATCACTATTTACTTTAACTCTTGAATTAAATTCTTTCTTTTTTGTTACTATTGGTTTATCCATCTTTGCTACTACCTCCTCTTCTCTTGGTAATTCTTGATTTTGGATGCTTTTAAAGACTTTTTCTTCTTCTCTTAAGGTAGAACTCCTAATTACTGTAATCTTTTTCTTCTTTCTTATCTGTTCCTCTTGCTTCTTTTCTTCTAACTCCACCACAGCTTCATCTGTGTTCTTAATAAATTTCTCTATACCTTTATTATTAATTTTTAGTGTATCTATTGAAGTATTAACTATAACTTCTTCTATTAGCGTTTTTGAATCTGAACCTGTAAAGTAGAGAGCTACAAAGCTTATTAATAAAGCTAAACCAGCTGCATAACCTATATATAAAAACCAGTTTCTTTTCTTTGTTGCCTCCTGATTATCTAAACGAGTCTCTAACCTTTCCCATGCTGAGTTGGATGGCTTAAGCTCTCTGTTCTTTAGCTTTTCTGCTATATGTTTATCAATATTATTGCTTGACATTTCTTACTTGATTAATTTTCTCGTAACTAGCTTGTAAATATTTACGAGCTTTAAATAATTGTGACTTAGAGGTACTTTCAGAAATTTGTAATTTTTCTGCTATTTCTGAATGCTTATATCCTTCAATAGCATATAAGTTAAAAACTAACTTATACCCTTCAGGTAACTCATCTATTAACTTTTGTATATCTTCTGCCGATGTGTTTTCAAGGCTTTCCGTTGCAGCATCATTAAAAACAAAGTCTTCATCTGATACTTGAACTGGATTCTTTTTTCGTAAATAACTAATACTAGTATTTACCATAATTCTACGAATCCAACCTTCAAAACTTCCCTCTCCTTTAAATTTTTCAATATTCGTAAAAACTTTAAAAAAACCTTGTAGCATTAAATCTTCCGCATGATGTAAATCTTTAACATACTGTCTACAAACTCCTAACATTTTTGGAGAATACTGCTCAAATATTTGTTGTTGAGCTTCTCTGCTTTGTCTTTTTACTTGTTTTATAAGTGATACTTCTTTGTTATGTAATGAAATAATTTTCAAATCAATAGTTACTTTTTTGTAGCCTTACAAATATAAAGACTACCTGATTTGAAAAAAGGTTGCCCGAAGAATAAAAAAACCTCCGAACTTTATTAACCGGAGGTCAAATATCATCTTATAATGATATTTCGGGGGGACTTGTTATGTAGTTACTTAATTTTAAATAAAGTATAAAGTTATGTTATAAATCTATATGTTTTTACAGGAAAAACCCTAAATATTTTTAGGCCATGTCTGTCTATTATATGTTAACATCTGCTCCGCCTTTTTCCAGATTATTATCATAAGGGTTTGAAAAAGAAAGCTATTAGAAAAACCATCAGACACCTCTATGACTACTTGGTTAGTCGTTATTTTTTTAACCAGTGAATTATCATTATTTCTTTCGTTTTTATAATTTATATAAAAGTAACGAGCTCATATAAAACATTTGTATATAAAACTTGCTCAATATAATTCTTTATATTATTTTTATTTTAATCCAGTTAAGTAAAAGAGTTTTATTGTATGAGTTATAATGTGACGATAGAAGAAGAAAATAAAGAAATAGCCAGTAGATATAAAAATTTGTTAAAAGGTACATATCAAACATTATCAGAAGACGATAAAAAACTGATACGTAAAGCTTTTGATATTGCTGTAGAAGCACATTCTGAACAACGTAGAAAATCAGGAGAACCTTATATTTATCACCCTATAGCTGTAGCAAAAATAGTTGCAGATGAAATTGGTTTAGGTGCAACATCTATTGCTGCTGCTCTACTTCATGATGTTGTTGAGGACACGCATTATACTTTGGATGATATGGAGCGCTTATTTGGAGAAAACATTGCTCGTATTGTAAGCGGATTAACTAAAATATCAAACTTAAAACAAGAGCAAGACTACTCTATCCAAGCAGAGAATTTTAGAAAAATGTTACTCACATTACATGATGACGTTAGGGTAATACTTATTAAAATTGCTGATAGGTTACATAATATGCAAACTATGGATTCTATGCCGCCTCATAAGCAGGTAAAAATAGCCTCTGAAACCTTGTATATTTATGCTCCTCTTGCACATCGTTTAGGTCTTTATAATATTAAAACTGAACTTGAAGACCTTGGCTTAAAGTACACAGAGCCTGATGTATATAGAGATATTGCTAACAAGATAAAAGAAAGTAAAGAAGATCAACAGAGATATATTGATAGTTTTACTAGTGTTTTAAAAGAAGCTTTAAACAAAGAAGGATTTACTTATGAAATAAAGGGACGTTTTAAATCTATTTTTTCTATCCGTAGAAAAATGCGTAAACAAAACGTAACTTTTGATGAAGTGTACGACAAATTTGCTATTCGTATTATATACAAACCAACTTCTGACGATGAAAAGTTTGATGCTTGGAAAATATACTCAATCGTTACAGACTTTTTTAAACCAAATCCTGCCAGATTAAGAGATTGGATTTCTCAGCCAAAATCAACTGGATACGAAGCATTGCATATAACTGTAATTGGCCCCCAAGCTAAATGGGTAGAAGTTCAAATCCGTTCTGAAAGAATGGATGAAATAGCCGAAAAAGGTTATGCAGCCCACTTTAAATATAAACAAGGAGCTGTTAAAGAAAATGGTTTAGAAGGATGGTTAAATCGTTTAAAAGAAAGTTTAGAAAATCAAAGTTTAGATGCTGTAGATTTTGTCGAAGATTTTAAACTTAATCTTTATGCTAAAGAAATTTATGTATTTACTCCTAAAGGAGATTTAAAATCACTTCCAAAAGGAGCCTCTGCATTAGATTTTGCCTTTTCCGTACATACCGATGTTGGTTTAAAATGTCGTGGGGCAAAAGTAAACGGGAAACTGGTTCCTTTAAGTCACGAGTTAAAAAGTGGAGATCAGGTAGAAGTACTCACCGCTTCTAACAATAAACCCAATGTACGCTGGTTAGATTTTGTTATTACTGCAAGAGCACGAGCTAAAATTAAATCAGCTTTAAAAGCAGAAGAAAAGAAAATAGCAGAAGAAGGAAAAGCTATTTTACAACGAAAACTGCGTCATTTAAAAATCAACTCCAGTGAAAAGGTTATTCATGAATTAGCAAGTTATTTTGGGCTAAAAACTAGCTTCGATTTATTCTATCGAGTTGGTAATGGAGCCATAGATAACACACAACTTAAAGACTTTGTTGCTCAGAGAAGTAATCGCTTCATGGGCTTTATTAAAAGTACATTTAGGCGTTCTCCATCAAAAGAAATATCCGAAAAAGAAGAAGTTACAAACAAATACGATGCACTTGTTTTTGGTAAAGAAGAACAAACATTAGATTATACTTTGGCTAAATGCTGCTCTCCAATTCCTGGTGATAAAGTTTTTGGTTTTGTAACTATTAATGAAGGTATTAAAGTGCACAAAAACGATTGCCCAAATGCTATTTCATTACAATCAAACTATGCTTACAGAATTATGCCTGCAAAGTGGATTGATTCCACCAAGCAAGAATTTACAGCCATTTTACACCTTTCGGGAATTGATAATAAAGGAATAGTAAATAATATTACTAAAATTATTTCCAATAGTATGGATGTATTTATACATAGTATTAATATATCTGGAGATAATGGTGTATTTGACGGAAAACTATCATTAAGTGTAAAAAATAAGACACAACTCGATAAATTAATTAACAACATGAAACAAGTAGAAGGCGTTCAAAAAGTTGAACGTGTGAATACTTTGTAAATTTCGTTTTTAACATCCTTGTTTTTTATCAAGAAATAAACGTAAATTTGTCCTTTCGTAAAATTTAAAAAATAAATGAGTAATTCAGCCGAAAATCAAGAAATTGTAAAAAAAGTATTCACTTCTTTTTTAGAAGAGAACAAGCATCGTAAAACACCAGAACGCTATGCTATTTTGCAAGAAATTTATGACGCTGAAGAACATTTTGATATTGAATCTCTATACATTAAAATGAAAAACAAAAACTATCGTGTTAGTAGAGCTACTCTTTATAATACGATGGATTTGTTGCTAGACTGTGGTTTGGTTCGTAAACATCAGTTTGAAGGTCAATCAATGGCTCGTTACGAAAAAAGTTACTTCGATAAAAATCACGACCACGTAATACTTACAGATAGTGGTGAAGTAAAAGAGTTTTGTGACCCAAGAATTCAAATCATTAAAAAAACAATTGAAGATGTTTTCGATATAGACATTCACAACCATTCACTTTATTTCTACGGAACAAAAAGAAACAACAAATAAAACACAACACTTAACAACACACTAAATGGCAGTAGATTTATTACTCGGACTACAATGGGGAGATGAAGGAAAAGGTAAGATTGTAGACGTTTTAACAAAAAACTACGATATAATCGCGCGTTTTCAAGGAGGTCCAAATGCTGGTCACACACTAATTTTTGATGGAAACAAACATGTATTACACACCATTCCTTCAGGAATTTTTCATAAAACAGCTTTAAATGTAGTAGGTAACGGAGTGGTTATTGACCCTGTTATCTTTAAAAAAGAATTAGAAAACTTAGATAAGCATAATATTGATTATACTTCTAAATTATTAATTTCTCGTAAAGCACATTTAATTTTACCTACTCACCGATTATTAGACGCAGCTTCTGAAACTTCAAAAGGAAAAGCAAAAATCGGTTCTACTTTAAAAGGAATTGGACCTACTTATATGGACAAAACTGGTAGAAACGGAATGCGTGTTGGTGATTTAGAATTAGATAACTGGAAAGAGAAATATAGAGCTTTAACTGAAAAGCATTTAAGTATGTTAGCATACTTTGATGTTCAAATCGATTACGATTTAGACGAGTTAGAAGCTGAATTTTCTAGAGGAATTGAAAAATTAAAAACATTACATTTTATTGATTCTGAAGAGTTTTTAAACAATGCTATTAAAGAAGGTAAAACTATTTTAGCTGAAGGAGCTCAAGGGTCATTATTAGATATTGATTTTGGAACATATCCTTTCGTAACCTCTTCAAACACCACTGCTGCTGGTGCTTGTACTGGTTTAGGAGTTGCTCCTAATAGAATTGGTGAGGTTTTCGGTATTTTTAAAGCATACACTACTCGTGTAGGCTCTGGACCTTTCCCTACTGAATTATTTGATGAAGATGGAGCTACTATGGCGAAAGTTGGTCATGAATTTGGAGCTACAACAGGACGTGCTCGTCGTTGTGGATGGTTAGATCTAGTTGCTTTAAAGTATGCTGTTGATGTAAACGGTGTTACGCAATTAATGATGATGAAAGGTGATGTATTATCTGGTTTCGATACCTTAAAAGTTTGTACTTCATACAACTATAAAGGAGAAGAAATTTCTCACTTACCTTATAATATTGAACCTGAAAATGTAAGTGTTAACTATACAGAATTCAAAGGTTGGGAAGATGATTTAACAAAAATGACTTCTGCCGATGATTTACCTCAAAACTTATTAGACTACATCGCGTTTATTGAAAAAGAAACGGGTGTACCTGTAAAAATAGTTTCAGTAGGACCTGATAGGAAACAAACAATTAATAGATAAAAATTTAGAGGAGCTCAATTGAGCTCCTTTTTTATGATGGTAAAAGAATACTTAGAGAATATAACTACCCAGTTTAAATCGTATAAAGAAGTTGCTGATAAAACGATTGCTCAATTAGAAGAAAAAGACTTACACTGGAAATACAATGAAGAAAGTAACAGTATAGCTGCTATTATTGTTCATGTATCTGAAAATATGTTGTCGCGTTGGACGGATTTTTTTACTTCTGATGGAGAAAAAGAATGGAGAGATAGAGATGCTGAGTTTGAAACTCATAATTTATCAAAAAAAGAATTGATTTCTCAATGGGAAAAGGGTTGGAACTGTCTTTTTGCTGCTTTAGATTCATTAAATGAGGAAAACTTCAATCAACCGATTCTTATCAGAAATAAACAAGTTAAGTTAATTGAAAGTATTACGAGGCAAATAGCTCATTTTCCATATCACATTGGTCAAATAGCTTATGTAGGTAAAATGATTTTAAATGATAAATGGCAAACAGCTTCTATTGCCAAAGGAAAATCTAAAGAGTTTATACAAGCTCAATTTGAAAAAAACAACTCATAAAAAAACGTCTTTTAAATTTTTAAAAGACGTTTTTAATAGGAAACATGTTTATGGCAACTAATTTTTTACTGTTTCCAAAATACTCGCTATAGTTTCTTTATTATCTACACCTAAACCTTCTTGTTGGTGCACTAACTCCCCTTCCGGATTAAATACACTGATGATATTTGAGTGTGAAAAATCTAATGGAGAAATTTGTTTGTATTTCACAGCTAGTACATTGGCAAATTCTCTAACAGATTCTTCTGTACCTTGTAAAAAAGTCCAATGCTCATCATCCATAAAGTTTTCTTTCGCAAAAGCCTTTAATCGTTCTGGAGTATCATTTTTAGGGTCAATACTAATTAAAACGTATTGTAAGTCTTCGTTATATTCTTTAGGTATTTTAGCTTCAATATTACGCATATCAGCAACCAATCTAGGGCAAGCAGCTTTACACGTAGTATAAATCATGACCATTACCAAAGTTTTTCCTCTTAAACCTTCTAAATGAATCGTTTTATTCTCTTCGGTTTTCCATTCTGATGTTAAATTAAATATAGAACTTTCAGAAATATCAGTAGCTAAAACTAACTCTTTAGGCTCTTTTTTATCTTTCTGTGTTAAATCCATTTTACAAACCGGACAACTTCCTTCTTCTGTATATGTTTTATCTTCCTCACAAAACATCGGACATTCATATACAGTTGCTAAATTTGTGTTGCTTTTTTCTTTTTTACAAGAACTTAATAACGTAATTGAAAAAAGAAGTATCGTTATATATTTTACTACTTTCATTGTGCTATATTTTTATCTTTTACACATCTAAAACCTAAGTTTCTCATTGTGTATTTAGCTTTTAAACTTCCACGGGTAGCATAACGCATAAAAGCTGCATAATTCATTAAATCTGTTGATCCTACTGCTGCACTACCACAAAACAAATTACTATCATTGTCAACGTCTTTTCTAGATTCTCCTGATACTAATACTGAATTAAAATCAGAGGTCCATTCCCAAACCAATCCGTGCATATCATACACTCCCCAATAGTTTTTAAATGTTGACCCTATAACATTATTAAATGTTCTTGGCTTTTCATACCAACTTAAAATGTATTCATTATACGTTTTTAAAGTTCTTGCATCTGATAGTTTTTGATTTGCCATTCCCACATATTCCCATTCATCTACTGTTGGTAATCGTTTTCCTTGCTTTTCACAGTAACATTTTGCTGCAAACCACGAAACATTGGTTACAGGTGATTTTAAGTTAACCTTCTCCCCTATTTCTGTATCATCTTTCCAATTAATAAGATAACTTTTGTCTGCAAAAAGTTTAATTACTTTTGATTTTCTCCACTTTGGGTTTTCTTTCACAAATTGTAAAAAATCTTCATTAGTTATAGGATACACATCCATTAAAAAATCTTGAATCGTTACTCTTGCTGAATCTCTTCCGTACAAAGGAATATAACTACCACCTTTAATAGGAACCATTTTAGATTGACAATTCATATTTGAAATGCCTAAGAAAAATATACAAATTGTCAATCTTAAAATAGTTTTCATTTCTTATAATTTAGAGTTTAACTACAATTTTAGTGAGTACTTTTTACTTCCATTACAGTATTTACACTAACGTTGGTTTTATTATTGCCCCAAGAATTATAAACATAGGTTAGTACATCTGCTACTTCTTGATCGTTCAACGCTTGCTTGGTCATTACACTATTATATTTTTGACCGTTTACTGTAATTTCTCCTGTTTTACCATGTAAAATAATATCTATAGCTCTCTTTACATCAGCATTTAAATAATCTGATTTGGCTAAAGGAGGAAATGCATTTGGAATTCCTTCACCATTAGCTTGGTGACAAGCAAAACACGTTTTCGTATAAATCTGTTTACCATCTGCTATTTTTTGTGCTAATGATTTTTCTTGCTTGGAAGCTACAGCTTTATCTTCTTTACCATTTGGCATTTCTTGAATAGTACCTCCTTCTGGATTGTAAATACCTTCTTGTTTTACTCCTGAATAAATCTTTTTGCTTTCTTCTCCCTTTACCTTTAACATTCCTAAAGCACCTTTATTAAACGCTCTAAAAATAGCATGATCTACTAAAATAAAAGTACCTGGAACATCTACCTTAAAGTCCACTATCGCAGCTCCTCCTGCCGGAATAGAAGTTGTTTGTACATCTTTGTTAATCATAGAACCACCTTCAACATGAACATTGTCAAAAATTTCACCAATAACATGGAAAGATGATGTTAAGTTAGGACCTCCGTTACCTACAAATAAACGTACTGTTTCGCCAACATTAGCGGTAATTGCATTATCTCCTGTTAAAGCTCCTACACTTCCGTTAAACACTACATAATCTGCATCTTCGTCTACTGCTTTTCTCATATCAAAAGCCTGTAAACCAGGTTCTCCGTTTTCTCCTTTTGTATAAAAATCTCCTTGCATAATATAGTATTCCTTATCTACTTTTGGTAAACCTCCTTCAGGCTCTACTAAAATTAAACCATACATTCCGTTCGCAATATGCATTCCTACAGGTGCAGTAGCACAGTGATATACATATAATCCAGGGTTTAATGTTTTAAATGAGAATGTTTTTTCATGACCAGGCGCTACAAATGAAGAAGTAGCACCTCCTCCAGGTCCAGTTACTGCATGCAAATCGATATTATGAGGTAATCTATTATCTGGGTGATTAGATAAGGTAAATTCTACTTCATCTCCTACTCTAGTTCTTATAAAGCTACCTGGAACAGAACCACCAAACGTCCAGTACACATATTCTACACCATCTGTCATAGTTCCTTCTTTTTCAATAATTTCCATATTTACCAGTAACTTTTTAGCTGATCTATTACCAACAGGTGCCGGAACATAAGGCGGAGCTGTTAATTCTGCTTCTATCGTTCCTTTAACTGCTATATCTGAAGCACTTTTCATTGCAATACTTTCAGATTTTTCATTTTTACAACTTGCCATTAAAAACATAGCTGCTAAAACCATTGAAATTGTTTTCACTTGTTTCATCTCTTCTATTGATGTAGTTATTAATAATCTTATAAAAGACTTTTTTATCTTTTATACAAACAAAGCTACTAAGAGAAAAGCTTTTGAAATATGATTTTTATCATAAAAACAAAAAAAGGAGCTTAGAGCTCCTTTTAATCTATTTTTCTTTTAAAATTTCTTTACCAAATTGATGACACAACTCCAAGGTTTCTTTCACATCATCCATAGTTGTTTTTGGGTTTATCAGACACATTCTAAGCACTACTTGTTTATTTAATATTGTAGTTACTAAAAATGCTTCTCTTGATTCCATTATCTTTTGAGAAATTTTCTGATTTAATTCATCAATTTCTTTTTCTGATAAGTTTAATCCAATAGGATTATATCTAAAATTAATTACTGCCAAGGTAGCTGGTGAAATAATTTCCCAATTTCTACTTTTACGCAGCATCTTTTCTACATCATCAGCTAATTGGATGTTGTAAGTAACAGCTTCTTTAAAAGCATCTAATCCATATGTTTTAATAGACATATAAAATTTTAAAGCTCTAAAACGTCTTGTTAACTGAATTCCGTAATCGTAAAAGTTAATCTCAGATTCATTTCCTTCAATATCGCGTAAATATTCTGGTTTTTCACTAAAAGTACCACTTAACCAAGAAGCATCTTTTACTAATAAGCAACCAATTTCATAAGGTTGGTAAAACCACTTATGCGGATCTACAGTAAGAGAGTCAGCTCTTTCAATTCCTCGTAAAGCTTTGGCTCCTTTTTCAGCTAAAATAGCGGCTCCACCATAAGCTCCATCAATATGGAACCATAAATCTTCCTCTTCACAAATGTCAGCTATTTCATTTAAAGGATCTACAGTACCTGTGTTGGTGGTTCCCGCAGAAGCGATGTAACAAAATGGTTGCAACCCTTCTAGTCGGTCTTTTGCTATAGCATTTTTTAATTTGTTAATACTAATTCTAAACTCTAAATCTGTTGGTAAAATTCGAATTTGCTCTTTTTTAAACCCTAAAACACGAATTGCTTTAATATTTGAAGAGTGTGCCTGATCAGACAAATAAATCACCGCTTTAGAAAAATCATCACCACACTTTAAACGTCTCGCGGTAACCAAAGCTGTTAAGTTTGCCATAGAACCACCACTGGTAAAAATTCCTCCTCCTTTTTCAACAGGGAAATTATACATTTTTAGTAACCAGTTCATTGTTACAATTTCTAACTCAGCTGCTGCTGGAGAAACCATCCATCCACCAGAAAAAATATTGAATCCAGTAGCTAAACTATCAGCCATAGTACTAATAAAGTTACTAGGTCCAGGTACAAATGAATATGCTTTAGGGTGAGAAATAACTGTACTGTTTGGTATTACATTATCCATCACAAAATCTAGTACCTTTTCAGCAGACATTCCTTCGTTTGGTGCTTCTTGTAAGAAAATACTATCCATTTCTTTTCTAGAAGCACTAGCTACAGGCTTTTTTTGCTCTAAAGTAGCCCAATGTTCTGCAATTATATCTACAATTTTATATCCGTAAGACTTCATCTCTTCTTTTGATAAATCAAAATGAGCGCTCATATCTTTATAATTTTTTAATTTGCTACAAAATTAACCATTTACTAAATGACAGCCTTTTATTTATCTTGATAATTTTATTTCTTTATTAAGATTTTGGCATATTCTTTTCATTATTTTTGTGCATTAAATCGTATTATTTTGAAAAAACTATTTCTACTAACTTTTATATTATTTTCTGTTGTAAGTTTTTCTCAAACAAAAAAAATCAAAATACTTTCTACCGAACTAAGTACTGCCGATGAAAGCAAGTACCCTGGAGCTACTATACTTATAGGAAAAGTTAAAATGTCACACGAAGGTGCTACTTTAGATTGTAAAAGAGCTCTACTTTACAAAGACAAAAACTTATTTAAGGCCATTGGTGAAGTAATTATTGAACAAGGAGATAGTATTATTCAATACAGTGATTTTGCTACCTATAACGGAAACACTAAAAAGGCGAAATCTTGGGGAAATGTAGAAATAAACGATAAAGAAATGACGCTAAAAACTGATACGCTTCATTTTGACAGAATTAATCAAATTTTGTATTACCCAAACGGCGGAACTATTCGTGATACTAAAAACACCTTGAAAAGTAAAAAAGGAACCTATCTTTTAAGAGAAAAAAAGTTTACTGCTAAAACAAAAGTAACAGTTGTAAACCCTGAAAATCATTTAGAGTCTGACCATTTAGATTATTATACCAATACTAACTTAGCTTATTTATACGGGCCAAGTACCATTACTAATTTAAAAGATAGCACTAAAGTATATTCTGAAAGAGGTTTTTACGATACGAATACCGATGTTTCATACTTTGTAAAACGTGCAAAATTATTTTTAAAAGAAAGAACCGTTTCTGCCGATAGTTTGTATTATGATAAACGTAACGGTTTTGCTTCTGCAACCAACAATATAAAAGTAGTTGATACCGTTCAAAATATGGTAGCAAAAGGAAATTATGCTGAATTATACGAACTCAAAGATTCTTTATTTATAATTGATAGAGCTGTTGCTATTTCTGTATTTGAAAAAGACTCTATGCATGTTGCGGGCGATAAAATTTTACTTACCGGTAAACCAGAAAAACGTATTGCTAGAATTTTTAACAATGTAAAAATATTCAAGTCCGATTTACAAGGAAAATGCGACTCTATTCACAGTAGTCAAGAAACGGGATTAACCAGAATGTTTAAAAATCCCATATTATGGTCTAATAAAAGTCAAATTACAGGAGACAGCATTCAGTTAGTATCTAATAAAGAAACAAATAAACTTGACTCTTTAAAAGTATTACAAAATGGTTTTATGATTCAACAAGACTCCGTTCATACAGAAAACTTTAATCAAATTAAAGGAAGAAATATTTATGGTAAGTTTGAAAAAGGAGAATTAAGAACAATGTTAGTTAAGGGTAATGCAGAGTCTTTATACTACAGTAACAACGAAAAAACACAAGAATTAGAAACAATTACCAAAGAAATAGCAAGTGATATTGAGTTTATTTTAGAAGATGGAGAAATAATACAAACTAAATACTTTAAAAAATCTGAAGGAAAAACTTTTCCTCCTTCTGAATTCCCTTCTGACGAAAAAAAATTCAAAGGCTTTTTATGGCGAGGAGATGAACAACCCTTAACTGTGGAAGATATTTTTATAAAAGACGCTACTTCTACCGTTCCATCAAAAAGAAAAAAACAACCTGATGTTGTAAAAGAAGCTAAGGAAATGTTTATCGAAGAAACTTCAAAAAACAAGAAAGAACAAAAAAAGCTAAAACTTAAAAAATTAAAATAATTTCTGTGAAAGACGATTTTTTTAAATACCAAGGCCAAACCACACCTCACCCATTAGCTATTGAAATCTCACACGCCAAAGGAAGTTATATTTATGATAGCAACGGAAAAGCGATGTTAGATTTTGTTGCAGGAGTTTCTGCAAATAGTTTAGGACATAATCATCCTAAGGTAAATGAAGCTATAAAAAATCAATTGGAACAATATACCCATGTAATGGTGTATGGTGAGTTTATACAAAAACCTCAATTAGAGTTGTGCAAAGCCTTGGCTGCTACCTTACCTCCTAACCTTTCGTCTGTTTATCTGGTAAATTCTGGTACCGAAGCTACCGAAGGTGCTCTAAAATTAGCCAAACGTTTTACGGGTAGAAGTGAAATTATTGCCGCTAAAAATGCGTATCATGGAAATACACAAGGTGCTATGAGTGTTTGTGGTGCCGAACAACAAAATCGTGCATTTCGTCCGTTAATTCCAGGAAGTAAGTTTATTGAATACAACAACGAAATAGATTTAGAAAAAATAACATCTAAAACAGCGGGTGTTATCTTAGAAACCATCCAAGGAGGTGCAGGATTTATCGAGCCTAAAAATAACTACTTAACAAAAGTAAAACAACGTTGTGAAGAAGTTGGAGCTTTATTAATTTTAGATGAAATTCAATCAGGAATTGGACGTACAGGAAAATTTTGGGGATTTGAAAATTACAATGTTATCCCTGATATTATTATTACAGGAAAAGGTTTAGGTGGTGGAATGCCAATCGGCGCTTTTATAGCTTCTTTTGAAATAATGAACTGTTTAAAAGAACACCCGAAATTAGGACATATTACTACGTTTGGCGGCCATCCTGTAATTGCGAGTGCTGGATTGGCGACCGTACAAGAAATCACTTCCTCTAACTTAATGGAAGAAGCCTTACGAAAAGAAAAAATTATTCGCGATGCCTTTAAGAATCATCCTGCGGTTAAAGAAATTAGAGGAAAAGGATTAATGCTTGCTTTACTAGTAGATACTCCTGAAGAAGCTTCACAAGTTATTTTAAACTGTTTAGATAAAGGGCTAATTTTATTCTGGCTACTTTTTGAAGGAAAAGCCATTCGTATTACCCCTCCACTCACCATTTCTGATGAGGAAATAGAAAAAGGGTGTGAACTTATTGTAAGTGAGTTGGATAAGTTGTAGTTTATCAACAATTCAACACCCTAAAATTATTATTATGTAAGAATTAAAAATAAATATAGTAACTTTAAACAACTGGACTAGTGTTTTTCATAGGAGCCATTGTTATGTGTAGTTATTCTATTTCTAAATCAAAGTTTAATTTAATTAAAGAAACTTTATGAGATGGGTAATTAGTTGATAAAGTATAAATATTTTTATTAGTTAAATCTATAGATTGTCCCCATTGCTCGTCATTTTCATTTCTATGATAATATGACTTTTCAAGGTTACCGTTAAGATCATATTTTGCTATTGCCATTCGTCTTGGTCCAAAACCTATTTGCTCATTAACAGCTCCGATTAAATATGTATTACCATTATTGTCAGTTTTAAAATCTTCAATGAACTCAAATCTGTTATAGGGAAAATTGTTAATAGTAATGTTTTTTTTCCAAATTAACTGTCCTTCAAATGATACTTTACAGAAAATATGTCTACCATTTTGTCTATCGGGCATTACAGATAAAATATAATTATTTGTTTTATTAATTATGAAATTATCATATCTAAATGTAAAGTCAAAAAAAGTGTGAAGCTTTAGTTCCCACAATATATTGCCTTGTAAATCAGATTTTATGATATATGGTTCTATTTCAGAGATACCTAATTCTTTTTTAAAACAAGATAAGATAATTGATTCGTTATCAAGACTGATAATGTCATTGAAATTTTTATACTCATCAGGAAAGTTTATTTCATTAATAAAATTGCTGTTTAAGTCAAATATCAAAATGCTTGATTTTCTATTTTCTTGATTTCCAACAATTAAATTTTTTAAGACAAAAAGATTGTTTGAAATAATCACAAAATTATTCACAAAAGTTTTATTATCTAGTTCTTTTTCCCAAATAAGATTGCCTTTATTTGAAGTTTTTATAAGCATAGATTTATTCTCATAGTCAGTTAGATAAGAATATGCTATGTAAAGATTATTGTTTTGTGGAATAGTAATTATATTTCTAGACTCAATGTTTCCGTTATGAAAACTAGAATTTTGATTAAACTGATCTCTAATAGGGGATTTCTTGTCTGTTATATTTAAGTTTTGGTCTAGATAATTAATAAATAGACCTTCAGAATTATTGTCTTTAAAAGAAATCCCAGAAACTAAAATATCATTATTAAAGATATTTAGATCTAACCAACTTATATAATAAGGATTTTCAACAGGGTAATATTGTTTCTCTCCAATAATCAATTGAGTAGGTTCACCTTGTTCTTCACTCATATCGATATCATCACTATTACAGCTAATGAAAGTTAAGAAAAATAAAAGTAAAACTGTTTTATTCATTTTTTAATTAATATTTTGTAGCTTATTACACATAACGGTTTGGGCTATGAACAGTTGGGGATTTTATGCCCTAACTTTTCAGTTTAGCACCGACCTTTGTTTTATGTTTATAGTTTGGTTTTATCACTTTCACCCCAATTGTTTATAGCCATTGTTAGGCACAGTTTTTTTAAAATCCGTAATATTTTCCAATTGCTTCGGCTAATAAACTTCCAGCAGCTCCAATTCCAACATTCCACGAACCATCTAAAGCTTTATTAACCATTTTTCCAATCCAACCATTTACTTTCGCTCCAAAAGTCTTCTTTACTGGGTTTGGTTCTTCTGTGTCAATGATTTCAACTAATTCAGCTGTGTCCTCTGCTGATATTCCATTTTGTTGTAAGAAATCAGAAAGTTCATCTTTGTTCCCTTTATTTATTGTAATGTTAGCTTCAATTTTAGCTTTGTCGCCAGTATTAATTACATTGCCATCTCCAGTCGTTGTAATATTATTTGTCGTCATATAATGTAATATTGTTTTGTTATTTGCTTCTCTTTGTTCGTTATAGTCAGTCAATCCAATTTCGTAGCCAAATTGCTCAGCGATTTCCATTGAAAATGCTAATAGATTTGTTCTTACAGTTTCAGTAATTCCGAGCATTTTACTGCTATTACCAATTAATCTTGCTCCAGTAACCTGCATTCTTATGTCACTTCTATAAAGTTTTGTCGCATAAGGTTGTATTTGAGGTAATAGCTCTAACGGAATAGGAAATTGAAGTTCATAACTACTACCTTTTTCGCTGAATTTTGAATTCATATTTTCTATTTCTCTGATACTTTCGTAAACAGGAATATATTTGCAAAATTCTTGAATGTCTTTATCAAGTCCAAAAATTGGTATTTCTTTATTTGGATGACTGTTCCAGCCAGCTTGAAAGTCCACGTACAATCTTGAGCCAATTTTTCTATAATCAGGTAGATTTGAATCCACCGAATAGCCTTTAATTTCATTTAGTGTGTATTCAGTCAATTCCGTATTTTTAGTAATTCGACCAAAATAATTAAGTTTCATCAACGGATTGATAAGACTTTTTTCAGCGTCTATTAAATCATTGATTACGTTATTTAAAACAAAGGTATTATTTGTTTTTTTTGTCATTTTGGTTCAAATTGTGCCTAACGTGTTTGGCTATGGTTTCGTTGCGTGAAAATCCGCGAGGATTTCTCCGCCGTAAACCGAAGATAGCAAATTTGCGAGGATTTTCGGTAGAAAATCCGAAGCAATGAACTATAGTCGGTGTTGTAAGTAGGGCTTTATCTTTTCAGTGCTATATTTTCATGAACCCATTTCACTTCGTCTTTTGGTTCAATTTCTCCAAGTTTACTACTACATCTACTAAATGTTGCTACAGGAAAGTCATAAGGTTTACTGTCGTCAAAATATGGTCCAACTACACCTAACATCCATCCATTTTCAGCAGCCCAATGTGGCTTATTTGTCATATACTTAAATACATGATAATATACATTGTTACCGTCAAAATCTATTTTTACTTTTTCAAGATGTTTTATTTCATCAGGTGCTTTGTCCAATTCAGTTGGGAATTCAAGCCAGTTAACTAGTTTGCTTTCTGCACCACTTTCAATTGTCAGATATTCTTTAGGGAATAGTTCCGTTTTATTATGTTCGGATAGTATTTGATAAGTCAGTTCGCGAGTTTTATTATCTTTTGCATATTCCAGGATTTCATCTTTCTGTATTTCTCTGCCGTTTTCTAATTTTTCCACAAGCGGTTTAATTCTTTCAAATCTCAACTTATGAGTTTTAGCACTTTCTCTTTTGAATGCAAAATATCTGTAAATTATGAACAGAACTATAATTCCAATTATTATAAATATTATTTTCATACGTCGTTTTTCAGCCTTACTTACAACGTTCTCGGCTATGAGTAGTTGCGTGGTTTAGCACTGAGATTTGCAAGCAAACACCGAGTTGGAAATTCCGCAGGAATTTCCAAAGTAGGCAAGAACAAGCAATTACTTATAGCCATTGTTGTGCTTAGTTTTTTATTTGTTCAAATTTATAAGTTTTTACCCATTCACTTCCAGCTCCTAAAATTAAAATCGCACCAGAGTTACTTATTCCTTGTACTAAAATTAATTCATTTTCCGATTTAGATAGGATAGCTTTTGCCTCATAATCCTTTGCATAAATTGGATAAAACGGAATTAATTCTCTATATCTTTTAAGCGAAAAAGATTTATCCTTGATTTTTCCATTTAGTCTAATTGATTTTAGTTTTTTTTGGTCACGAGTTAATGAGATTTCAATTTCATTTGGTTTAATCAATTCAAGTTTAATTATGTCCGATTCCAAGTCAGTTGTGTCATTGTATTTTTTTGAGTTTAATTGTAGTGTTCTCCACAAAGTCAATTCAGTGTTTGAATCAGAAGTATTACTATAAATTCCATTAATATCCGCACTATTTATTTCAACTTCACTTTTTTTAATCAGCTTTTTTGTTCCAAAACTTGGTATACAAGATTGAAGTACATAACAGTAACAAATTAATATTCCGATTTTTTTCATCAAATTAAGCACAACGGGTTTGCATAGAAGTCAGTTTGGGAGAAAATGGCAACGCCTTTTCGACCTTTGCACTGACTTTGGTTAAATGTACTTGATTTTCGATAGAAAATCAACCCCAAATTGCTTTTATGCGTTGTTGCCCACCGTTTTTTATTGTTCATCATAGCCAATTCAGAACTGAAAAAAAACCGATAATTGTCAGTCCAATTAGCAGAATTCCAATTCCGATACATCCTATTTTATAAGCTTTGTCTTTCCAAGTTTCTTTATATTCAGGGAATAATTTGTCTTTAGATTCTCTGTCTTTGTTCGTAAGTTCTACATAGTCAAAGAAGAATTCTCCATTTTCATCAGTCCAGTCTATGTTCAACTCAACAGATTCGACCTTGTTTTTTTCATACTCACGATTTTCAGATTCAAGTCCGGCTTTTAGTAATTCAACTGCATAAAGTTCAAGCCCTTTCCGGTTTGCTTTTATACAACTTTCATCTGGTCCACCACCATATTGATAAAATCCGAAATATGCTTTCTCTCTTTCATTTCGATTTTCTAATTCTGTTATTATCTTTTTTAGTTCTTCGTCTGTCATTTCTCAAATGGTGGGCAACGGTCTCGGCTATGAGTAGTTGCGTGGGTTAGCACTTAACTTTGCAAGTACACACCAAACTGAAAATCCGCAAGGATTTTCAGAAATAGGCAAGAACAAGCAATTACTTATAGCCATTGTTGTAAGGCGTTTTTTATTCAGTTTTATATTCTATTTTCACTTCGTTTCCTAGGAAAAACGATTCATTCTCCTTTTTTACAAAATTCAAATTCGGTTCATGGATTATTTCCAAGTTGTTATTGTCAATCCATTTCGCAGAAACTTTTTTACCTTTTCCATTAAAGTACATTATTCCAGCTCCACCACCTGAATTCCATTCCATTATTCCGCTTGTATGGATATATTTTCCGTTCGTAAATTCTTCGTTGATTCTGAATTCCTTTGTTCCATCAGCAGTTGAAATTCGGACGAGTTCGTTTGTCGTAAACTCAAATTTTTGTCGAACTCTTCTTTTTGCTTTTGGCTTTTCAGTCGATATTAATTTCAAGAAGTTCTGTAATTCAGTTTTTCTTTCCTGAATTGTCTTTTCATCTGCACCAAGTTCTTTCCACAATTCCAAGTCAGTTCCGCTATCAATTATTTCTTTTACTTGCTTTAAAATTTTAGGCTCAAGAGATTTTGTTTCCCATTGCGCTAAAGCAAGTCCGAATAATGAATTATTTCGGTCGTCCGAATCTGAAAAATAATCAGCAAATTCCGTTTTTATTTCGTTTGAAACCCAAACTTGATTTCCTCCATTATTATACTTTTCGAAAAAGTTCGAGTAAATATCTAATGTGGTATCATTTCCTTTTATTTCAGTGTTCCAAACTCCCATTCAGTTTCGATTTTCAAATGCCTTACAACTAGTTTATATGCGTAATAAAATTACTTATATATTCCTTTTACGGTAGGATATGCGGAACTTTTAGCAATTTTATTAACACCTTCAAATATAAAGAAATAAGATAAAAAAGTGTAATTTTTTTATCGGGATTACAAACTAAGCCTAATTAGGTTGTCTTCCTTCTTCAATAATAAAAGCAATTTTAAACAAGTTGACACACTTTATTGAATACTCCCCCATTGGGTCGCTGATATCACGGCGTGCTCCGAAGACACCACGGCACGGGTTGCTAATATCACGGCATGCTCCGTTAACACCTCGGCACGGATCGCTGATATTACGGCATGCTCCGAAGACACTACGGCATGAGTCGTTATTATCTCGTTACGATTAGTTAATACTTTTCTCTACTATGTTATTATTTTTTTTCTTAGGATATAATAAGCTAAAAGTATTTTCATTGTTTTTTAGAACATTATTTATGCTTTTAACTCAATGTTAAAGAACAAAAGATATATCATTACTTTTCTAGCTGTAACCATGGTTTCTTTTTTTGGCTCTACAAATAACCTCACTAAAAAAACATAAACAACTGATAATTAATGCTTTTTTTTATTATTTTAGTTCGCAAAAAATAAAAAGCTATGTCTAAAAAACCAGTTGTAACTCTAGGTAGTAATCACCTATGTCCAATGTGTAGTGGGTCTACACCTCATGTTGGAGGACCTGTTACCCAAGGAGAGCAAAACATTTTAATTAACGGTAAACCTGTGGCAACTATTGGTAGCATGTGTATATGTAATGTAGGTATGGATACTATAGTTACTGGAAACCCAAGCATTCTTGCTAATGGTAAACCTATAGCATGTATAGGTGATATGACTGCACATGGGGGAACTATTACTTCTGGAGAGAATAATGTTCTTGTTAGTAGTAGCTCACCACAATCAACTGTAGTGATGCCTATTGATCAAATTCCATTTCCTGATATTAGTTTTAAAGACAGAATTGGGGCTGCTTTTACTGGTAACACAAAAATGCTTAAACAAGCTGAAGCCAATCAACAAAAAATAAAAGAACTTGCTGAGCAACAAGAGCAAGAAAAAAAAGAAAAAGAACTCCCAAAATTACAAGGTGAAATTATTTTTATAAATGGTTATTTAAGCGACTTTAAAACAAACAGCGAATCACACTGGAATGCTATAATGGATTTAAACCCAGATAAACCAGGTTGGTTCACCTCAAGAGGTGAAAACACTAATGAATATAAACGTACTGATCATGATGATTATTATACTGCAGAACAACGTGAAAAGGACCTCCACAAAAGTAAATTTAGAAAAATTGTTGAAGAAAAGTTTAGAAATCCCAATACGTTAATTTTTAAAACTCCCGAAAGTAAATATTATGGTTACTGGAATGATATTGCTAATGACTACAAAGCTACAAAAACCTACGCCAAATACTTTAATGCAGAAGGTAGAGTGCACTACATTAATGGTTCACATGGGCTAGGAAGTAGCGGAGCACATAGAGTTGATCATGGTATTGCTTTAGGCTATGAATGGGCTCGTTATAATTGGAAGCTCATCAAAAAAGAAAAGGTTGATGCTAAAAAAGAAGAATCTCCACAAATAGAAAGCTATTCTCCACATTATAAACCCATAACTATTGTTGGTCATAGTCAAGGTGCTTGTATGGCAGCAGGTGTAAAACTGGGTATTATTAAGTATGCTAACGAAATGGGATGGAAAAAAGTAGCCATAAATACCATTTTTTTAGGAGTGCATCAACCTAAAGGATTGTGTGGAAAAAACTACGATAGTCTTATTAAGAAAAAAACACAAGAGTACATGGTTTACAAAAATGCTGTACTTAGAGGAAAAAATGAAGATAGCGGACATAAATTTTTAAGTGCTATTTCTGAATTGTATAGTCCCAAATATAAAAAGGTTTTTAACAAACGAGGTTTATTTGAACATGTAAAAGCTATTTGTTACGATTGGAACGCTTATAAGAGTAGAGCTGTACAATTTACTTTTCCGAACGACAGAGGTGATTTAGTAACTATAGATGGAGATATACCAGAAATAAAAAGTGCCTGTCACCCTAAAAGAGATAAAACGTTATTTAGTGCTGAATATTTTCATAAACAAGATAGTATTCCTTCGTATTACCAAACACAACAAAATAAAAAAATCATTGATTTGTCTATGTATGGAGCTGAAAGTGGCTATGTAGTTATTCCTCCTTATGTAGCTGAAGAACGTTACGATTACGATGCTTTAGAAAAGCTAGACTCTCCCACTATAAATCAACAAATACACGGTATACATTGGAAGGGTTATAGTAGAGTAGCCATACGTTGGGGTGCAGCTATGAATGCCTTCAAACTAGCTAAATCAAGCTACCAGAACTATACAAAACATAAATTTACCGCAAGTGCTGTTGGTGATCTTTTAATTGGGACTTACACGTTTATAGAAAACAATCATAAAAAAATAGCGTTATATAAAAAACTAATTGCTAGTTATAACAATAAAACGATTAAAACTAACCTTACTAATTTGTTTGAAGGACATTTTAAAACTCCTATTAAGGTACCAAAACACCTCACCCGTAAATGGAGATATTCTAGCAACGAAAAGTATGCTATCATTCTATATAATTTAGCCTATGTAACTTATCAAAATATGCTACTACAATACGCTCCCTTACAAAGTGCTGATTTATATGCTCACTTTGCTCCTGTGGGGCATATTTTACACACAAAATTATTACAAGACAATAGTGGTAGTTTTAATGATCAGTACGGTAATACTTCTATATTTGAACGTATAAAGAATGCTGGAAAAGATAAATTCTATAGAATGAAATATAAAGTAGAACTTGGAAAAGAGTTAACAGATGAAGAAAAACGAAAACAAGAAAAAAAGAAAGTTGAAGAACTAAAAGATAAACTTATTGATTCTTCTATTGCTGACACAGAATATATAAATAATGTTATCAAAGCATACGTACACAAAAAGAAAAGTTATGAATCTAAGTTATATGATGAAAGTAAAAATAAAAATTAGTGCTATTTGTTTGCTTTTGTTAACTAGTTCTAGTTGTAATTATTTAAAAAAGAAAAAAGCTATACAAAAAATGGAAAAAGAATATACAGAATATCAAGATTTACATAAACATCAAGGAACAGAAAATTATGATGTAATTACGTTGTTTAAAGAACACTCTATAATTGAAGAGAAATTAGCTGAACAAAAACAACTATTTTTATCTGTTATAGGTAAAGAAAAAGAAAAGTCTAAAAGAATAAAAGTAGATTTTTTCGGAAACCTATTAGGCACAGGTTTATCTTCTGAAACACTAATAGATGGTACTATGTCTGGGTATAAAACATATGGAAACTGGCTCATTAATAATGACACTACTTTAAATAAATATATAGACCCTTTTTTAAATAAAGAAATTAAAGATCCTTTAGATTATAATTTCAAAAATGTAGAAAAAAGAGAATGGTTACAAAAGTTCAAAGAACTATATTTAGATGCCTCATATGTACATATTGACTCATATGATTATTATTTTAAAATCAAAGAAAAGTGGTATTTAATTCAAACTTATAAAAAAGCAAAAGAGTTAAATATTGATATAAAAAAACAGTATCCTACCAAAATAGCTCCCGAAGAAGTACGTATGGTAAAAATTCCTGAGGTCTTTGATAATTTATTAGAAAACAAAACCCTACAATTAGCAGAATATGTAGAAATGGACAAACAAAAAAGTAGTGGTTTAAACCCTATTAGTTTTTCCTCTGGTTATTACATGTTCGAATTACATTTACCACAAGGGGATATCTTAAAATTTAGACGTTATGGTGCCATGGGGTTTAATGCTGATATGAATATATATCAAATACCTAAAGAATTAGGTGGTAGCGACGAAGTTTTTTTTATAGAACAATTACCAAGACAAACTTATCCTGATAAATCCTTTGCTGGTTTTTATGCCATACGACCTAAAAATTACAAAAAATTATCTGAGTATAAATCATATTCCGAAAAAGAGAAAAAAAATTAGCATGAATAAAAAAAGTGATAATTTTGGTTGTACACATGTGACATATGGTATTGTTTTCTCTGATATCATTGCTATAATTATATGGCATGAAAAATATATATCTGGTAAATGTAGTTTTTGTACAGGCTTAGGTGAGTTTATTATTTTGTTATTGTATTTAGGAGTAGCTTCAACTATCGGAGCTTTTCTATCACTACCTTTTCATTACATCTATCACTACATTAAAAAGAAAAAACAAAATAATTAATGTTAGCTTCATAAATTCTACTAAAACACTCAAAGTTTTATTTTTAACAAAAAAACAACAACTTTTCTTGTTTTTTAGAACATAATTTATACATTTGGCTCAATGTTAAACAACAAAAGACATATCATTTCTATTCCAGCTGTAACTACGGCTTCTTTTGTTGGCACAACAACTACAATTATTATTACAACCCTTTAGGGGTTATTTTTCTACATATCATTTCCGTATATATTTATTTTTTCAAAAGACTTGAAAACAGATAAATAGCTTAAAAAATCTTATTTTTAATTTATTATTCATTTTAAAATGAACGTTTTAAAATTTGGTGGTTCTTCGGTAGCCAACCCTCAAAACATAGAAAAAGTAGTACAAATCATTGCCAATGCCTCTGTAAACAGTCCACTTATTGTGGTGGTTTCTGCTTTTGGTAAAACAACGAATAAACTTATTGCATCGGCAGAACAAGCTGCTCAAAACAATGCGAATTATCTTGAAAACTATAAAGAAGTTGAGTTAGTACATTTTGAAGTAATTGAAAAATTAGTCCCTGATAATCAGCAAGAAGAAGTTAAAAAGCACATAACTTCCCTTTTTAAACAATTAAAAACCTTACTAGAAGGTTGTTTGTTACTAAACGAAATTACCCCTAAAACACTAGCTACCATTAGTGGTTTTGGTGAATTATTATCTTCTTACATTATTGCAAGCATAGCCAGTAAGGAACTGGATGTAGTATATAAAGATAGTAGAGAGTTAATCACCACTTCCAACGCTTTTGATAAAGCCCAAGTTGATTTTCAACTAACCAACGCTAATTGTAAGGAGTATTTTGACAAAAATAAACACCAAGTAACTTTATTACCTGGATTTATTGCTCGTACAAAAGAAGGGAAATCAACTACTTTAGGACGTGGAGGTTCCGACTATTCTGCGGCTATTTATGCGGCTGCTGTAAATGCTAATGAATTACAAATATGGACAGATGTTAGTGGTATGTACACTGCAAATCCGCATATGGTAAAGCAGGCATTTCCTATTCCACATATTTCGTATCAAGAAGCCATGGAATTGTCACATTTTGGGGCAAAGGTTATCTACCCTCCTACCATTCAACCGGTGTTGGAAAAGGAAATTCCTATCCGTATAAAAAACACGTTTGAACCTGAAAATGTAGGAACACTCATTTCTAAAATTACAGAAAACGGAAAACCTGTAAAAGGAATTTCTCATATCGAAAATATTACGTTATTAACCCTAGAAGGAAGTGGCATGGTAGGTGTTTCTGGCATTTCTAAACGTTTGTTTGAAACTTTATCGACACACAACATCAATGTAGTGTTAATCACGCAAGCTTCTTCAGAACACTCTATTTGTGTAGGGATTTATGATGAAGATGCCCAAAAAGCAGCCTTAAAAATCAACGAAGCTTTTGCTTTTGAAATAGAACGTCATAAAATAGATCCGATTATTGTAGAACAAGGCTTGGCAATTATCGCTTTGGTAGGTGATAAAATGAGAAATCACCAAGGTTTGAGCGGACAAATGTTCAGCTCTTTAGGCAAAAACAACGTAAATATTCGTGCCATTGCCCAAGGTGCTTCAGAAAAAAATATTTCTGCTGTTATCAATAGTTCAGATGCCAAAAAAGCATTAAATACGCTACACGAACAGTTCTTTGAAGAGAATATAAAGCAATTAAACTTGTTTGTTACGGGTGTAGGAAATGTTGGGGAACGCTTTTTAGCACAAATCCACCAGCAGAAAAAGTACTTAAAAGAACAGTTAAAACTGAATGTACGCGTTGTAGGGATTTCCAATTCTAAACAAATGATTTTTGATGAAGGTGGTATCAGCTTAAAATCATGGAAAGAACAATTACAAAACGGAGAAAAAAGTTCTTTAGAGCTTTTTTTCCAAAGAACAAAAGCGTTGAACCTTCGTAATTCAGTTTTTATTGACAATACAGCCAATCAAAAAGTTTCTGAAATATACGAACACTATTTAGCCAACAATATAGGGGTGGTTACTTGCAATAAAATAGCCTGTGCTTCTGAACTCAACAATTATAAAAAGTTAAAACACATTTCACGAAAATACAGTGCACCATTTTTATTTGAAACCAATGTGGGTGCTGGTTTACCTATTATTGATACGCTTAAAAACTTAATTGCTTCTGGTGATCGAGTGCATAAAATACAAGCGGTGTTATCGGGTTCTTTAAACTTTGTTTTCAATAATTTTAATGAAAGTATTTCTTTTCATGATGTCGTACAACAAGCACAAGAACAAGGATACACGGAACCAGATCCTAAAATTGATTTGAGTGGTGTTGATGTAGCCAGAAAAATATTAATTCTTGCACGTGAAAGTGGTTATGAACTAGAACTTTCAGATATTGAAAACAATGCTTTTTTACCTGAAAAGAATTTAAAAACTACTAATAATGATGATTTTTATGCTTCTTTAACTGAATTTGAGGCACAATTTCAACAATTATACAAAGAAGCTGCCGATAAAAATTGTCGCTTAAAATATGTTGCTGAATTCAATGATGGAAAAGCAAGTGTTGGCTTACAACACATTCCGTTTAATCATCCTTTTTACAATTTAGAAGGAAGCGACAACATCGTATTGTTTTTTACAGATAGATATCCTGTAAATCCCTTACAAATAAAAGGAGCCGGTGCAGGTGCTGAAGTAACTGCTTCTGGGATTTTTGCTGACGTGATACGAATTGGAAATAATATATAAAAATGAACTATTTAAAAATATTTTCACCAGCAACCGTTGCCAATGTTTCCTGCGGATTTGATGCTTTAGGCTTAGCGCTCGAAACGGTTGGTGATACGATGACTTTTACCAAAACAATTACAAAAGGTGTTAAAATCACAAAAATAACTGGAGCTGATTTACCATCTAACCCACAAATAAATGCTGCGGGAGTGGTTGCGCTAGCGATGTTAGAAAAGCATCCAGTTGATTTTGGTATCGACATCACCATTCACAAAGGATATACTCCAGGAAGTGGTTTAGGAAGTAGTGCTGCCAGTGCTGCGGGAGCTGCGTTTGGTGTAAATCAGTTATTGGGAAATAGCTTCTCCTCTCTTGAATTAACTCAATTTGCCATGTTAGGAGAAGAAGCCACTTGCGGAACTCCGATTGCCGATAATGTTTCTGCGGCTATTTATGGTGGTTTTACACTGGTACGTAGTTACAAACCTTTGAGTATTGTAAAAATTCCTGTACCTGCTGATTTAAGAGTGGTGGCTATCCATCCTCAAGTTGAAGTAAAAACTAAAGATGCTAGAGAGGTATTACCGAAAGAAGTTCCTTTAAAAGATGCGGTTACACAATGGGCGAATGTTGGCGGATTGATTAGTGGATTGTATACCAACGATTATCAATTAATCGCAGACTCTTTAACAGATATCATTGTTGAACCTGCTCGTAAACATCTGATTCCTCATTTTGATGAAGTGAAGCAACAAGCAATTAAAGCAGGAGCTTTAGGAGCAGGAATTTCAGGTTCAGGCCCTACAATTTTCACTTTATGTAAAGGGGATGCAACTGCCGAAAACGTTTATAAAACCATTCAAAACACGTATCAAGGCAAACAAATTGATTTTAACATGATTCTTTCAAAAATCAACACAGAAGGAATTAAAATTTTAGAAACTAACTAATATTAAATGTTCACTAAGCGTAGTCGAAGTGAAAAACAAACACGAAATTATGAACTATTATAGTCTCAATCATACATCACCTAACGTTAGCTTTGAAAAAGCTGTAGTAAACGGATTAGCTCCAGATAGAGGATTGTATTTCCCTGAAAACATAACTCCATTACCTAAAGAATTTATTGAAAACATTGATGAGTATTCTAATGAAGAAATTGCGTATGAAGCCATTAAACAATTTGTAGGTGATGAAATTCCGCAAGGCATTTTACAAAAAATCATTAAAGAAACTATCAACTTTGAGTTTCCTGTGGTATCTATTGAAGAAAATATCGGTACACTAGAATTATTTCACGGACCTACCATGGCTTTTAAGGATGTGGGAGCTCGTTTTATGGCTCGTTGCTTGGGGTACTTTAATCGCGATAAAAATCAACAAGTAACCGTATTGGTAGCTACTTCAGGCGATACTGGAGGTGCTGTTGCTAATGGTTTTTTAGGAGTTAAAGGTGTAGATGTGGTCATCCTCTACCCTAGCGGAAAAGTAAGTGATATTCAAGAGAAGCAATTGACTACTTTAGGACAAAACATTACTGCTTTAGAGGTTGATGGTGTTTTTGATGATTGTCAAGATATGGTTAAAACTGCTTTTTTAGATGCTGAAATCAACCGTACGTTAACCTCAGCAAACTCTATTAATATTGCTCGTTGGTTACCCCAAATGTTTTACTTTTTCTTTGCCTATAAACAAGTTTATAAAAAGCATAAAGAAATAGTTTTTTCGGTACCTAGTGGAAATTTTGGAAATATTTGCGCAGGAATTATGGCGCAAAAACTAGGGTTACCCATTAAACATTTTGTGGCTTCGACCAATGTAAATGATACTGTTCCTAATTATTTGGCTAGTGGTGAATATCAACCTAAACCATCTAAAGCGACCATTTCTAATGCCATGGATGTTGGGAATCCAAGTAATTTTATCAGGATACAAGAATTATTTAATAACGATTTAGCGCTTTTAAAAGCTGCATTTTCTTCTTTTTCTTTTTCTGATGATGAAACTCGTGAAGCTATGAAAAACATCTATAAAACCTCAACCTATATTACAGATCCACACGGAGCTGTTGGATATTTAGGTTTGAAAAAATACGGATTACAAAACGAGTATGGAATTTTCTTAGAAACAGCACATCCCGTAAAATTTTTAGATGTTGTGGAAGAAGTTTTAAATGTAACTGTTGAAATTCCACCACAAATAGCATCTGTAATAGACAAACAAAAAGAAGCTATACAAATTAGTTCCTATCAAGAATTGAAAGATTTTTTAAATGCTTAACACAAAAATGCCTCAAAAGTGAGGCATTTTAAATTTTATAAGGTTCATTTACAATTTGCCCTTTGCTTCTTGTAAGCCTTCTTTCATAACTTCGTCAAATTGAGAGTTTGGATAATCTTTTATACCTCTTTCAAAATACTTACTGGCATTTTTATAATCCTTATACTTTAAATAAAACTGCCCCAGCCTGTTTTGCCAGTATGCGCTTTTATATCTATTGGTTTCTAAAACGTCTTTAAATTCTTCCATAAAAAAACTAAAGTATTTAAAGTTATCACGTTTCCATGCTAACCAAATCAATGCATTTTTTGTACTATTATCTATTTTTCCGTCACCACCAAAACGTTTAGCTCTTTCTTTGAAATAAGATTTTAGATAAGGGATTCCTCCTGCTTTTTCATAGGCATCAATACTTTCAAACACCAATGAATCGTAGTTGTGATAATAATACATGATTCCCTTGTACATAGCTAAATGAGGCATTGTTTCATGTACCTCATCATTAAACAACTCATACTTCCAAAGTAAATTTTTAGGATTGTGCTTTTTTAATATTTTATTAAACTCTTCTGTAGATTCAATATAATATATATCTCTTTTAGAATTAGCCATGTATAAATACACATCACTATCTGATTTAAAATTTTCAACTAGCTTTTCAGAAGCATAGCCTCCATCCGTTATAATTGCTCCTTTAAATAAATCGTTTTCTTCTAAAATAAGTTTACTTATATAATATGCAGCAGCCTCCCAACCATAAATAACACGTTCGTTCGTAGTTCTAAATTTATCATCTATAAATTTGATTACTTCGTCTTTTAAAAAAGAAGTGAACTTTTGTCTCTCTCTATTAAATAATGTTCTTCTTAAAGGATTTTCATTTTTTATTCCTACAACAATCATTTCTGGAATTGCTCCAGGTGTTCTCAATGATTTCTGAATAGCTACACCATTGGTAAAAAACCACTGACCATCTAAAATGTACAAAACAGGATATGCTTCTTTTGAAGTAGTATAACTATCGGGTAAATAAACCTGAATCTCTCTATCTTGATTTAAAATAGTTGATTTAATAGTATAATTAGTTCCTATGGTTACCTTTCTTTCTGGTGTTTGAGAAAATAAATAGAGGGACCAAAATAAAGTGAGTAATAGCGTAATATGTTTAGTCATTTGATAAAAAGTTTAAACTCAAATGTAAAAATATGATTGCCATATAATTAACATTTGAGTTTTTTTATAAATACTTTAACTAAAATTAAAGTTCTATCACATTATCTACTAAATTTTCATCATTTCTTGTTCCGTAAGGATCTATAGCAATATAACTAGGTTTTTCATTTACTATGAACGAAACTTCTATGAGTTCTCGGTTGATTTGTTTAGACTCATAATACAACACAGTACTATTATCTTTTACTTGTAAAGGATGGGTTGTAAAGATTCCTATTTTGATAGGCTCATTAATCCCAATTTCTTTAATATCTCCGTTTTCCATTGTTTCAAACCGTTTTGCTTTTATGGTGGCGATAACTTCATAGGTTCCATCCGGCAACTCCTTATACGAACTTTTTTCTACAGCTATATCGTAAGTTATTACCTTTTTAAACCAATCTTTTACCAATGGGTGATATTCTTCGGGAGTAATCTTATATATTTCTTCAAGTAATTCTATAGTATGTGCTTTAGGAGAACTTTCAAATCGATGTCGGTGTGTAATGGTTTTTACTATGTCATTAACTTGCTTCTCTCCTATCAAATCTCTTAATGCCATTAATACGGTATAAGCTTTACCATAAGAAATATAACCTTCTTCTTGTACTTTATAAATTGGAGGTTCAATGTTTTCACCAAACGCTCTTCCTAAAAAATATCTCCTGCGTGCATCTTCAGCTAACTCATATAAAACACCTTTTCCGTACATCTTTTCTAACACTACGGCTTCTGTATATTTCGCTAATCCTTCTACTAATAAAGAACCACCCGCTACTGGCTTAGCTATTAACGTATGCCCCCACCATTGATGTGCTACTTCATGAATTGTTCTTTTAGCGACTAAATTAAAGGTGTTTTCATCACGAACATCTGACAAGTATAAACGATCTTCTGTCATACTAATAACCCCTGGATGTGCAAATCCACCAAATCCCCAATGTGAAGGAACTTCTGCGATTCGAACATGTTTAAAATTATACGTTCCAAAATTTTCTTGACAATATGCTAAGGTTTCTTTTGTACTTTTCTCTATTTCATCAATATTAAAATCGTGACTAGCGTTGTAATATTGTTCTATAGAGATTCCATTATATATTGCTTTTTTAGTTGTATATTTTGCAGAAAAATAGGCTACCATAGGTAATATTTTTCCTTTGGATTTGTAGTGGTAATAGTTTCTATCGTTTTCTGACCAAGTTTTAATTAAATCTCCTGAACTTATGGCTATTTGGTCTTTATTTGTAGAAACAACTGTTTCAAAACGCACTTTTTCAATTTTAATATCTTCTAAGGCTATATGCACATCTGAGTTATCATCCTCATCTCTTTCTGGTAATCCTCTTTTTTTACGTTCTGTTTTATCCAAAATTTCAAATCCAGAAGCATATCCTATAATAGGCTCAAAATTTCTAAAAGTTATATAGGTACCATTATTAACAATACTTTTGTCTTCTTCATATCCTTTTAGTTCTTTTTCTATAACAAAAGTATAAGCTACAGAATCGTTGGGTTGTAGTTTCTCTTTAAATTCAAACACATAGGCTCCATGTGTAGTATCTTTTGTTGATAAACGAGCTCTTTCTAAATGAATTTGTTTTATAGGTATTCGTTCAGTTATTAATAATTTGGATACTGCTTCATTACTCTTGTTTTTTAACACATAATTTGCCTTGACAGTATATTTTCTTTTCTTCGGAAAAATAGCTACTTCTGTTTTTTGAGAAACTGGATATAGCTTTTCTAACGTTTGATAATGTTTATACTTACGTTCGTAATCTTCACTAAGATTTAAGTTATCATCATTCGTATGATAATCTGAAAGAAAATTGGTATTGTAAAACACTAAGCTTCCTGCTCCAATAACTAACAAAGAAAAGCTTAAAAGTAATATCCTCTCTGTTAAGTTGTAACCTTGCTTTAGTTGCTTTATTTTATATGAAACCCCTTTTACCATTCCTCTATTCCAAACTTTAAAAGCTATTAAAACAAATAAGACTCCTATTCCTAGCCAATACAACCCTAAATGATTAAACTGTGTAGTATTGCTATTATACATAGCCATATCTCCCAAGGCTACTCTAGGCATAAAACCAATACTTGTTAAAGGGTGTTCTAAACCTAAAAGATTAGCTTTCATACTTATTATAACTAACAAACCAAAAGCTCCCATTCCTACATACTTACTTTTAGCTATACTATTTATAAACACGGCTAGCATAGCGTATATGATAAGCTGTAAACCATAATAATAAAATACAGAAGCATACATACCAATGTTTATACTTTCAAAACCTAAACTAACTTGAAAAGTAATACACATAAATATTCCTAAAGCAATTAATAATATGGGTAATAATGATAAACTAATAAACTTAGCCGCAAAAAACACCCAATTTTTAGTTGGAGTTGCCCCAATAATTAAATTAAAATTTACGCTATATTCTCTCCATACTATTTCTGAACCATAAAAAATTAGTAATAAAAGACCGAAAAGGGTTAACGGATTTGTAATAAGTTCTATTAGTTGATTTGTAAATGGATATACACTTACTCCGTATTCACGTCCTTCAACAAAGTTTGCATACAACTCAGAAAAAACAATTAGTAACCACATAGCTACAATTACTAAAAAAGGTAAACTTTTAAATACACTGTTTAACTCTAAACGTACTAATGACAAAAGCCCTTTTATTTGTGCTGTAAAATTGTATGTTCCTTCTATTGCTTTATAAGGAGTTAGCTGTTTTATATTATTTTTTAATGTTTTTTGTTTCTTTACTTTCTTCGTAATTTTTCTAAAAGAAAACCTTTTATAGGTAAGGAACAATATTCCAAGGGAAAAAGCTATCCAAAGTATTCTATTCCATAAAAACAATCCTGAAAAAGAAAGTAACTGCGTATTCTTCTGATGAGCTGTCCAATACTGAGTTTGCTCAAAAAAAGCTGCTATTCCAAAAGAATCTGCTATTGCGGCTACCGACATCATTTCTGGTGATGCAGGAACAGATTGGGCTAATAAGGGTGAATTTAAAAAAATAGAACTCACAAAATATAACATATAAATGCATACTGCACTTGCGTAAGTTGCAATGCTATTTTTAGTAAATATACTCACAGAAAATATTAAAGAAGTACATATAAAAATATTAGGTAGCACTATATAAAACCAAGGCTGTATATAATTAAGTAAACTAAAAGTTCCTAACCTTTCTGCATCTAAACCAGAAAAGTAGTTCCCTAATATATATCCGACTATAAAAGGAGAAAAAGCCAAAACACTAAATATAAATGCTCCTAAAAAGCGACTCCAAAAATAATGCTGTTTTGTTATTGAAGAACTATAAATTAAGCCCTCCATATGATGTTGTTTATCTCTTATGGTAGCAGTTACCGTAAAAAACATAATAATAAAAACACTTCCTAAAGTAAAAAGACCTGTATGAAAATAAACTTGATAAACAGCATTAAAGTTTACTCCAGTAGGCGCATAACCTTGACTTCCTGTAAAATAGCCTAATCCTAAAAATAATATTGAAAATATTGGAAAGGCTCGTTGTTTTAATTGATAATACGTTTCAAATTGTAATAATTTCTTAAACATAGACTAGGCTTTTTTATGGTGAAACAACGTAGTGAAATAGTAATCCTCTAAGTTTGGAGTAATTCTTTCAAATCCATTTGATAAAGTAGCTTCAGAGAAAACCCTTATTTGTGTTTCGCCTGATACTAATTTGGTTGAAATTATATCATATGTCTTTCTATAGTGTTCAATATCACTTTTAGCTATAATTTTTGTCCAAATATTGTTTTGAATACTCTCTACCAGCTCTTTTGGGTTTCCTTGAGATATAATTTGTCCTTCAGATAATATTGCCATTTTAGTGCATAGGTTTCTAACATCTTCTACTATGTGAGTAGATAAGATGACTATCACATTCTCTCCTATTTCACTTAAAAGATTTAAAAAACGATTGCTTTCTTCTGGATCTAAACCTGCCGTAGGCTCATCTACAATAATTATTTGAGGGTTTGCCAACAAAGCTTGCGCAATTCCAAAACGTTGCCGCATTCCTCCTGAAAATGTATGTACCGCTTTTTTTCTGTGTTGATAGAGGTTTACTTGCTGTAATAAAGAAGTTACTTGCTCTTTTCGCGCTGAGTTATTAGTAATACCTTTCAGAATGGCTAAATGATCTAACAATCTTTCGGCTGATATTTTAGGGTACACACCAAATTCCTGAGGTAAATACCCTAAGTATTTTCGTATTTCTTCTGGCTTATTAATAATATTACAGTCGTTAAACACAAGTTCTCCTGAAGAAGGCTCTTGTAAAGAAGCGATAGTACGCATTAAAGAAGATTTACCTGCTCCATTGGCACCTAACAAGCCAAACATTCCGTTCGAAATTTTTAAGTTAATTCCGTTTAATGCTTTAACTCCGTTAGGATATGTTTTTGTAAGGTCTCTAATTGTTAATGTATTCATATGTGGTTAGGTATTTGTTTTCTACAAATCTCCAATACCTTACCTTTCTGATAAATTAAAAATGATATATCAGCTTATTTTTAACACACATAATATTTATTTAAGTACTAACTAAAACTCAACTAAAAAAGCTACTTGTTCGTATAAAAAACAATAGTGTTTGTCAATATAATTGTGAAAACAGTTTTACATGAGTAATTTTGAAGTATGATTGATTTTTTAAAGAAATACAAAGCTTTTCTTATTGGCTTTTTAATTATAATTCCGTTGTTCATTTTATTAGATTATGTCAATTTTCTAAACATCCCAAATGATCAACCCGCTGAAGTTATCGTCATCACTCTTTTTTGGGCGCTAATTGTTGCCTTACCCATACATAATTATGAATATTTAAAAAGAAAAAAGAAAACGATAATGGGTATTCTTTCGCTTTTTCTACTGTTGTTTATTACGGTGTTGATTGATTCTTTTATGAAGCTTCCAGATAACCCAATCACATTCATTTTATTAATAATATTTTGGTGCGGATTAGCTTATTTTTTAGTACCTAACTTCATTAAAAAATATTGGAAATTCATAGCCCTTCTATACACTCCATTGCTCTTATACTTTTTTTATCTCAGATTATTTTCTGGTGATTTAGAAGCTTATTTAAAAGTAAAACAAGAAACCCCTTTTTATATATTCTTTTTGCCTATTCCTATTTTCTTTTTTCTTTGGATTTTTGAACAATTGAAATGGGTACAAGAGTTAAAAAAAGAAAAATCTAAAACTGAATTATCACTATTAAAAACCCAAATAAACCCGCATTTTTTCTTCAACACACTAAATAACTTGTACGCACTTACAGTAAAAAATTCTCCTCAAGCACCAGAAGTTATTTTAAAATTATCTGACATGATGCGCTATACCATTTACGATGGAGAAAAAGAAACAGTAAAAGTTTCAGAAGAAATAGAATACCTAAATAATTACATCGAACTACATAAAATCCGATATAAAAAGTCTGTAGAAATTACTTTTAATCACGACATCGATACCTCTTTAAACATTCCTCCTTTATTATATATTATTTTACTTGAAAATGCCTTTAAACACGGTATAGAAACACTTGCAGAAAATGCTTTTATTCATATAAATTTATATGAAGATGCTCATTTTATTTACTTTGACATAGAAAACAATTTTGATCCTAGTGAACTCAATAATTCTAAAGGTATTGGATTACAAAACCTAAAACGAAGATTATCTTTGCTATACAAACAACAACATGAACTAAGTATTAGTTCCACAAATAATATCTATAAAACACAGTTAAAAACACCAAAGCATGCTTAACTATATAATTATTGATGATGAGCCTTTAGCTCATGAAATTATAACAGAATTTTGTAGCATGCTCCCTCATGTTCTATTAGTAAAAAGTTGCTATAATGCTATGGAGGCTATGCAATTTTTAAATGAGCATACTGTTGATTTTATGTTTTTAGATATAAACATGCCCAAGTTAAAAGGCTTGGATTTTTTAAAGACGCTGTCTAATCCACCTAAAACCATTATTACCACTGCATACAAAGAATACGCTATTGAAGGATTTGAACTCAATGTTGTAGACTATCTTTTAAAACCTTTTAGTTTTGATCGTTTGGTAAAAGCTGTCAATAAAGTATCAGACACTTTACCTATCAAAACAATTAACAAAGAAAGTATACAGACAAGTCAAATCAATACTCGTATTTTTATCAAAGGAGATAAAAAACACCATCAAGTTGATTTAAATGATTTGTTATTTATAGAGGCTTACGGAAATTATACTAAACTATTTTTAATAGATGAAATGATTGTAAGCCACGAAAAGATTTCTCATTATGAAACTATCTTAGATGAAAACAATTTCCTAAGAGTACATAAATCATTTATTGTTGCTGTAGATAAAATAAAGTTTATAGAAGGGAATCGTATTATAATTCATGAGCATAAGGTTCCTATTGGTCAAACCTATAAAAGCCTAGTTAGTAAACTTTACAACTAACATTTATTTTATTTTTCTTTTATCTCTTTTATTTTCATAGATTTATGCATCAACAAAATCATTTACATGCATATATCTTCAAAAGTTACACGTCTTTTTGATTTCCCATATCACCAACTAGAAAACTACCCACAACAAGATTGCTTAGTTTCTAAAGAGAATAATGAATGGAAAAGTATTTCTACTAAAAAATATATTGAAGATGCTAACATCATAAGTAAAGCTTTATTGAATCTTGGAGTGAAACCAGGAGATAAAATTGCTGTAATTACTTCTGTAAATCAACCAAAATGGCATTTGTTAGATATTGGAGTTATGCAAATTGGTGCAGTAAATGTTCCTTTATACCCTACTTTTTCAGAAAAAGATTATGCATATATCTTAAACCATTCTGATAGTGTGTATTGTTTTGTTTCTGATGATGAACTCTATCAAAAAGTAATCAAAATTCAAGGACAAACACAGCTCAAAAAAGTATTCACTTTTGAAGAACTAGATGTAGATTATGGGTGGAGTTCTTTCTTAAGTCTTGGTAACGAAACAGCTCTTCAAACAAAAGTAAACGAATTAAAAGAGTCTATAAACCCATCTGACTTAGCCACCATTATCTACACTTCTGGTACCACAGGTACCCCAAAAGGAGTAATACTCTCTCATAATAACATTGTTAGCAACGTTTTTGCTGTTGGAAAAAGACTTAATCTACAAGACAATCAAAAAAAAGTGATAAGTTACCTTCCCATTTGTCACATTTTTGAGCGTGCAGCCTCTTATTACTGTCAATATATGGGCTTTGAAATTCATTTTGCTGAGAGTATTGATAAAGTTGGAGATAATTTACGGGAAATTCAACCTCATTTTATGGCTGTAGTACCTCGTTTATTAGAAAAAGTTTTTGATAAAATTGTAGATAAAGGCAGTAACTTATCTGGTCTAAAAAAGCGATTGTTCTTTTGGGCATTACAATTAGGTGAACAATATCAACCCTATAAAGCAAACGGTTGGTGGTACGAATTCAAGCTTTCTATAGCACGAAAACTTATTTTTTCTAAATGGAAAGAAGCTTTAGGAGGAGATTTAGAATTTATGCTAGCAGGTAGCGCTCCAACTCAAGCTAGGCTTGTAAGAATCTTTACTGCGGCAGGCATTCCTGTTTTTGAAGGCTACGGACTTACCGAAACCTCTCCTGCAATTTCTGTTACCGATATGCGAAACAACGGGTTTAAAATAGGAACTGTTGGGAAGGTAATTGAAAATGTAACTGTAAAAATAGCTGAGGATGGGGAAATCTTAGTGAAAGGACCTAATGTAATGATCGGCTACTATAAAGATATAGAAAAAACTAACGAATCAATTATAAATGGTTATTTCCATACAGGAGACATTGGAGAACTAGATAATGAAGGATTTTTAAAAATTACAGATCGAAAAAAAGAAATCTTCAAAACTTCAGGTGGTAAATACATCGCTCCTGCTATCTTAGAAAGTGAGTTGAAGAAGTCACGTTTTATAGAGCAAGTTATGGTAATTGGTGAAGGTGAAAAAATGCCGGCTGCATTAATTCAAATTGCTACTGAATTTGTTCAAGAATGGTCAAAAAGACACCACCATACAATTACAAATATTACTACAGATGAGAAACTACTCAAACGAATTCAAAAAGAGATTGATATTTGCAATGAAAAATTTGGGAAGTGGGAACAAATAAAACGCTTTGAAATTACTCCTGATGAATGGTCTATCAATTCGGGTCATTTAACTCCGACATTAAAAATGAGACGAAAAATAATCTTAGAAAAATACAATAGTTTGTGTCAAAAAATATATAATCCTCAATAAATCAACCAGTAAACTACAACTTGTGCAATCGGGGTATTTTTCATACTTTGCAGAGCCCAAAAATTTGAACATATGTCGATTGAAATTACACGTCTTTTTGATTTTCCTTATTATCAACAAGAAAACTATAATTTAGATAACACATTTACCACAAAATACAACGGTAAATGGCAATCTATTTCAACCAATGAATATATTAAACAAGCCAATGCTATAAGTAGAGGTTTGTTACGATTAGGAGTACAACCTAATGATAAAATTGCTGTAATTTCAACAAATAATAGAACTGAATGGAATGTTTGTGATATTGGAATATTACAAACAGGAGCTCAAAACGTTCCTATCTATCCAACTATCTCTAAAGAAGACTACGAATATATTTTAAATCACTCAGAAGCTACTTATTGCTTCGTTTCTGATGAAACTATTCTAGAAAAACTAAACCAAATAAAAGCAAATACTCAACTTAAAGAAATATTTACTTTTGACGATATAACTGACGAAAAAAGCTGGAAAGAGGTTTTAAAATTAGGAGAAGACGAAAGTAATCAAAATGAAGTTGAAGAACGTAAAAATGTTATTACAACTAACGATTTAGCAACCCTAATTTATACTTCTGGTACTACTGGACGCCCAAAAGGCGTTATGCTTAGTCATAAGAACATTGTATCAAATGTTTTAAGTAGTGAGAAAAGAGTACCATTAGTATATGGACAAGGTCGTGCATTGAGTTTCTTACCTGTGTGCCATATTTTTGAACGTATGCTTCTATACCTATATCAATACTGTGGTATCTCTATTTATTTTGCTGAAGCTATTGATAAATTGAGTGAAAATGCTCAAGAGGTTAAACCGCATGTAATGACCGCGGTTCCTAGATTGTATGAAAAAATTTATGATAAAATTTATGCCAAAGGAGCCGACTTAACAGGAATTAAAAAGAAATTGTTCTTTTGGGCTATTGAGTTAGGTTTACAATACGAACCTTATGGAGCTAACGGATGGTGGTATGAAAAAAAACTAAATATTGCTAGAAAACTTATTTTCTCTAAATGGCAAGCTGCTTTAGGTGGAGAATTAAAAATAATGGTTTCAGGTTCTGCCGCGTTACAACCACGTTTAACTAGAGTATTTACAGCTGCTGGAATGCCGGTAATGGAAGGTTATGGTCTTACCGAAACTTCACCTGTAATTGCTGTAAACGATATGCGTAATGGAGGTTTTAAATTAGGAACTGTAGGTCGATTAATTGATGGTGTTGAGGTTAAAATAGCCGATAATGGAGAAATTTTAGTAAAAGGACCAAATGTAATGCAAGGATATTATAAAGATCCTGAAAAAACTGCTGAAGCTTTACAAAACGGATACTTCCATACAGGTGATAAAGGTGAATTATGTGAAGATGGTTTCTTAAAAATAACTGGACGTACCAAAGAAATGTTTAAAACCTCAGGTGGTAAATACATTATTCCACCATTACTAGAAGGTCAATTAAAACAATCTCGCTTTATTGAGCAAGTAATGGTTATTGGTGAAGGTGAAAAAATGGCTGCTGCATTTATTCAACCAAATTTTGAATTTGTTCGTGAATGGGCAATTAGGCACAATATAACTGTTGGAGATAATAAAGACTTGGTAAATAACCCTAAAGTAATAGAGCGTATTCAAGAAGAAGTAGATTACGCCAATACTAAGTTTGGTAAATGGGAAACTATTAAAAAGTTTGAGTTAACCGAAGAAGAATGGTCTATTGACGGAGGACAGCTTACTCCTACCATGAAAATGAAACGAAACATTATCAAAGAAATGTATAAAGACTTATACGATAAAATTTATAGAGATTAATCGTTTAAAGTGTTGTGAAAGCAACACTTTTTCTTTTTATTATGACCAAAATTATTTCTTTTTCTTCGGATGTTTCTACTATTGAAATACCTAAAAAATTCGATTATCCTTATAATTATTCACCTCATACTCTAGCAAAAATAGCTGCTAAAGAACTACAAGAATATTTAACAAATCAAACTGATTTTTCGCACAACTTTGGAATTAAAAACCCTAAGGATACTAACTCACTAGGAAAAATGTTTGGAGTCTTAGTTGTGCAAGATCAAAATGGAACCTTAGGTTATTTAGCTGCATTTTCTGGTAAACTAGCTGAAAGCACACAACACAAACATTTTGTGCCCCCTGTATTTGATGTTTTAAATAAAAACGAATTCTATCTTACAACAGAAGAACGACTTAATGAGTTAACCCATAAAATAGCAAGTCTAGAAAGTTCCTCTGGTTTTATTGATGCAAAAAAAGCATATCAAAAAACACAACAACTGCACAAAAAGCTTTTAGCTGATGAGCAATCAAAAATTAAACAACGAAGAAAACTTAGAAAAAAACTAGGGCAACAAAACAATCAGTTAAATATAAATGAAGAGTTTTACTTGCGTGAATATGAAGTGTATTTAAACGATAAAATAGCGGCATCAAAAAAAACGTATCAAGAAAAGCAACATCAAGCTCAGGAGTTAAAACAACAGCGCACAAACCTTTCAGCTTGGACACAACAAGAAATATTTAAAAAGTATGCGTTTCTTAACTATCAAGGAGAAACTAAAAACTTATTAGATATTTTTACAGACTCCACTCAAAACATTCCTGCTGGTGCTGGTGATTGTTGCGCTCCTAAATTACTTCAATATGCATACAATCATCAATTAAAACCTATTTGTATGGCTGAATTTTGGTGGGGAAAACCTTTAAAAACTTCCATAAGAAAACATCAATATTTTTATCCTGCGTGCACTGGTAAATGCAAGCCTATTCTAACGCATATGTTACGAGGAATGACTGTAGAAGAAAATCCGTTAGTTGCTCTATTAAAGGAAGAAAAAGAAATTACAATTATTTATGAAGATTCAGATTTGTTAGTCATCAACAAACCACATGAACTCTTATCAGTAGCTGGAAAAGAAATAAAAGACTCTGTGTTCAGTCGTATTCAAAAATTATATCCAAAAGCAACAGGTCCGTTAGTAGTACATCGGTTAGACATGTCAACTTCTGGAATTCTCTTAGTTGCTAAAAATGAAGAAACTTATAAAGCTTTACAAGCACAATTTGTTCATAAAACTATACAAAAACGCTATGTGGCTTTATTAGATGGTATTTTAAAAGAAGATAAAGGAAAAATTGAGTTACCCATTAGAGTAGATTTAAACGATCGCCCTAAACAACTTGTGTGTTACCAACACGGAAAAGAAGCATTGACTACTTGGGAAAAAGTTGAAGTTCTAAACAACAAAACAAAAGTATACTTTTATCCTATAACTGGACGCACGCATCAATTACGTGTGCATGCTGCACATAATTTGGGACTAAACACTCCTATTGTAGGTGATGATTTATACGGAAACAAAGCAGATAGATTGTATTTACATGCCGAAAAAATCACATTTGTACACCCTACTTCAAAAAAACAAGTCAGTTTTACCTCTCCAGTTCCTTTTTAGTTATTCTACGTATTTTGTCTTTTTTAGTGTGCTTAAAATGATAAATGAGGCCAAAAAGAAAATAGCTAAACACAACACACTCCATTGCATAGAACCTGTAATCCAATTTAGTGTTCCATATACAGCAGTTCCTAAAACAATGGCTATTTTTTCAGTAACATCATAAAAACTAAAATACGTAGCATGATCTTCTGTTTCTGGCAATAATTTTGAATACGTAGAACGTGTTAAGGTTTGAATAGCCCCTTGTACCAATCCCAGTAAACCACCTAGTCCATAAAAGTAAATAGCTACATTTTCTTGAGATTTATCTAACATGAAAGCACAAAAACAAACTAACATCCATACTACAATAGTTACTTTTAAAGCTGTTATATTCCCCCATTTTTCTGAAAACCTTGAAAATAAAATCGCTCCTAAAATTGCTACTATTTGTACTAATAAAATGGTAATTATTAAACTTGTAGACGACAAGCCTAATTCTGAAGAACCAAAAATAGCAGCCATTAAAATAATAGTTTGTACACTAATACTTAACAAAAAGAAAGAAATTAAAAAACGTTTTAACGTTGGATAGTTTAATACTTCTTTTATCACTATTTGTAACTCTTTGTACCCTTTCCATATATAATCTTTTTCAGGCTTTTTATTATACACATTACCAGGTAATCGTTTAAAGGTTATTTGAGCAAAGCCTAACCACCATAAACCTACCATGACAAAAGAAATTCTAGATGCCATTCCTGCACTAATTCCTAGAGTTTCTGGGAACATAATCATCGCCAAATTGATGAGTAATAAAATTACAGAACCTACATAACCATATACAAAACCTTTGGCACTGGCTCTATCTTGTTGTTCAGGATGGGCTACTTCGGGTAAATAAGCGTTATAAAACACCAAACTTGCCCAAAAGCCAATACTTGCTAAAACAGTAAATAAAATACCTATCCATACAGTATCAATTCCATCAAAAAAGTACAAACTCATTACCGATAATGCTCCTAGAGTACAGAAAAACTTCATAAACTTTTTCTTACTTCCTGTATAATCTGCAATACCCGATAATATTGGAGAAATAAAAGCCACTACTAAAAACGAAAAAGACAATGCATAACTATATAAACTATCTGGATGCTCCCAGTCCATTCCTAAAAAGCTTACAATTTTACCTTCTGTTACTCCGCTGTAATACAACGGAAAAACAGCTGTGCTAATTACCAATGAATATACTGAGTTGGCCCAATCGTAAAATGCCCATCCGTTAATTAGCTTCTTATCTCCTATTTTATACATATAAATTCTAATAAAAAAACCGCTCATATAACATGAACGGTTTGCAATATACTATAATTTATCAATCTTATTTACTCGCAGACACGTTGTATTTTGCTGCTAACTTTTTAGCCTCTGGTAAAAAGTTTCTTAAAGTCTGAATACGAGTTTGATTAGATGGGTGTGTACTCATAAACTCTGGAGGAGCTCCTCCGCCTGAGCGTTCACTCATTCGTACCCATACTTCAGCAGCTTCTTCTCCTTCATATCCTGCCATAATCATAAAAACTAACCCTAACTTATCTGCTTCGGTTTCATGTTCCCTACTAAATGGTAACATTACTCCTACTTGAGTTCCTAAACCATACGCCATATTCCACATTTCAGCATTTTTGCTATTTTGAGTACCTAAGGCTAGAGCAACTCCTCCTAATTGTTGTAATTGACCTGTAGACATACGTTCTTGTCCGTGTTTTGCAAATGCATGAGCAACCTCGTGCCCCATCACAGCAGCAACCCCATCTTCATTAGCACAAATAGGCATAATTCCTGTATAAAACACCACTTTTCCACCAGGTAAACACCAAGCGTTAACTGTTTTATCTTCTACTAAATTAAATTCCCATTCATAAGCATTTGCTTCTGTAGTCATTCCATTAGCTCTCATAAAACGATCTACTGCTGCTGAAATATTTTTCCCTACTCGTTTTATTTGATTTGTTTGTTTTGTATTTGTAGATAATTTATTTTCTTCTAAAAACCCTTTGTATTGTGCAAAACTTGCAGGTAAGATTTGAGCATCGTTTACAAAGTTTAATCTTTTTCTTCCCGTAATTGGCACAGTACTACACGCTACTAAAAAAGCAGCTAAAAATGTTAGGGCTATAATTTTTTTCATTGTTTAATAGTTTAAAATTCTATGTTCTTGGTTGTATCTTTTATGACACGAAATTAACTTATTTGTCACAAACTTGATAATATATTATGTCTTTAAAGCTACAAATTCTATCTTTATCTTAAAAACTAATTCATGAATTTTACGCATTCAAAAACAGCTTTACCAAGTATAAAAATTCCTAAACCTGTCATACTTTCAGCTAAGACTTTACAGTTTATATCTACTAACAAAGCAGCTAAATTTGGTACAAGGCTTTTTACAACTCCTGTTAACTTTCCTATTCCTAAGAGAGAAAAAGTAATGTTAGAGAGTGCTCAAAAGAAAACAATAAATGTGCCATCCATCTCAAAAGACATTCAAGTACTATCATATGGTTACTCAACTAAAAAAGTATTATGGGTACATGGTTGGGCAGGAAGAAGCACCCAATTATATATGATTGCTGACAAACTCTTGGAAAAAGGCTATATGGTTATTTCTTTTGACGGACCTGCGCATGGAAAGTCTACAGGAAAAACTACCGAAATGCCAGAGTTCTTAGAAACCATTACTGAACTCAACAAACAATTTGGACCTTTTGATGCTGCTATAGGGCACTCGTTTGGCGGTGTATGCTTGTATAACGCTCTTTCAGAAAATTTTGCTGTAAACAAATTGGTTACTGTTGGTGCTGCTGATAAAATATCAGATGTTATTTTAAACTTTACTAAAAACTTACAAGTAAAACCAGTTATAGCTCATAAAATGAAACGCTTATTTGATAAAAAATGGCAACGAGATATTGATATACACTCCTCTAGCGTAAAAGCTAAAGATGTAAAAATACCTACTTTAGTTGTTCATGATTCATTTGATGGCGATGTTGATGTAAGTTGTGCAATAGCAATACGTCAAAACTTACAGAATGGAAAACTTTTAATTACGGAAGGCTTAGGACACACCAGAATTCTTCGTAACTCAAAAGTTGCTTCCAAAATTGTTGATTTTATAAGTAAAGAACCATGAGAAAATTAGTTGTTTTATTCCTTTTAGCAATAACAGTTAGTACTACTGTAAATGCTCAAAACAAGAAAAAGTACGCGGTAAACAAAACCAACAGTGAGTGGAAAAAGTTATTAACTCCAAAACAGTACTATGTACTTAGAGAAGCGGGTACAGAACGACCTAACTCAAGCCCTTTAAACTTTAACAAGAAAGAAGGAACCTATATATGTGCTGCCTGTAAAACCCCATTATATAAATCTGAAAACAAATACGATTCAGGTAGTGGTTGGCCTTCTTTTGATAGAGCTATTAAAGGAAATGTAGAACTAGATACAGATTATAAAGTAGGTTATGCTCGAACAGAATTAAAATGTAATACTTGTGGCGGACATTTAGGACACTCTTTTAATGATGGCCCTAAAAAAACTACAGGTAAACGTCACTGCATTAATGGAGTTGCTTTAGAGTTCATTCCTAATAAATAAAATTGTAAATTAAGGCTGGTTAAAACCAGCCTTTTTTATTGGCACAGAGAACTTTTTTCCTATAAATGCCTCGTGAGTTTGCCCCGAGGTAGTTTACTAAAAAATTATACCATGCAAAACTCTTATTTAGAAAGTGTAAAAAAACAAATAACCTACTATAAAAGTTTAGGCGATAAAACTTTTAATCAACTTACCCAAGAAGCGCTATTTTACCAATACAATCAAGAAAGCAACTCTATTGCGGTAATTGCAAAGCATATTGCGGGTAATATGTTATCTCGTTGGACTAACTTTTTTACTGAAGATGGAGAAAAATCGTGGCGAAATAGAGATGACGAGTTTATAAATACTTTTACAACCAAAGAAGAAATGATTGCCTATTGGGAAAAAGGTTGGGATTGCTTTTTAAACACTATTAACTCTTTAGAAGAAACTGATTTAGAAAAAATCATCTACATAAGAAACCAAGGACACACAGTAACCGAAGCAATTAACCGTCAAATTTGTCATTATCCGTATCACATCGGGCAAATTGTATTTTTAGGCAAAATGCTACAAAACGAAAAATGGGTATCGCTATCCATTCCTAAAAATGCCTCTAAAAACTTCAATCAAGAAAAATTTAGTCAAGAGAAAAGTCGCAAACATTTTACGGATGATTTATAGCTTTTACTCCTATTGTTACCAATACAAGAACTAAAAAAAGTGACTACTACTCTTACTAATTATTAAAAATCGAACACTTTTATACAATAATGTAGAAAAAATCTACTAACAAATTGCTAAAAACTAACAACTAATAACTAAATTTGTGCCTCTAAAAAATGAAGCCGATACATGTTTAATAATTTAAGCGAAAAGTTAGATAAGGCGTTACATACGCTGAAAGGACACGGAAAAATTACCGAAGTTAACGTTGCAGAAACTTTAAAAGAAGTTCGTAGAGCTTTATTAGATGCCGATGTTAACTTTAAAATAGCTAAGAATTTTACCAAAACAGTAAAAGAAAAAGCCTTAGGTCAAGACGTATTAACAACGTTAAACCCTGGGCAATTAATGGTAAAATTGGTTAAGGATGAATTAACCGAATTAATGGGTGGTGATACCGTTGGTATTAACTTAGGTGGTTCACCTACTGTAATTTTAATGTCTGGTTTACAAGGTTCGGGTAAAACAACCTTTTCTGGTAAGCTAGCTAACTATCTTAAAACTAAGAAAACTAAACAAGTTTTATTAGTAGGATGTGACGTATATCGTCCTGCCGCAATTAACCAGTTACGTGTTGTTGGAGAGCAAATAGGTGTTGAAGTATATGCTGAAGAAGGAAATCAAAATCCTGTAGAAATTTCTCAAAATGCTATTAAGCATGCAAAAGCAAACGGTAAAAACGTGGTGATTATCGATACCGCGGGTCGTTTAGCTGTTGATGAAGAAATGATGACGGAAATTTCTAACATCCACAAAGCTGTAAGTCCACAAGAAACTTTATTTGTGGTAGACTCTATGACAGGGCAAGATGCTGTAAATACTGCCAAAGCCTTTAACGATGTATTAAATTTTGACGGAGTTGTTTTAACTAAGTTAGATGGTGATACTCGTGGTGGAGCTGCTTTATCTATTAAATCGGTAGTAGACAAGCCTATTAAATTTATAGGTACGGGTGAAAAAATGGATGCAATTGATGTATTCCACCCTAGTCGTATGGCTGATCGTATTTTAGGAATGGGAGACGTTGTTTCGTTAGTAGAGCGTGCCCAAGAACAATACGATGAAGAAGAAGCTAGAAAATTACAAAAGAAGATTGCTAAAAATCAGTTTGGTTTTGATGATTTCTTAAATCAAATCAATCAAATCAAAAAGATGGGTAGCATGAAAGATTTAGTAGGTATGATTCCTGGTGCAGGTAAGGCCTTAAAAGATGTTGATATTGACGACGATGCTTTTAAAGGAATTGAAGCTATTATACACTCTATGACTCCTGAAGAAAGAAGTACGCCTTCTGTTATAAATGCGAGTCGTAAAAAACGAATTGCCAAAGGTTCCGGAACTTCGGTACAAGAAGTTAACCAGTTGATGAAGCAATTCGACCAAATGAGCAAAATGATGAAGATGATGCAAGGTGGTGGCGGAAGAAAAATGATGCAAATGATGAAAGGCATGAGATAATATTAAATAAAAGAGAAGTTTTGTCGACTTCTCTTTTTTCTTTTTTGATTAACAACAACACACTGAATAACACACAACAACACACACAAATGATTTTACTAGACGGTAAAAAGACATCAGCAGACATTAAAGAAGAAATTGCTTTAGAAGTAGCAGCATTAAAAGCTAACGATAAAAAAACACCGCATTTAGCAGCGGTTATCGTAGGTAATGACGGAGCTAGTTTAACCTATGTAAACGCAAAAGTAAAGGCATGCGAACGTGTAGGTTTTGAATCTACTTTACTTCGTCTTCCTGAAGAAACTACTGAAGAAGAACTATTAAACGAAATTGCTATTTTAAATATTGATAATGATATTGATGGTTTTATAGTACAATTACCCCTACCCGATCATATTGATGAACAAAAGGTATTAATGGCTATAAACCCTGATAAAGATGTAGACGGTTTCCACCCTATGAATGTTGGTAAGTTAGCTCTAAACTTACCTACGTATATTTCTGCCACTCCTTTCGGAATTTTAGAATTGCTAGACCGTTACAATATTGAAACCTCTGGTAAAGATGTAGTAGTTATAGGTCGCAGTCATATTGTAGGAAGCCCAATGAGTATTTTACTGTCTCAAAAAAGAAAAGTAGGAAATGCAACGGTTACTTTAACACATAGTAGAACAAAAAACTTAAAAGAGGTGACTAAAAGAGCCGATATTATTATTGCTGCTATTGGTATTCCTGAATTTTTAAAAGGTGATATGGTAAAAGACGATGTAGTAATTATTGATGTAGGAATTACTCGTGTTGCTGATCCTTCTAAGAAAAGAGGATTTAGATTAGTAGGTGATGTTGCTTTTAACGAAGTATCAGAAAAAGCATCGCACATTACACCTGTACCGGGTGGTGTAGGTCCTATGACGATTGCAATGTTACTAAAAAACACTTTATTAGCTTGTGAGCGTAGACAAGAAGAGTGTTAATACACACAGCTTAGTATAATAATATAAAAGACTGCCTAAGGGCAGTCTTTTTTTATAGAAAACAGTTTATACATTTCTCTTACTCTACTTATTTAATTTCCATTTTTTGCTATATTAGCTAACATTAAAAATTGCAAAAAGTACGTTTATACTACCTTTTTTATTGTTTAAAATACTGAAATTGTTTATACAAAAGAGTTGTAATACATTCAATTCAACTAAATAGAAATTATAATGAAAAGACTTATACTATTTTTACTATTTATTAACTTATTTATGAATGTAAACGCTCAAAATAAAACTGACATATTAACCAACAAAGAATATGTATCAAATATTGGTTATGGATGTGAAGAAACTCCCGAACCAAATCCTTGTGCTGGAGTAAAAATGTATTTAATATTAAACTTCTCCAAAGAACAAGTACTAATAACCGAAAAAAACATTTCTAGTTGTGGTTCAGAGTATATTACTTCAAAACTAAAATATAAATGGGAGCTAACGCAGGATTCTATTATTAAAATTTATAGTAAACCTGAAGAAATAGAATATAAATTCTTAAAGGACTTAGTTTTGAAAATAGAAAATGATAAAATGATTGGAAATAAAAAATATAGTAATAGTAAAATAGAGAATTTTATATTTAAAGAAAAGAGTAAATAATAAAACGTACTACAACACTGTATAATTTACTGCTAGTGTTATCTTATTAACTAACTTAATTCCTGAAACCCTTAATAAAACAAATATTATTAACGATAACTGCTCCTTATCTTTTTGTTATGTTTGGCTTGTTCCCATTTTTATCAAGAGCTGGCTTTTATCATTTAATAAAATAAGTTCTTAATAGTTTTTAACTTTACGAGCCTTCTTCAAATTCATTCTTAACATCTTGAAGTATTTTACCTGTTTTGCCATCTATAATAACATCATAAATATAAATCCCTTCAACATACGAAAAACGCCAGTTGCCATTTTCTTTCCTTATATCCGTATTTGTGGTATCTTTAATATCTACTTTGCGTTTTTCTAAATATTTCACCAAATCTTCCCAAGTATACTCGAAACCTTTGTCATAGTCTATTTCTTTAACTAAGTTACCTTGTTTATCATATTCTTTCCAAATACCTTTATTAAAGTCGTTAGGAAAAGTTTTACCTTCTAATTTTAATCCTCCATTAGAGTAAAATTCTCTATAAATTTGAAAAATAGCAGGAGAAGGAGGGGTTTCGTATTCTGCAAATCCAGAGTTTTTATTGCCAAACTGTTTTATATAAGTACTGTCTTTTAAATAATAACCGTCATAGCTTGGGTTATTTTTCTTTTTCTCTTGATATTGAATAATGTCAAATTTTTTCATCATTGTTTTTTTTTGAGCGTTACATGAAGCTACTAATATTGTTGATACTATTAATATTATATTTTTCATACTATTCAGGCTTTATTAATGTGTTATTCTGTATCTTTTTCCACTGCCATAACCAAGTTAATATTCGTTTTTTATTACCATAAACAGCCCAATGCGAATAATCCATAATATTATAAGTCTCTCCTTTTTTATACGTATAATTTGCTTTTGAAGAAAAAGTATGATACAAACCTAAAGCATGTAAGGCTTCGTGAGCTACTGTAGCCACATTATGCCCTTTAAACAATACAACTGCGTCCGAATTAAAATCTTTAGCTTGTCCATTAACTCTTCCTTTTTTATTTGTTTTTTTATCGAATGTGGGACATTTATCACCAATAAAATAAACTTTTAAATAGTTGTTGTATTTAGTATCCATTTTACCATTTAAATAATCGTGCAACCCCTTTCTACTATCTATGTAACCCTTTCCTTTAGGGTCTACTTTTTTATTAAACGTTTTATCATTTTTTAAGTCTAATGTTTCAATTATAATATTGGGCTTAATTAGGGCTTGTTGTAAATATTGAGTTAAAAATGTCTTTTTTCCTGTTGAACTACCTTTTCTCATCTTTGATAATTTAGTTTCAACTTCTACAAAAACAACATCCAGCTTTTTACGTTTACTTTTAGCATTGGCTAAAATGTTTAGTTGCCCTAATTGTTGATTACCATACATAACCTTAATGGTTTGGTCAGTACTAAACTCTTTTAAACATTTAACGGTTAAAAAGTCGTCTAATCTTTTTTTCTTTTTACTTTGAGCTGGTATAGTATCTGTACTTAACTTAAATAATTCGGTATTGTATTCTAAACAAATATCCAACTTTTTAGGGTTATTTATCGTTTCTAACTGCAAGCTTAATGTTACGGTTTGCTGTGGATATAAAGTTAACCAACTTTGTATGTACTCAATTTCTTTCCCTGCACTATCTTTATACCAAGGAAATGTAAGCGTTTTATACTCATTATCTTTTAGTTTTTTATATTTAAGAGGGTCTTTTTTAAACTTTTTTACTCGTTTTTTTAGTTTAAAATCATTGTACTGATTAGGTCCTACAATGTCTTCATAAGTAACATAATCATCTTTCTCTTTTTTATGTCTTATATAATCAAAACCGTATTCCCCACTATAATTTTTACTAGGTCTAAAGTCTACAATTACTTTAGGCGGTGCTATAATTTCTAAAGAAGTACTTTCTTTAGTACTATTAAAATAGGCTGCAGTAGCAACCAATTCATCTATCTCTACATTTTTAAAATCTTCCCACTCTTTCTTTATTTTAAAGTCGGTTATAGTTACTTTATTACCAGTAACATGTTCTTCTAATACTATTTCTTTAGTATTATTATCAAAACTAGTATTGTCTTTTTTTGCAATACTAATTTTTACCTTTCTTCCATTAGGATTATTCAAACCTATTTCAAGACCTAAGTTTTCTTCATAATGACTACTATTTACTACTTCATTACTCTTATTAATCCAGTTTACTTTTATAACTCGAGGTGTTGTGTCTTCCTGTGCCTTATATGGAGTATCTTCTATAGGCGGTATAAAACTCTCTTGCCATGGTTTTATATAACGAGTTCTACTTTTTCTTCTCCAGTCAGTACTATTGTTAAAAAAACGATAGTCTTGCATAGCAGGCGATATCGTTAACGTAACATACATACCATTTTGGTTATCAAAAACCTCATGGTAATTTATAAGTACACCGTCTTGAAAATTGTATTGGAATAGCTCTACTCCATCAAAATCATCTTCATAAAAAACTACTTTCCCATCTCTTAATAGATAAAGATTAAAAGGGTGATGTATTTTTTTATTGTCTTTTCTATCGGCTATGATCCATTCAATAAAGGTATCATCGTACATTTCTGGTTCAAAAGTAACGGTAAAAGCACCTCCCATTAGGGCTGATATGGGCTTACCGTTCCAGTCAGTAAGTCGAATGTAATTTAAACTGGTAGCAATTAATTCTCGTTCCTCTCCACATACAAAGAGCTTCGCTTTTATGTTCATAGAAATATTTTTGAAGGGTTAACAATTTTTTACCCTAAATATATAAAAAACATTAAAAAAACAAACAGGTAGTATATTGATTTTTAAGCTACTTACTGTAAAGTACTGTATACTAACAACTACCAATTAGTTTTGTACGAAGCTTACACCAACACAAACACGGTAGTGTACTTAACAAGTAAGTATGCTGTACTTATGTAACTACTAGTAATAACCAAATTACTTCTTGTTTAAGGACAGTATTTTAATACACAAGCACCTAAAACTATAGTTAATTACCTTTTTTTGTTATATTAGCTAGCATTAAAAAACACTAAAAAATTGCAAAAAAGCACGCTTATACTACTATATAAGGTGTGCAAATACACTAAAAAAGTTGCCTATAATAAAAAAAATGAATAATTCTGGAATAATAAGACAGCTTAAAGAGTTAAAAAAGTACAACTCTAATAATTCAGAAAAAAAGCCTAGAGGAGACAGTAATTTTATATCTTTTTTAGCACTAATAGTTTCTTGTATTGCTTTATATTTTCAATTTTTCTATTATCACTATGACTTAAAAACTGCATTCGTAAGTGGTGGAATTGAAAATGATTCTTTAAATGTAAACCTGGTATTTCACAATCAAGGAAATCAAGATGCTACAGTAATTTACTCAAGACTTTGGTTTTATCCAAAATCGCATATAGAAAAACCAAAAAGCCATCTAGGATTCAGAGATAAAAAATCTAATCCTTTTGTTTTGTCAAAGGGAGAACAAAAATTTCATAAAATAAATGAACCTATTGATTTTAAAGTTTTTGACTTTCAAGAAAAAGGAATGGACTCAAGAGATACTTTAAAAATTGAATTAGAGTTAAGATATTTGAATAACCTGAACTTAATTACAGAGAAAAAGGAAATAATTGGTTGGTTAACACTTGACAAGGGAATGAAAATTGAATATTTTTCTTTGAGTTTTAAAAACATTGAAATGGAATCAGACACATATATTTCCAGAACATATAGAGAAAAAAAACAATAATATTATATGAACTTTACTGTTTTTTTTTAGATTTTCTTGATCAATTTTTATTAAGTAATTTTACTATCAAACTATATAACAAAGCTTATATAAACTATGAATTTGGAAACTATAGATGAATTTTTATTTTTTAAGGGAAAAATAACTATTGAAAATTATTTGAGCTATTTAAAAAAAGGGCTTGACTTTGTAAAAAATAATGAAATTGATGATAATGAAGAACTACAAAAACTAATTGAAAAATATTACTCTAATGAATCTATTTATTATCAAGTAATCTCAACTACTTTTGTTAATGAGGTCTTTCATATTGTAGAAACTTACCTTAAAGCAAATTTAATCTCTGATGGAGAATATTTAATTTATCCATCAATAGATAAATATCCCGAGCATAAAGAAAAATTAATAAAGCATAATGAAAACCAAAGAAAAAATATTTCAAATGTTTTAACATCTTTTACAAAAGCAGTGTTAAAGAATAAAGAGTTAAGAGTTGAGCAGCTTTCAAAAGATGTAGGAAAAATAATGTTTCAAGAAGAAAAAGAAATACTCGTAAACTCAATAACTTGCTCAGAATCACTATATAGGTTAGAAAAATATTTAAATTGGGATATAAGTAAAGAAATGAAAGAACGCTTTAAACTTTTCATTGAAAATAGAAATGAAATAATCCATTTTAATAAGTTAACAAACTTGACTTTCTCTTGTTCTCACTCATTGTATGTTCTTTTATCTATTGCATCTAGTAATACTCAGAATTACCCTCTATTTTCCAAAATAATTAATTTAATAACAGATATTGAAAAGGAATATAATTTATTGATTCATAAAATTTTATATAATTCAGATACGTATAAAGCTCTTGATAAAATATCTAATAATTCAGAAAATTTAATTAAGGTAATAAAAAATCATAATAAAGAATGTGGCTAACAATGACTATAAATAATTGCTTGTTCTCGCTTATCTCCCCCTCCTAACACGCAACTTCTCTACCTCTTCAATGGTAAGACCTGTGTTTTTAGCGATTAATTCATTATCAAGACCACTTCTTTTAAAAGCTTTGGCAATCTCAATCTTTTCTTTCTTTTGGGCAATTTCAGCAGCCTCTTTTTTAAGACGCTGTTCCAGTACATACTTAGGAACATATTTGGTACTTTTTGCTAACTCTTGTAAAAGACCAACATCAGCAAAACTCAAATAACTTTTATCAGAAATAATTAAATGATCTATTACATGTGTATTTACTATAATACCTACTTGTATTAACCTATCTGTTAGGTTTTTGTCATTTTCTGACGGAGTTAACTCACCACTTGGGTGATTATGACATAATATTATTTTTACAGCTCTTTTTTGCAATGCAAGACTAAAAACTTCCATGGGTTCTACCAAAGTAGCATTAATAGTACCTAAACTTATTAACTCAATAAAAAGAATACGATTGTTGTTAGCTAAACCAATTACCCAAAAGTGTTCACGGTTTTGGTCTATCTTACTTTCACGAAGTAATATTTTTTGCATTATTCCGTAGATATCATCGGAATTTAAGATTTTTATCTTCTCTTGTTCTGTCAATTTTATGTCCATATCGTAAAAATAGGATTTTTTCAAAGATAGCCTATATAGTTTTTACAGAAAGTAGTTTTTTTAGCATACGTTGTTCTTTCATTTTTTATAGCTTAAAACAACATTTGTTACCTATTAAACCTGAATTATAAGGAGACCATGGCGAAGTAATCTGTTTATTTAAATTTCTATTTATAAAGTACTATTAAACTTGATATGTATAATGGAAATGTCTTTTCGTGCCTAATGCGAAAGATATTTAGTGCTTAGTAGAAGTGACATTTGGTGCCTAATGGAAAAGTCTTGATAATAAATAAGCCCAACAAGTTCGTTTCTTAACTTATCAGGCTTTAAATGGTTGTTTTCTTATAGTATGCCACAGTAACAATAAAAATAGCTTATAAAAAATCTTTTTAACTATAAAGTATTTCTTTTAAGAGGTTAAAAATACTGGCTAACCTCTGTATTTGTGGCTAACTCCTCAGCTTCCTTTCCTTGTTTAAATAAACGTGCGGTGTAAGTTCCTCTTAATATAATTGAATCTCCGTTAACCTCTAGCCAGCTACCTTCACGTAACCCTAGCACTGGTGTTTCATTAAATACATGATATTCTTTAATGCGTGTTTCACGCGTTTCACCCATGTGCGTAGAATCTGGATTTGGGTCTAAATAATGTGCGTTGATATTAAACGGAATAAACCCTAAGGTTTTAAAACTTGGTGGATACACAATAGGCATATCGTTCGTATTCATCATCGTTACTCCACAAATATTACTTCCTGCACTGGTACCTAAATACGGAGTTCCGTTTTCAACCGCTGTAGTTAAATCAGAAAGTATATCGTTTTTATATAGTTGATTTACCAATTCAAACGTATTACCTCCTCCTGTAAAAATAGCCTCCGCTTGCTGAACAGCTTCCTTCGGATTATCAAACTCATGGATACCTACAACTTTTTTATCAATAGTAGCAAAAGCCTTACGAGCTATTTCAGTATACTCATCGTAGGTTTTTCCGCTTGCTCGTGCATACGGTATAAATAATATGGTAGAGGCTTCTTTAAAAAAGTTAGTTAAGGTTGGTAAAATATATGCTAGGTATCCACTACCATGAACGGTAGATGTGCTTGCTACAATTAGTTTTTTCATTTTTTTCTTTGTTAAATGTTCTATAATTCACCTTTACAGGTGTTAAACAGGTGTTTTACAACCTACTATAAATAATATGTTTTGCGAGTATTTATGGCTAAAATATGTAGTTAAAAATAAACCGTAAAATTTTTAATATATAAAGTAGGGTTATTCAAGTCCTAGTTGTTTTGTTGGTGTAATTTAATAAATCAAAAATTTTATAAACTATGAAAAAACTATTTTTTATTTTAATATTTTCTTCCCTTTCAGTCAATATGAAAGCTCAATCAATTAAAATTATTAACAAAACATACAACTCTAATAGATGTATTACAAGCTATGGTGTAGAAGTTAATTCAACCGACAATTCTTTATATTTAAAAGTTAATAACAATAAAATACCCTTAGTCTTTAATAGTAATAAAGCTATAGTAAAAATAAAAGATGTATCAGAAAACATTGAGATAAAATTGATAAAAGATATCATTACCGATATATGGATTTTTCCTGTAACTAATCCAATCACTCTTATGTCCATTAATGAATATAAATGTCTTAATGATTTTGACTTAGATAATATTCCTAATAATATAGATAATTGTCCTAATAACTCAAATGAAAATCAAAGCGATATCGATAATGATGGTTTAGGTGATTCTTGTGATTCAAAAGACAACAGAGATTCAGATAAAGATGGAGTTCAGAACTGGCAAGACAAATGTCCAAATCAAGTAGGTCCTTCTTCCAATAACGGTTGTCCTTTTGCTGATTTAATTATTGATAAAAAAAATTCAACGACATATTCAACAGGTGAGTCTGGAACTACAAAAACACTAGATACCAACACATCACATAGTATATATATGGGGGATAATCTACAAATTAATTTAAAAATCATTAATGTTGGTGATACAAATTCTGGCTATACTAAAGTCGGATTTTACTTATCCACTACCAACAATATAGATAACGCTAAAGAAATAAGAGAAATTGACTTGGAAAATTTAAATCAAAATGATTCTCAAACAAAATTTATTAACTTTACACATTCAGACCTCATAAATGCTTGGGGAAGCGATCAAGTATTCCTTCACATAAAAATTGATAATGATAATAATGTAAATGAAGGCACTAGTGGGGAACAAAACAATACTTTTTCTAGAAGCTTATTTATTAAAAATTCAGTTAGGAGGCAATCTAAATTTCCATCTATTATAACTATTCATAATTCAAATGGAATTAAGATTGAAGAAACTACCATTAATAATAAAACTGAAGAAATTAAATTCCTCAAAGAATTACCTAAAGGTCTATACTTTATTGACCAAAATGGTAAAAAAAGTAAAATATACAAAGAAGATTAAAAACACTTAAATAAAAAGAGCTCGCTTTTAAAAGCGAGCTCTTTTTATTTAACAAAAGTTTACAAACTTCTTAAAACATTTTTAAGACTGCTTGGTAGTTTATTTGTGATATGAGAAAATTGTTACTTGTTCTTTTTACCATAACTACCTGTGCTATAACTGCTCAAAACACTCCTAAAATTATTACGGGTACTGTGTTTATAGATAGTATTGCTACCCAAGATGTACATATTATTAATAAAAAACTAACGCTTGGTGCTGTTTCTAATGAAAACGGACGTTTTGAAATTTTAGCTTCTGAAAACAACGTTTTACTTATTTCTCATCTTAACTTAGAGTATAAAGAGGTTACCCTTACCAAAGAGCATATTAAAGCTAAAAATATTGTAATTTTTGTTGATAGTAAAACGCACATGTTAGATGAGGTTGTGCTTGAAAAGCAAAGAAGTATTTTAGAAATTGATCCCGACATTCTTAACAACGCCCCTGTTGTAAATGCTAAAACCTTAAAACTACCTTATGCCAATGTTATACAACCAAAAGATGAAAAAACAGTAAAGGTAGAATCGGGCTTAGCTATTAGTGTAACGGGACTTATAAATTCACTTAACGGAACAAACAAACGAAAAAAACAATTAAAAAAGATTACTGTTGAAGATAGAAATATTGAAAAAATTAGAAAACACTTTACAGATGGCTTTTTTATACGTCAACTAAAAATAAAGAAAGAAAACATCAATCAATTTTTACAAGCCTGTATTTCTAAAGGAATTATAAACCTGTATAATAAAGACAAGGTTTTAGAACTTACGGCTGTTTTAATTGAAAATAGTAAATCCTCCCCTTACCTACTAGAAAATGAAAATATAAGAGTTACCAAAAAATAATTGCATGATTAAACAACTACCCATCACACTTTTACTACTAATTACTTTAGGAGCTACGGCTCAACAAAAACGAAAATTCGTTTACGGAACTTTAAATGATGAACTTGGTGCTATACCCAACGCTCATATTATCAACCTAAATACCCAACAAGGTACATTTAGTACCGACTTTGGTAAATTTAGAATTTTAGCAAAACCTAACGATACTTTACAAATATCTTTTGTAGGATACGAAACCCAAAAAATTAAGCTTACCCATATTCATTTTGGAATACAAGAAAATAAGATTACCCTAGTTAAAGTTCCTTTTGAATTGGATGAAGTGGAAGTAAAAAAACACAACTTAATAGGTTCACTTGCCATAGATACTAAACAAACACCTAAAGATATTGGTATGGAAAAAGCTAAAAAAGCTATTGATTTTTCTATGATTAATTTTCAAGACCCTATTATTATGCCTATTGATGAGATTGATAAAATGGGGGTTCCTAATATGAGAAAGGTAACTGACCCTACTGCTAAATTTGCTGGTGTTGGAGGCGCAATTAGTTTAGGGAAAGATAATTATTCTGAACAACTAAAAAGAACCCGAAAAACAATACAGTTTAAAGAGAATTTTCCTAAAATGCTCCTCTCAGCATTTGGAGAGTCTTTCTTTTTTAAAGAGCTTAACATACCTAAAGACAAGTATCTTCATTTTTTAGAGTATTGCAATCCACTAGGTATAGAAAAACTATATAAAGAACAACAGCTTTTAAAAGTCATTGCTATCTTGCAACAAGAAAGTAAGAGTTATTTAAAAGCAATTAATAACTAAACACATGAAAAATATACTCCCTTCAATTATTTGTCTGTTTTTTATAATAAAAGCTACAGCGCAAGAAAGTAGAAAATTCTTTTACGCTACCATACAAGATGAAGTAAGTACTGTTCCTAACGCACATGTAATAAACCTTAACACTAAACAAGGAACTTTTACTAATAATAATGGTGAGTTTAGGATTTTAGCCAAAATAAATGATACTTTACAAATTTCGTTTGTGGGCTATGAAACTAAAAACTTTGTAGTAGATGTCAATCACTTCGGAATACAAGAAAATAATATCCTACTAAAAAAAGTACCTATTGAGCTAGATGAAGTTGAAGTAAAAAAGCATAATTTACTTGGGTATATTTCTTCTGATTCAAAACATATAAAATCTGAAAAAGTAATAAATGCTGAAACATTAAACCTACCCTTTGCCGGTTCTAGAATACTTACCCCTGCTGAAAGAAGGCTACATACTGCTACAACAAGTTATGGAGGAATAATACCTGTAGACCTATTGTTAAATTGGATGTCTGGAAGATTAAAAAAATTAAAAAAACTTAAGGCTATTGAAGACAAAGAAAAAAGAATAGAAAACATACGTAGTAATTACTACATACTCATTCAACACGAACTAAACATACTAAAAGAAGATATTGACAGGTTTATTTATTTTGCTGAATCTGCCGATGACTTCAATACTCTTTATTTAAATAATGAAGTAGCAATGATTACATTTTTACAAAAGAAATCAGACGAATTTAAAAAACTTAACCCTAAAAAATACAATTAAAACCTCTTCCCTATTTCGTTGTTATTGGTTACGCTTTCTTAAAATATTTCGTACCTTTAGGTGTATACTAATCTAACCTAATAAAGTACCATGAAGAAAGTTCTAATAGCCTTATTATTTTTATCACAATTCGTATTCTCTCAAGAAGAACGAAAAACACTTTTTGGAATTGTTTATGATGAAAATGGTGTGCTAGAAAATGCTCATATTGTTAACTTTTCAACAAACCAAGCCACGTTTTCTAACGAGAATGGAGAATACAGACTTTTTGCTAGACCTACAGATTCTATTAGATATAGTAGTATAGGTTATAAAACCATTTATGAAAAACTAACCAAAGCCGACTTTAATACCTACAGAAAAAGAACTACTCTTGAAAAACAAGATTATGAACTAGATGAAGTTTTACTAAGAAACAACGAATTATCAGGTGAACTTGCCAAAGACCTTAGAAAGGTAAAGCGTGATAAAAACTTAGAAATAGCAAGTAAAGCTACCGACTTTTCAAATGTTAATTACAGTAATTACCATTCAGACGATTATATAAGTAAACACGTAAAACCTAATGTTGTAAATGTTGACCCTACAAAAGCTTTTGAAGGAATGGGTACTACCAACACATTTCCTGTAAAAAACTCAGAAAAACTAATAAAACTTCGTAAAGAATTAGCTTTTAAAGAAAATATGCCTGCTAAATTACTTAATGAATTAGGAGAAGACTTCTTTTTTGTTGAACTTAAAATTCCTATTGATAAATATTATCACTTTTTAGAATATTGTAATCCGTTAGGAATAGAAAAACTATATCAAAACCGTGAAGTGTTAAAAGTTATTAAAATATTTAGAAAAGAACATACAGGATACCTCAAACTTATTGGAAAAGATTAATTTGGCGCAATAATTGACCTTTATTAACCATGAAAAAACTTTTTGTTCTCTTATTAGTCCTTCCCTTACTATCATTCACTCTGCATAAATACTATGTTGCGTTAACTGAAATTGAATACAGAGAAGATACTCAAAGCGTACAAATGATTATGAATGTTTTTATGGATGATATTGAGCTCGCTATAAATAAAGATTACAATACCAACCTACAAATTGCCACTAAAAACGAATTACCGTCTATTAATGAATACTATTACAAATACTTAAAAACTCATTTTAAAGTTATTATTAACAATGAAGAAAAAAACTACAAGTTTATAGGTAAGGAATACGATGGTAATATTGTTTACTTTTATTTAGAGATAGAAAATGTTTCATTGCCAAAATCAATAAAAATAGAAAACAATGTTTTAGTTGAGCATTTCCCTGATCAACAAAACCTTATTAAAGCAACTGTTAAAAAGGAGCGCAAAAGTTTGTTTTTATCAAGCAATAATGATAAAGGTTTGTTAAATTTTTAATAAAGCTTCTTTTTTAGTAATAAGATTTCATTAACTTTCCGCTTATTTATTCAAAAACTAACAAGCATATAATGAGAAAATATTCTACGCTATTATTTTCAGCGCTCTTTGTATCAGCTTCTTTATTTGCCCAAGAAGCACCTAAAAAAGAACGTCAACAAGGTCATACCGACCAAAACAAATTTCGACAATTAAAAGATGTATTAGCTACTCCTAACGATCAACGTACAGCATCAGGAGCCCCTGGTCATGCATACACACAACAAAAAGTTGATTATGTAATGAACTTACGCTTAGATGAAGCTACAGATAGATTGTACGGAGATGAAGATATTACTTACCATAACAACTCTAAAGATCATTTAGAGTATTTATGGTTACAGTTAGATCAAAATATGCGAGCTCCTGATTCTAAATCTCCCTTGGCAGAATCTAATGCAGCAAGAAGTTTTCAAACTCCTGATAAATTTGTGAGTGACAATATGGATAAACCAAAAGCATTTGGTTTTAATATTGAAGCCGTAAAATATGCTGATGGTAGAGATTTATCTCATACTATTAACCGCACGATGATGCGTATTAACTTACCTAAACCATTAGCTCCTGGTGAGGTTTTTAAATTCAAAATTAAGTGGAACTACTTAATTAACAACTCTGTTGAAGACGGTGGTCGTTCTGGTTTTGAATCTTTTCCTGACGGAAATAAAAACTATACTATTGCTCAATTTTTCCCAAGATTATGTGTGTACAACAATGTTGAAGGGTGGCAAAACATGCAATTTTGGGGGCGTAGTGAATGGGCTTTAGAATTTGGTGATTACGATGTAAAAATTACTGTTCCTGCCGATCATATTTTAGAGGCTACTGGTGAACTACAAAACGAAAAAGAGGTATTAAGTAGAGAACAACGTAAACGTCTTGAAAAAGCTAGAAAATCTTTTAAAGACCCAGTGTTTATTGTTACTCAAAAAGAAGCTGAAGAAAACGAAAAGCAAGGAACTACTAAAACTAAAACTTGGCACTTTAAGGCAAATAAAGTACGTGATTTTGCTTTTGCTTCATCAAGAAAATATATTTGGGATGCTATGGCTGTAGATATTAATGGTAAAACCGTTATGGCATTATCTTTATACCCAAAAGAAGGAAATCCGCTATGGGAAGAGCACTCTACTCGTGTTGTTGCTAATACATTAGAAGAGTATTCTAAAATGACTTTTGATTATCCATATTCTAAAGCAGTATCAGTACACGCTAAGCGTCAAGGAATGGAGTATCCTATGATTTGTTTTAACTACGGACGCCCAAATCCTGATGGAACCTATTCTGATAGAGTTAAAAACGGAATGATTGGAGTAATTACTCATGAAGTTGGTCATAACTTCTTCCCTATGATTGTAAACTCTGACGAGCGTCAGTGGACTTGGATGGATGAAGGCTTAAATTCATTTGTTGAAATTTTAGCTGAATTAGACTACGATCCAAACTTTAACACTGGTAACTTACCTAAAGATATTGTACGTTACATGAGTTTAGATCAAGATAGGTTAAGCCCTATCATGTCTCAAGGTGATTATGTACATAATTTCGGGCCTAATGCTTATACAAAACCAGCTGCTGGTTTATACATGTTGCGTCAAACAATTATGGGACCTGAGTTATTTGACTATGCTTTTAGAACATACTCTAAAAGATGGATGTTTAAGCACCCTACCCCTGCCGATTTCTTTAGAACAATGGAGGATGCTTCTGGTATGGACTTAGACTGGTTTTGGAGAGGTTGGTTCTACACCACTGATTATACTGATATTGGAATTAAAGAGGTTAAGCCTTTATATTTAACCAATAAGCCAAATGAAGAAAGTAAGAAGTTACAACAGCAATATCCTTCTTATTTTGCGCAATTAGGTAAGTTAGTTTACTTAACTACTAAAAAAGAAGATGCTGATAAATCTGAAATAGAAGCATATATTAATAGCTTACCATCAGACAAGAAAGCTAATTTAAAAAATATACCTAATTATATTTATCAAGTTGAGTTTGAAAAACCAGGTGGTTTAGTAATGCCTATTATTGTGGAATTAACGTATGCAGATGGTTCTAAAAAACGCCAAACTTTCCCTGCTCAAATTTGGAAAAAAAATGAGCATAAAGTAAAAAGAGTATTTACATCTACTCAAGAAATTAAAAGTATTGTTGTAGATCCTGATTTAGAAACTGCCGATATTGATACTTCAAATAACAGTTGGCCTAAACAAACAACAAATAAGTTTGATGCTTTTAAAAAGAAAGCTAAAAACTAATATAGTTTTATTTAAACCTAACAAAAAAGCAGCCTATGGGCTGCTTTTTTATTGCTGTTATTTTAACTATTTGCTAAATAACTTATTTACTTCTTCATATGTAAGTAATTTAGAAACTGTCATAATATCTGGATCTCTACTTACATACTGTTGAATTTGTAACATTACTACTCCATCAACTTTAGTATATTTTAACCAGATTACATCTCCATTTGCTTTAATTTTATAAGGATCTCTAGGGTTTTCTTCAAAGCCTTTTACAATTATTTGATGTAATTTTTCTACATCATTATCTAAGTTTTTAAATGAAAAATGAACATATTCATGAATAGGATCATTTATATTCTTATAGTAAAAGTTGTAAGCTTTATCTCCTATTTTCTCTAAATAAACGTACTCTATTTTTCCTACTATTTCTGTTTTAGTAGTTTCAATAAATTCAATCTGAGAATACGAGGCTACAGAAAATAAAAGACCTGCTAATAAAAAAAGTTTTTTCATGAAATTTAAGGGTTTAAGTTTTATATTACTTTTTAAAAATTTTTTAAATATAACTAAAACAACAACGCTTTTTATTTATAAAAAGTATTTTCTCTTTTTATTTACATATTATCTTATTATGTTCTTATAACATTTTTTTTAGAAATAAACTAACTTACTGTAAATCAAAAATAGAATAGAAGAAATAGCTTTCTTGTTAAATTATTTTTATTTTGCAACTACTATTAATTTTCCTCTAACTCTTCAAAAAAATTATGTTAAAGCAAATTTTATTTCTCTTCTTAGTAATTTTTAATTGTATTCTTTCTTTTTCTCAAGAAATAGAGAAGTATAACGAAAGTGACTTGATAAAAATTAAAAAAAAGTTCTATTTAAATAAAGAAATTGGTGTTGATAGTTCTTTATACTTTATGAACAAGCTTCTACTAAGTAATAATACTGCTTATAAAACTTTTGGATATGCTGCTATAGAATATTTAAAAGTAAGAGAAAAACAATCTATAAACACTTCTTTTAAAGATAGTATTAATAAATATCTTCCTAAAATAGTAAGAGTAAATAAAAATTTTCCTTTACTGTTTGATATTCATATTCTCTTAGGCAACTCTAATAAAAGAAGAAAGTTAATTAAACCAGCTTTACAAAATTATATTACAGCCGAAAATTACGCTTTGTTAGCCAAAGATATTGAGCGAATTATTAAAATAAAAGGGAACATCGCACTTATTTATCAAGACATGGGAGAGCTTGATAAAGCTCTTAATAAAGCAAAAGAAACTCTTGACCTTATAGAAGCTAATAAAGAATCCCTTTCAAACAAGTATTATAGTAGCAAATATAAAAGAATGTTTAATGTTGCTGCTATTTACGCTACTTTATATAAAAAAAATAGAGAAAAACAGCAGTATGCAGACTCTTCTTTACATTACTATAATTTGATACTAAAAACAAAAGAGTTTAATCTTAATAGCTATTATACCGGCAAAGTTTATTATGGAAAAGGGACTATTTATACTTTAAAAAAAGAATACTCTAAAGCTAGTTCTTTTCTTGAAAAAAGTTTAGCGTTATTCGAAAAAAGCAAGTCACAGTCTTATTTATACAAAGGATACTACAACAATGGTCTAAACTATTATAATTTAAATAAATTCGAAAAGGCTAAACATAACTTTTTAACTGCTCTTAAAATAAAAAAAGACACCATTTTAGATGATAATTATATAAAAATGAATGGATACCTTTCACAAATTTATACTTATCAAAATAAAGTAGACTCTGCCAATTATTATTTAAACACATATGTAAATAATCATTCAAAAGTTTCATTAAGAGATAAAAAACAGTTTAAAGAAGCAATTAAAGTTGATTTTGATAAAAAAATTAAAAAGTTAAAAGAGGATAGTAACAAAAAGAATTTTTATTATGAAATTATAGTTATAGGATTAATATCTACAGTAATAGTTATCTCTTTTTTAGTATTTAAAAACGCTAAAGAAAAAAAGAAAGCAAAGAAAAAGTTAAGTGAACTATTAAATAAAATTTCAAAAAAAGAAGACCTAACTGAAAAACCCTTTTCTTTACCTAATCCATTAAAAATAAAAGACGAACAACATCAACAAATTATTAGTGGCTTATTAAAAATAGAGGAAAAAAAGTACTTTTTAAAAGAAGAGTATAGTTTATATAATGCAGCTAAAAAAATAGGAACCAATACTACTTACCTATCAAAAATCATTAAAGATTATAAAAAAATGAGCTTTAATGATTATACGAATGAGTTACGTATTAATTACATTATTGGAATATTGAGTAATGATAAGAAAGTGAGGTCTTATACAACACAAGCTATTGGAGAAATTGCTGGATATAAAAATGCGAAGTCTTTTACTCGAATTTTTAAAAAATATATAGGTATAACTCCTTATCAATTTATAGAGAAAATTAATAAGGAGTTATAATGTTTTTTGTAATTATTTTAAACCTTAAAATTATTTTTACGATCGTAGCATTTATCTTTTTCTGCACTTGGTGGTAAAACAAAACAGTCTTCTTCTCCATCTGTATCTGGTCCGCCAAAATCTATTTTTTCATAATTCGCCTTAACTGGATCTCCTGCTAATATCTTTGTTTTTTCCTCTAATGTTAATTTATACTTTGCTAACATCTCAATAGATAAACATTTCATAAGTTTTAATTTTTAAGTTATATGTAAAGTTAATTTTTTAATCTATTGTTTTTGTTTTTATCAAACTCACCAAAAAACAAAACACACAAAACACTACAAAACAACAACTTAAATCCAAAATAATAATGTCATTATTTTTAAATAGTACCTCCTGTTTTCATAAATAGTACCTGTTTTTACTTCTTTTGTAACTAACAATGTTTAATATTTGTTATAAATCAAGCTTGTTTTAATGCGTCCCCCGAAAAGCATTTAATAGAGTAGGGATAACTCGAATTAATTAATCATGTTAAAATCAATTTCTAAATTAGGAAACGTTCTGAATAAATCAGAACAAAGAACTATTAATGGTGGACAAATTGTTTGCCCTAGAGGAACTTATTTAAAATGTAATTGGATAAGATGTTGGTGTGAACCAGAATATGTTGAAGAATTACCTGTAGACTTTGACCACTAAAAATTATCAATAACCAAAACTAATTAATTATGAAAACAAAAGCTTTAAACTTAGGTACTGTTATTAATAAAACAGCACAAAAACAAATTTTAGGAGGTGAATCTCCTATGAGGTGCCCAGGAGATGGAGTATTAGTATGCAAAGGTGAAAAACCTCACACCAATTGTTGGTGTTATTATAAAGCATACGAAGTACTTAGACCTGAGTAACAAATTAATAATTATGAAAACAAAAATTTTAAATTTAGGTACTATTATTAATAAAGCAGCGCAAAAACAAATTTTAGGAGGTACACCTGCAAAATGTCCTGGAGATGGAGTATTGAAATGTAGAGGAAAAGAGCCTTATATTATGTGTTGGTGTGAATATGATAAGAAGAATTTTTTTGAACCTAACTATTAGTAATTAATTTAAAATATAATTATGAAAACAAAAATTTCAAACTTAGGTACTGTTATCAATAAAACAGCGCAAAAACAAATTTTAGGAGGTACACCTATAAAATGTCCTGGAGATGGAGTATGGACATGTAGAGGAAAAGAGCCTTATATTATATTTTGGTGTGTATATGATAAACACTATGACCGTGAACCTAACTTTTAAGTAACAAAGCAATGTATATTCATGAAGTTTCTTAAGTAAAACTCTACTTAAAAAACAGCCAATAGAACTATATTGGCTGTTTGTTTAGTTTTTCTAATATTATAAAAGTTTCTTAGCTTTTTTAACTTTTTGCTTGGTAAGTGCTATATCAATTACCTCACTCATGTCGGTTACATAATGAAATGTTAACCCTTTTAAGTAGCTCTCTTTTATTTCTTCTATATCCTTTTTATTATCAGCACACAAAATAATTTCTTTAATATTTGCTCGTTTTGCTGCTAATATTTTTTCTTTAATTCCACCAACTGGAAGTACCTTTCCGCGTAGCGTAATCTCTCCAGTCATGGCTAATTTATTTTTCACCTTACGCTGTGTAAATACAGAAACTAAAGAAGTTAACATCGTAATACCTGCACTTGGACCATCTTTAGGGGTAGCTCCTTCAGGCACGTGAATGTGTACATCATATTTATCTAATACTTCAGGATTAATTCCAAATTCTTCAGCATTAGATTTTATATATTTCATTGCTATTGTTGAAGACTCTTTCATTACAGTACCTAAATTACCGGTAATTGAAAGATTTCCTTTTCCTTTAGAAATAATAGATTCTATAAATAAAATATCTCCTCCAACGCTTGTCCAAGCTAACCCAGTAACAACACCTGCAACATCGTTATTCTCGTACTTATCACGTTCTAAACGTGCAGGTCCTAAAATAGTTTCTATATCTTCATTTGTCAAAACAACATTGTACTCCTCTTCCATCGCAATAGACTTTGCGGCAAAGCGAACTACTTTTGCTACTTGTTTTTCTAAACCACGGACTCCAGACTCTCTAGTATATCCTTCAACTATTTTCTCTATCTGCTTTTTACCTACTGTTAAATGTTCTTTTGATAATCCGTGCTCTTTTAATTGCTTTGGGAACAAGTATTTTTTAGCTATTTCTACCTTCTCTTCAATAGTATACCCTGTTACGTTAATAATTTCCATACGATCACGTAATGCCCATGGAATTTGATTAATGTTATTAGCTGTTGCTATAAATAATACTTTAGAAAGATCATATCCTACTTCTAAATAATTATCATAAAAAGCTGTGTTTTGTTCTGGGTCTAATACTTCTAACATTGCTGAAGAAGGATCTCCTTGATGACTTTGACTTAACTTATCTATTTCATCTAACACAAATACAGGATTTGAAGTTCCTGCCTTTTTAATATTTTGGATTAAACGACCAGGCATTGCTCCAATATAGGTTTTACGGTGTCCTCTAATTTCAGCTTCATCACGTAAACCTCCTAAAGACATACGTACGTACTTGCGTCCTAATGCTTCAGCTACCGATTTACCTAACGATGTTTTACCTACTCCTGGAGGTCCGTATAAACAAATAATTGGCGATTTCATATCACCACGTAATTTTAAAACCGCTAAATGCTCTAAAATACGCTCTTTAACTTTCTCTAACCCAAAATGATCTCTATCTAAAATTTTTTGAGCTCTTTTTAAATCAAATTTATCTTTTGAATACTCGCCCCAAGGTAACTCTAACATTAACTCTAAGTAGTTACGCTGTACACCATATTCTGCCATTTGAGGGTTCATACGTCTTAAACGCCCTAACTCTTTCTCAAAAGTTTCTCCAACCTCTTTATTCCATTTTTTAGACTTAGCCTTAGTACGCATTTCATCTAGCTCTTGCTCGTGAGAAACACCTCCTAATTCATCTTGAATGGTTTTTAATTGTTGATTTAAATAGTATTCACGTTGTTGTTTATCTAAGTCAGAACGTGTTTTAGATTGAATATCGTTACGTAATTGTAACTTTTGAAGCTCTTTATCTAAATTCTTTAACGTTAATAATGCACGTTCTTTTAAATTGTCTTTCTCAAGTAATACCTGCTTTTGCGATACACTTAATTCCATGTTTGACGAAATAAAATTCACCAAAAATGAATTGGATTGAATATTTTTTATCGCAAAAGATGCTTCTGAAGGTAGCATAGGGTTTTCTTTAATTACCTCTAATGCTAAGTCTTTAATCGAATCGATAATTGCATCAAACTCTTTTTGATCATCAATTTCTCGCTCATCTACAGCTTCTTTTACTCTTGCTTTTAAGTAAGGGGCTTCTTGCGTAATTTCCTCTATTTCAAAACGCTTTTTACCTTGGATAATTACAGTTGTATTACCATCAGGCATTTTTAATACACGTAAAATTTGTGCCACTACACCTGTTTGATAAATATCATCAATTCCTGGATCTTCAACTTCACTATCTTTTTGTGCTACAACACCTACAACTTTATCTCCCTTGTTGGCATCTTTAATTAACTGAATAGACTTATCTCTACCTGCCGTAATTGGAATTACAACTCCTGGAAATAACACTGTATTACGTAGAGGAAGAATTGGTAATTCTTCAGGAATACTTTCTTGATTTATTAACTCTTCATCTTCTGGTGTTAATAATGGAATTAACTCTGAATCCTCATTAAAAACATCTTGAAGCGACAAATTGTCTAAATGTAATATTTTTGATTTACTCATATCTTATTTATTCTGTCATAGTGGCACTTATCACTCTTTTATTGAAAAAAAACCACTTTTTAAAAACCTTAACCTACTGATAAACAAAAGAATAAACTAAAACTCTTATCTATCTCGTTATCTATATTTCAATTCTTATGCCAACGAAAGCTATAAATAATTTAATTTGTAACTTATTTGGTTCTAAATCGTCTTACTAACATCTTATTTCAACATAAAACTAACCAAAAATGAAATTTAACATTTTAACTCTATCATTACTTTTATTACTAATTAACTGTACCTCAAAAACAAACTCTTCTGAGTTTATTGAAAAAGCAGCAGGACGCTATTATTTTAATGCTGATGAAATTATAGAAGTTACTTTTAATAATGACAATAAATTACTTATAAAATGGCGTAATCAAAACTTAGAACCTTTAAAAGTGAATGATTCTTCTTTTTACGTTGGAGAGTTAAATGAAAAACTAATTTTTAATACTTCTAAGAATATGATAGGGTTAGCTGAAAAGCGTGAGCATGAAGGTGAAAAGTATGTCTTTAAAAAACTAAAAAAAGGAGAAAAAACTCCCAGCGAACATTTAGCAGAAGGTAACTTTGAAGCTGCTTTAAAAGGTTACAAAGCTATAAAAGAAAAAGACAGTTTAAATCCTGTAATCAGAGAACGAAATATAAATAGGTTAGGATATCAATATCTTAGAAAAGATGAGTTTGAAAATGCCCTTAATGTTTTTAAAATTAATATTGAATTGTATCCTAACAGCTCAAATACTTATGATAGTACCGCTGATGCTTATACCAGAATGAAAGATACAGCGAACGCTATTGAATACTATAAAAAAGCTTTAACCATTAACCCTGAAAATAGAAGTTCTAAACGTGCTTTAGAAAAACTTACTTTAAAGAAAGAGGAATAAATAATCTTGAAAGTTTTTTAAAGTAAAATTAACATCGCTATACCTATAAAAACTACAATTTGCGCCCATTTTAAATATATCCCCACCTTTTTGTGCTGTTTAATGTAATTAGAAATTTTTCCTGCCAAAATAGCAATGGAAGAAAATATTAAAAACGAGGTTAGTATAAACAAACCTCCTAACACATAAAACTGAAGTACGTTTGACAAGCTGTCAGAAAACAAAAACTGCGGGAAGAATGCCAAAAAGAAAATTGTAACCTTCGGGTTTAATACATTCATCCAAAAACCTGTTTTGAATAACTGCATTGTTGATTTTTTCTGAACATTCTCAGTAGAAAAGGCAATTTTAGCATCACTTTTATATACTTGAAATGCTAAATACAGTAAATATCCTGCTCCAAATAGCTTGATGATAAAAAACAAATTCGGATTCTGTTTGATGATTTCAGATACGCCAAAAGCTACCAAAGTTGTATGAATGATACATCCTGTCATTAAACCAGCAACTGTAGCCAATCCATATTTTTTACCATTGACAATACTTTGTGTTAAGACAAAAACATTATCAGGTCCTGGTGAAATCGCTAAAGTAGCCGTGGCTAATACAAAAGATATGAGGGTTTCTAGCATTTAAATAAGTTATTTGATCTTTAATTCATCAAATGTTGGATAAGTAATTAGTTTACCAAAATTAATCTTAAAAAAATCTAATTCATACAGTCTTCCTCTTTTATCCACGGACAATTCAATATCAACTAACACATTATCACTGTCGAGATACTCAGCTTTAAAAATACTTTCAAATCTTTTAGATTCATTTTTTAAATCAAAAGAAATACTTCCCATTTCTCCGTCATTTAAATCTTTTACTAAATTTGGCACTTCTTTTTTATCGTTAATTATTGATATAATCAACTCTTTTTCTTTGTTCTCAATTTTTCTCATAATTAACTTTCAGCTAAAATAGCCTTATTGATTCTTTTTACCAAACTAGGTCCTTCGTAAATAAATCCTGTATAAATTTGTACCAAATCTGCACCTGCTTTTAGCTTTTCTAAAGCATCTTTTTCAGAATGGATACCTCCTACTCCTATAATTGGAAACGCTCTATTAGAGTTATCCGTTAAGTATTGAATTACTTTGGTACTTCTATCTTTAACCGGTTGTCCGCTTACACCCCCATTACCTATTTCTTGTAAACGTTCTTTAGAAGCTTTTAAATTATCTCTATTTACTGAGGTATTTGATGCTATTACTCCATCAATTTTAGTTTCAGCAACTAACTCAATAATTTCATCTAATTGTTGGTTGTTTAAGTCTGGAGCTATTTTTAATAAGATTGGTTTTTGTTGTGCTTCTGCATTATTCAATTTTTGAACTTCAGTAATCAATTCTTTTAAATAATCAGCATCTTCTAATTTTGCATGGCTAGATACATTCGGGCAGCTTACATTCAATACAAAATAATCTACATACGGGTGTAACCCTTTAAAACACGCTACATAGTCTTCCGTATAATTTTCAGGGGCTGTATTCGTGTTCTTACCAATGTTTCCTCCAATAATTATTTTTCCTTTGTTCTTTTTTAATTGCTCAATTGCTGCTTCTAAACCTTCATTATTAAAACCCATTCGGTTGATAATTCCTTTATCATCTTTTAAACGGAATAAACGTTTTTTCGGGTTTCCTTCTTGACCTTTTGGTGTAACCGTACCAATTTCAACAAAACCAAAACCAAAATTAGCCAACTCATTATACAGTACTGCATTTTTATCAAATCCTGCTGCTAACCCTACAGGATTTTTAAACGTTAATCCGAATAAATTACGTTCTAACTTTTTATCGTTTACTTGATACATTCCTCTAAAAATAGAAGACATTCCTGGTATTTTAGATAGAAACTTTACGAGTGAAAATGTAAAGTGGTGAATCTTTTCAGGATCAAAAAGGAAAAAAATTGGGCGAATCAGTAATTTATACATTAGTTTATTTTAAGTATTGTTCTTTATTAAATATAAAAAAAGCTCCAAAATGGAGCTTCTGAATTATCGTAATACAGCATCTAAATTCTTTTCGAATGTTTGCTGTAGTTTCTGCATTATTTTGTCTATTTGCTTATCTGCTAATGTTTTGTTTTCATCTTGTAATACAAAGCTTACTGCATACGACTTTTTACCTTCTGGTAATTTGTCTCCTTCATACACATCAAACAAATCCACTTCTTTTAAAAGCTTTCTTTCTGATTGAAATGCTAAGTTATAAATTTCTTTGAATTCAACTTTATTATCCAATAACAATGCTAAATCACGCTTTACAGCTGGAAACTTAGGTAAATCGGCTACTTTTATTTTTTTCTTGCCTACTAAATCTAAAATATTCTGCCAGTTAAAGTCTGCAAATAAAACCTCTTGCTTTATTGAAAACTCTTTTAAAATCGCTCTTTTAACAACTCCTAACTCTACTAACTTAGTTTTTCCTAAACTTAACGTAATTCCTTCAGAAAACACATCTGATTTTGTTGGAGTGGTTTTTAATTTATCAATTCCTAAACGACTTAATAAAGCTGTTACAATCCCTTTAACATAAAAGAAATCTGATGTCTGTGTAGCTATCTTCCAGCTATCTTGTGTTCTATTACCAGTAACAAATAATGTTAAATGCTTGTCTTCTTGGTATCCGCTTTCATATTTATGATACGTCTTACCAAACTCGTAAAACTTTAATGAATTGTTCTTTCTGTTAATATTGTACGCTACAGATTCTAAACCACTAAATAGTAACGATTGACGCATTACTTTTAAGTCGTTACTTAACGGATTCAACATTTCAACGTTAAAACCAGCGTTTAAGTTCTCAGATAACTCAATATAATCTGCCTTTGTTAACGAATTTGCCATGGTTTCATTAAACCCTAACGATGTTAACTGGTCAGCAACAATATTCTCTATTTTAACTTCTTTATCACTATCAAAAGAAATAGACGTATTTAATTTATGAGAAAATTCTACATTATTATATCCATAAACACGTAAGATTTCCTCTATAATATCTGCTTCCCGTTGTACATCTACACGATACGATGGTACTACCAATCCTAAACCAGCTTCAGTAACACTATTAATTTTAATATCTAATGAAGCTAAAATCTTTTTAATCGTTTCCTTAGGTATTTCTTGACCTATTAATTTATACGCATTTTCAAACGATAAAAACACTTCAAAATCTTCCACCTTTACAGGATAAAAATCTAAAATATCAGAAGACATTTTTCCTCCTGCATATTCTTCAATTAATAAAGCAGCACGTTTTAAAGCATATTTTGTTGTGTTGATGTCAATACCTCTTTCAAAACGGAAAGAAGCGTCTGTATTTAACCCGTGACGTTTTGCAGTTTTACGAACAGACACAGGGTTAAAATAAGCACTTTCTAAGAAAATAGAAGTTGTATGCTCTGTAACTCCTGATTGTGCTCCTCCAAATACACCTCCAATACATAATGGATTATCATCTGCATCACAAATCATAATATCCTCAGATGACAACTCTCTTTCTACATCATCTAACGTAGTAAACTTAGTACCTTCTTCTAAAGTTTTCACTACTACTTTGCCTCCTCTAATTTTAGAGGCATCAAAAGCGTGTAGTGGTTGTCCTAACTCATGCAATACATAGTTAGTAATATCTACAATATTATTTTTTGGAGTTAACCCAATTGCTTTTAATCTGTTTTGAATCCATTCTGGTGATTCTTTTACTTCAACATCAGTAATGGTTATACCACAATAGCGAGGTGCTAAATCTTTATCTTCAATTTCAATATCAATTTTATGAGTACGCTCATCAACATGAAAATCAGAAACAGAAGGAGATATTAACTCAATATTAGTTCCTTGCTGAATTAATCCAGCTCTTAAATCGCGTGCAACACCGTAATGACTCATGGCATCTGCTCGGTTTGGTGTTAACCCAATTTCAAAAACATAGTCTGTCTCAATGTTAAAGACCTCCGAACAAGGAGTACCTGGAGCTAAATTCTCGTCTAACACCATAATACCATCATGACTTTGTCCTAAACCTAATTCGTCTTCGGCACAAATCATTCCGTGACTCTCTTCTCCTCTTATCTTTCCTTTTTTAATTTTAAAGCCTTCTCCTTTTTCATCATACAACATGGTACCAACAGTAGCCACAGGAACTTTTTGTCCTGCCGCGACATTTGGTGCTCCACATACAATTTGTACAGGGGTACCATTTCCTAAATCAACAGTAGTAACCTTTAACTTATCTGCATTAGCGTGCTTTTCACAAGTTAAAACTTCTCCTACAACTACCCCTTTTAGGCTTCCTTTAATACTCTCTACAGTTTCTATTCCTTCAACTTCAAGACCTAAATCAGTTAATAACTCACCTGTTTTCTCTGCCTCCCAGTCTGTCTGTAAAAATTGTTGTAACCAATTGTATGATATCTTCATAATCAATCTCTAATTTTAGCGTGCAAATTTACGCAAAATAAAGGAAAAACTATAAACTAGTTATCTACAAAAGATATACTATTGATTATTAACCTTTTGATAACATCAAAAAATTATATTTTTTATTGATTTGCAAGAGGTTAACAAAAATTTAACTTTTTTCAATAAAATATTATGAAACACAAACTACTCTTCTTCTTTTTAATAGCTTCATTAGCTGTTTTTTCACAAATCCCTTCATATTACAACGATGTTAATTTGAATTTATCTGGTTCAGCATTAAAAAATGAGCTCGCTACTAAAATTATTAATACACATACAACAAACCTGTCATACACACCTGGTGTGTGGAATGCACTTAAACAAACTGATTTAGATCCTAACGACGCTAGTAAGGTTTTATTAATTTATGGGTATAGTGATACTGACGGTAATTATGTAACCGATAGAACTAGAAGTAAAGATGCTAATGGTGGTAGTGCTGGTACACAATGGAACAGAGAACATGTATACCCTAAATCATTAGGAAGTCCTAATTTAGGAACTTCTGGTCCTGGTGCAGATGCACATCATTTAAGACCTTCAGATATTTCTTTCAACTCTCAAAGAGGTAGTAAAAAGTTTGTAAATGGTTCTGGTAATGCTGGTAGTGTCTCTGGAGGTTGGTATCCAGGAGACGAATGGAAAGGTGATGTTGCTCGTATGATGATGTATATGTATTTACGCTACGGAAACCAATGTTTACCAACTGGTGTTGGAACAGGATCAACTATGGCTTCAGACTCTAACATGCTTGCTTTATTTATTCAATGGAATGTAGACGATCCAGTATCAGACTTTGAAAAGCAACGTAACCCTATTTTAGAAGGAATTCAAGGAAATCGTAATCCGTTTATTGACAACCCTGCATTTGCTACTAAAATTTGGGGAGGACCTCAAGCTGAAGATTTATTTGGAGGTGGTAGTGTATCAGACACACAAGCTCCTACTACTCCATCTAATTTAGCTGCTTCAAATATTACAGAAACTACAGTTGATTTAACTTGGTCAGCTTCTACTGATAATGTTGGTGTTTCAGGATATGATGTATACAATGGAACTACGAAAATTGCTACCGTTACAACAACTTCGTATAGCGTTACAGGTTTAACAGCAGCAACTAATTATACTTTTTCTGTAAAAGCTAAAGATGCTGCAGGTAATCAATCTACTTCTAGTAATTCTGTTTCTGTTACAACTAACACAAGTTCAGGTGGAGGAAATGGAACAGCTACAGATTTATTTATTTCTGAATATGTAGAAGGTTCTTCAAATAATAAAGCTATTGAAATTGCTAATTTCACTGGAGCCAGTGTAAACTTATCAGGGTATTCATTAAAGAAAGCTGCCAACGGTGGTGGATGGACCAATACATTAACTTTAAGTGGTCAATTAACAAATGGTAATGTTTATGTTATAGCTAATAGCAGTGCTTCTAGCACAATATTAAATAAAGCTGACAGAACAGATACTGGTGTAATTTCTTTTAACGGAAACGATGCTGTTGGTTTATTCAAAGGAAGTACTCTTATCGATTTGATTGGAGATCCTAATAGCTCTTCAACTTTTGCACAAGACAAAACAATGCAAAAAAAATCTTCTGTTACATCTCCTAACAGTGCATATACAACTTCTGAATGGAATATATTAGCAAAAGATACATTTAGCGGCTTGGGAAACCACAACATTGATGGAGGAACTTCTACCCCAGACACAACTGCTCCATCTGCGCCAACCAATGTTGCTGCTTCAAATATTACACAAACTTCTGTTAATTTAAGCTGGACTGCTTCAACTGACAATATTGGTGTTACAGGATATGACATATATCGAGGAAGTTCAAAAATAGCCACTGTTACTACTACAAGTTATTCTGTAAGTAAATTAACAGCCTCTACAAGCTATACTTTTTCTGTAAAAGCCAAAGATGCTGCAAACAATATTTCTTCTTCAAGTAATACGGTAAACATAACAACTCTAGCAAACACAATTTCTTATTGTAGTACTAAAGGGAATAATGTAAATTATGAATGGATTGACAATGTTGTTATTGGTGGAATTTCAAACGCTACTGGTGCCAATGGTGGATATGCTGACTTTACTTCTTTAACTGGAAACTTACCTTACGGAAGTAATACTATTGTAGTAAGCGCTGGATTTGCTAGTTCTTCATACACAGAATACTGGAAAGTTTGGATTGATTTTAATAAAAATGGAACTTTTGAATCTTCTGAAGAAGTTGTTAGTGGTTCTTCATCTAGCTCTGGTAATTTATCCTATAATTTTTCTGTCCCTACCTCTGCTTTAGCAGGTACCACAAGAATGCGTGTATCAATGAAATGGAATGCAGCTCCATCTGCTTGTGAGACTTTTTCTTATGGTGAAGTTGAAGATTATACTGTTAACATAGGTAGTAGCTCTAAAGGTTTAGGATACAACAACATCACTATCGATGGAAAGTTGGGCAATGAAGCTTCTATTTTTGATGCTAGTGTTTCACCAAACCCTAGTGTAGACTTTGTAAAAATTAAATTAGCTGATGACAGAAATGCTACTTTTAAAGTTACAACCTTAACAGGACAACAAGTTTTAACAGGAAAAGTTACTCATAATAATCTTGATGTTTCAAACTTACATAACGGCATATATATTCTTGAAGTAAACGACGGTCAAAAATCATTTACAAAAAAAATCATCAAGAAATAGTTTATAGTTATAGAATACTAAAAAGAGCTTCCAAAATTGGAAGCTCTTTATTTTTTTATTCGACTTAAAAGACTAAACTTCAATCGTAGTTTTTGTTTCCTTTGAAGAAAAAACATAAGTATATAACCACATAAGAGTAAATGTTGGCACAACATCTAACCCAGGCATCGCTTCTTCAATAAAAGCAATGGCTCCTGCTACTTTACCTTTATTTCCTTTATACATTTTTGTCATTATATACGCTGATGCTGGCGCCCAAACAATATCTGACAACTCTCCAAGCCCAGGTATTAAATAAGATACATACCCTATAGCGTCAAACAACAAACTTAATGCTAGTTTTTGGTACTTTTTTTCTTTATTCATTTAATATTAAATTAATTCTACACTAAACAAATCAAAATTCAAGCCAAAATTTATAACTTTTATCTTGTAAATTGATAAGTTTGTTCTAAAATACTAAAAACGAATGACTTTTTCTGATTTTATCAATCAAATAGAAAGATTGCAGCAAAAGCAACTAGGTGGTTTAACTTCTCAATTTAAGTTAGCTCCAAAATTAAGAACACGGTTTTCAGAAGAATTAATACTAAGCAAAAATCCAAGAAAAGCAGCTGTTTTAGCGTTATTTTACCCTGACAATGATAACCAAACACGCTTTTTACTTACTGAAAGAGCGAGTTATAATGGAGCGCATTCATCTCAAATTAGCTTTCCTGGTGGGAAATTTGACAAAGAGGATAGTAGCCTACAAACAACTGCTTTACGGGAAACTTTTGAAGAAGTTGGTATACACTATAAATCTATTGAAATAATACGACAAACTTCAGACGCATATATTCCTCCTAGTAACTTTTTAGTAGCTCCATTTATAGGTGTTTCAGAAAAAACACCTCATTTCACTCCAAACGAAGAAGTTGCAGAAATTATTGAAGTTTTATTAGCTGATTTATTAGACGATTCAAACTTGACTTCAGTAGAAATGGAAACCTCATACATGAAAAATATTGAGGTACCATGCTTTAAATTAAACGATTACATTGTATGGGGTGCAACTGCCATGATGCTTTCAGAAATTAAAGATTTATTTAAATAGTTTTTTTTATGGTTTTCTTTTGTAATTTAGCATTTACACTAATAAAACCAGATTATAAAAATGCCTTTATTTAAAAGGAATCCTTTTGGACATATATTGTTCATTAAAAGATTTTTAATACAAGTTCTCGGAGTTATTTCTCACGGACGTTACCGTAAGTTTAATGACCTGCAAATAGAGGGAATGGATGTTTTAAGAAGTCTCCCCGACCAAAAAGTACTATTTATCTCCAATCACCAAACCTATTTTGCCGATGTAGCAGCCATGTTTCACGTATTTAATGCCGCTTTAAAAGGTAGAGATGACAATATTAGAAACGTAGGGTATTTATGGAAACCTAAACTAAATATTTATTATGTTGCTGCAGGTGAAACCATGCGTTCTGGTTTGCTTCCTAAAATTTTTGCTTATGTAGGTTCTGTCTCTGTTGAAAGAACTTGGAGAAGCGCAGGAAAAGATGTAAACAGACAAGTAAAAATGTCTGACATTTCTAATATAGGAAAAGCTTTAGACGATGGCTGGGTAATTACCTTTCCACAAGGTACAACTACCCCTTTTAAGCCTATTCGTCGTGGTACAGCCCATATCATTAAAACCTACAAGCCTATTGTAGTTCCTATAGTAATTGACGGATTTAGACGTTCTTTTGACAAAAAAGGATTGATGATAAAAAAACGTAACGTGCTACAATCTATGGTTATTAAAGAACCTTTAGAAATTGATTACGAAAATGAAGATGTGGCTAGCATTGTTGAAAAAATTGAGTATGCAATAGAGCAACACCCATCTTTTTTAAAGGTGTTAACACCTAAACAACTTCAGGAACAAGAAGAGTTTATTGAAAAGAGACGTTTTTGGGGAGCTGATAAACCTAAAGAAAAAGAAAAGAAAGATTAATAACATTAAAATTAACGTTTAAGTTATGGCTGATAAATCTATTTTAAATGAAAAGTCTATTGACTTTTTAGAAAAATACTTGAATAATGCTGCTCCTACAGGATACGAGTGGGAAGGGCAAAAAATATGGATGGACTATTTAAAACCTTATGTTGACGAGTTTATTACCGACACTTATGGTTCTGCTGTAGGAATTATAAACCCTGATGCTAAATATAAAGTAGTTATTGAAGGACATGCTGATGAAATTTCTTGGTATGTAAACTATATTTCTGATGACGGATTAATTTATGTAATCCGTAACGGAGGTAGCGACCACCAAATTGCTCCTAGTAAAATTGTAAACATTCACACTAAAAACGGAATTGTAAAAGGTGTTTTCGGATGGCCAGCAATTCATACACGTAATAAAGCGAAAGAAGAGGCTCCAAAACCAGACAATATTTTTATTGATTGTGGTTGCAGCACTAAAGAAGAAGTTGAAAAATTAGGTGTGCATGTTGGTTGTGTTATTACCTACCCAGATGAGTTTCACATTCTAAACGAGAACAAGTTTGTATGTCGTGCTTTAGATAACCGTATGGGAGGTTTTATGATTGCTGAAGTAGCACGTTTATTACACGAAAACAAGAAAAAATTACCTTTCGGTTTATATATTACAAACTCTGTTCAAGAAGAAATTGGTTTGCGTGGTGCGGAAATGATTACCGAAACCATTAAGCCTAACGTAGCTATTGTTACTGATGTAACACATGACACTACCACACCAATGATTGATAAGAAAAAAGAAGGTCATTTAGAGTTAGGTAAAGGTCCTGTAGTAGCTTATGCTCCTGCGGTACAACAAAAATTACGAGATTTAATTATTGATACTGCCGAAGCTAACAAAATTCCTTTCCAACGCTCTGCCCTATCAAGAGCTACAGGAACTGACACTGATGCATTTGCATACAGCAATGGTGGAGTTGCTTCTGCTTTAATCTCTTTACCATTACGTTACATGCACACTACCGTTGAAATGGTACACCGTGAAGATGTTGAAAATGTAATTAAAATGATTTACGAAAGTTTATTAAAAATTGAAGACGGAGAAGATTTCTCTTACTTTAAATAATATAAATAATCAAACGTCATTACTTATTTGTAATGACGTTTTTTTTACCAGCTTTTTATGGATGAACTTATAGATATTGTCGATGAAAATGGAAACTATACAGGAAAAACTTGTTTAAAATCTGAGGCTCATAAACATGGTTACTTTCACCCTACTATCCATGTTTGGTTATACACTTCTAATAAACAAATACTTCTTCAAAAAAGAGCACTGACTAAAAAAGTATTTCCTGGTTTATGGGATATTTCGGTTGCAGGTCACATAGCTGCCGGTGAAAACATTAAAATTGCTGCTGTTAGAGAGGTTAAAGAAGAAATAGGTTTTGATATTCTTCCTGAAAACTTACATAAAATAGGTACTCGAAAACACATGGTAAATCACTCGAATGGAATTATTGATAATGAGTTTCATCATGTATTTATTGCTGAATTAACAGTTTCTGTCCAAGAATTAAAACTTCAAGAAGAGGAAGTAGCAGACTTAAAGCTATTTAGCTTAGAAACAATACTGCATACAAAAAACTACGAAAACTTATTACTTCCTCAATATCAAGACTATTATTCTTTTGTTCACAAACATATTTTAAATATTTTAACTTAATTTTTTAGCTTTAATAATTTAGTTTTAATTTTAAAATCAATTAGTTATATTTAGAATGAAAACTATCAAACTATGCTATCAAAACAAGAAAAGTCTGCGTTAAGGAGTAGGTTGTTTCGTCACTTAGACGGAATTGTTACTTGTCCAGCAGCTTACACTTTACATGAAAAAGGAATTACTAACTACTTATTAAAGAAGAAATCTGTTAGTTTAAATGAAATTACTTCCGAATTTAACGCTAATGACGGTTATTTAAATGTGGCTTTAAGAACATTGTGTTCTCAAGGCTGGTTAACACAACATGTAGATAATACACATAACACTGTTCAGTTCGAAATCAATGAAGCTTCAGCTATAGCTTTTTCTTATTTTCACTTATATAAAGAAGCTTTTTTATTGTTGAAATTTTCAGAAAATTATAGCGCTCGAAAATTTGAAATTGAACCTTATGAGAAGCTTGAAAAGCTTTATAAAAACTTTACAAACAACTTTGGAATTAAAACTCCATCAACTTCTGAAGAAAAAGAAATTGTAGCTCAGATCCTTACACATATCGAAGGTATTATTGTTGGTCCAACAACAGTTTTATTAGGTATGAGCGGTATGTTTCATAAATACTTTATGCAAACAAAATTCAGTGCTGATGAGTTTCATAAAGACGCTGATAATTTTAGTCGGCTACTTGATTTATTAACCAATCTAGGTTGGTTTTTCAAGACTAAAGACTCTTATGAGTTTACTGATGAAGGCTTGTTTTTTGCTCGAAGAGCAAGTGCTTACGGAGTTACAGTTTCCTACATCCCTACTCTTAGAAAATTAGACAAACTTATATTTGGAGACCCAGACATTTTTAGAACTTCAGAAATTGGAAATGACGAAATTCATGTAGATAGAGAAATGAATGTTTGGGGAAGCGGTGGCGCGCATTCTACCTACTTTAAAGTAATCGATGAGATTATTATTTACCTATTTAATAAACCTATCAACGAACAACCTAAAGGTATTTTAGATGTTGGCTGTGGTAATGGTGCATTTTTAAAACATTTATTTAATGTAATTGAACATCAGACTAAAAGAGGTACTATGCTAGAAGATTATCCTCTTTTACTTATTGGTGTCGATTATAACGAAGCTGCCTTAAAAATAACTCGTAAAAACCTAGTGCAAGCAGATATTTGGGCTAAAGTGATTTGGGGAGATATTGGAAATCCGAAAGCTCTCTCGGAAGATTTACAAGATAAATATGGTATTAATCTTTCTGACTTATTGAATGTTCGTACCTTTTTAGATCACAACAGAATTTGGCAAGAGCCTGCTCCTAATGATAATTCAACTATTACCAATTCAACTGGAGCTTATGCTTACAGAGGAAAACGTTTGAATAACAACTTGGTAGTAGAGTCTTTAAAACAACATTTTACCAAGTGGAAACCGTATATCTGTAAGTTTGGTTTGTTACTTATTGAATTACACACATCAAAACCTGAGTTGGTTGCTAAAAACTTAGGAAAAACAGCGGCTACCGCCTATGATGCTACGCATGGTTATTCTGATCAGTACATTATTGAGCTTGATGAATACATGAATGCTATGGAAGCTATTGGGTTGACTCATGATAAAAACACGTTTAGAAAATTTCCAAACTCGGAATTAGCTACAGTTTCTATAAATCTTTTTAAGTAAAAAAGCTAGAGTAGTTAAACTACTCTAGCTTTTATAAAAGATAAGTTCAATTTATCTAAATGTTAAACTGGAATTCCTTATAAATAGACGATGAGTTTCCATTTTTATCTAAGACCACAACCATTAAAAAATAAGTCGTGTTATAATCAATACTTTGTTTTTCAATAAAAGTACTTTCTGTTTCTTTTATCAATTCAACTGTATCTTTTGACTCCCCTAAATATACTTTGTATTTTAAAATGTCATTATCAAGATCAGATGCTTCCCAACTGATATTAATCGTACCATCTTTATTATCTTCTAATGTTATACTCGCAGGAAATGGAGCATGATTAGAAACAGAAACTCCTTCTGTATAAAAATTCCAAGCACTATTACTCTGTTTTCCTTTATTTTGTATAATAGCAGTTACATTCCAAGAAAATTTTGTTGCTTTTGGCAAAATAACACTCATAGAATTAGTGTTAGTCATCTTTTCAATTCTATTTCCACTTTCAGTGTTAGTAAGTACCACTTCATAAGATATAGCATTTGTAGAATTACTCCATTTTAAAGGAATAGAAACTTCGGTATCAGATACTTCAGTTCCTTCTGTACAAAGCGTATTATTTTCAGGAAAAACTAACTCAAAAGCCCCTAATTCTGGTTCTGATGGTACTGGATCTTCACTTCCCCCTCCTCCACAAGAAATTAAAATTAATTGTATAAATAGTATAAATATTAGTTTTCTCATTTTTTGAATATTTTTGTGTTAACGGTTTGTGTTGAAGTAGTAACTGTTACAAGATACATTCCTGTAGCTAGAGTATCCATTGGTAATCTAGCTCCTCCATTATAAACATCAAGCTTAGCTGATAACACAGTAGCTCCCTCAAGGCTTCTTACGGCTACTATGGCAGAATTACCTGTAACACCAGAAATGTTTAGGTAATTTGTAACTGGAATAGGGTACAATGTAATACTTTTAACTGTAACGCTCTTGTTATAAACACCTTGACATGGTTTATTTGTTGTTATCTCTACAGAATTATTTCCATTATTTAGATTAACTGTTATTTCTCGTTCACCAGTATCTTTAAAAGTATACAAATACTCTTTATTATTAATTGTTACTTTATAGTTTTCACTACCTGATACTTGATAAGTAAGTGAAGTGCCTTTTAAACTCGCTTGAGAAACTTTTAAGGCTACTGGAGCACTAACCATTACATTATAACATTGGCTGAAACTAGGTAACTCTGACGCGGTAACACATATTTCATAACTTCCTACAGGTAACTCTGTAATTTCTAATCCAGAAGTATAGTTTACATTTTCAAAAGTTTTATTTATTACACCTTGTCCTACCAAAATTACTTTATAAATATAATTCTTTTTAAATGAAAGGTTTACAATACCGTTACTTTTATCTGGACAAGTGGTACTGCTTACCATGACCTGAATATCACTAGGCACTATATCAATTAATTGGTATTGAGCACAACCATTAACATCAACAATGCTTCCTTCACTTGTATTAGGACATTGATCAACATTATTGAATACACCATCATTATCATCATCTAATTGACTCTCCGAACATCCGTCTACATTTACCGGTTCTCCTGTTGGAGTATTAGGGCATAAATCTTTGTCATTATTTATTCCATCATTATCATCATCTAACTGACTTTCGGAACATCCATTAGAGTTTACCGACTCTCCTGCTGGGGTATTTAGACATAAATCATCTACATCCTTTATTCCATCACCATCTAAATCTGATGGATCCACATTTAATATTATTCTGTTTTTCGTCAATTTTAAGTCAGTAATAAGACTATTACTAATAACACAATCATAAACACCCTTATCAGTTAATTTTAAACTCTCAATAACATACTCTCTGCTTTTAGCACCATTAATATCTACCCCATCTTTACGCCATTGATAAGTATTGTTAGTACTTTTAGTAGCTTCAACAGTTAATCTAACTTCATCTTCTTCTATTACTGTAATTATTTCTTCCGTATCAATATTCGACTGAGGTTGGTAAAAGAAACCAAATAATGTTTTATAAGTATTAAATTCATTTTCAAAATCTTCAAAAACGAATTGATTATCTTGAATATCCAAAATTTGTAATTTAGTCAAACTCGTAAGATCTGGAATAACTCCTGATAATTTGTTTCCTCCTAATTCTAGTAATTGTAAATTACTAAAAGTATTAATAAATTGAGGTATTTGACCAGTAAGCTTATTTCTAGAAAAATCTAGAGAATAAAGAGCTGTTAATTTAGAAAAAGAAGCAGGTATTTCTCCTTCTATATTCCCATATATTCTTAAACTTTTTAGTTTGATTAAATCCCCTATTGAAGCAGGCATTAATCCAGTCAAAGGTATATTAAATGAGAGGCTTTCTAGATTAACAAGCGCTCCAATTTCATCTGGTATACTACCTGACATTTTATAAGCTCTAATACTTAATTCTTTTAGTTTAGTCAAATTACTTATTGTCGTAGGTATACTTCCTGTTAATTCATTATTAAATAAAGTCAACCTTTCTAAATTGGTTAAATCTAATATATTTTCTGGAAAATCACCTTCAGAAGAAAGATCCACATTACTTAAATATAGAGATGTAAGATTTATAAGCTCCGATAAATCATCAGGAAAATCCAATGTAAGCATGTTTCCATGACCATCAATTTTAACATTTTTTAATGATATTATATTAAAAAGACAACTTGGTATAACACCAGTTAAGTTAAGTTGATCTATATTTATCTCTTCAATCTTCGTAAGATTACATAAACTAGAAGGAATGCTTCCTGTGAGCCCATTACTAGTAGAACCTAACCCTAAAAGCGTTAATTTTCTAAGTTCTGTTAGATTTCCAAGATCATCTGGTAAAGTCCCATTAAGCTTTCTATACCTAATATCTAATTCTGTAACTCTACCAACTGTATTTACTGTAACTCCTTCCCAAGTACTTATATCTGCATTGAGATCCCAAGGATTTGTCCAATTTGCCCCATCAGTAGCATTATAAAATGCTATAAGGGCATTTTTATCATGTATTACACCTTTAGATTTAACTTTTAATGTTATTTCATTTTTCAATAATATTAAGTCGGTAATAATACTATTTTTTATAACACAATCATATACTCCATTATCATTAAAACCTAAATTATTTATTGTATAAGAACGATTCGTTGCTCCATTAATTTCAACACCATCTTTACGCCATTGATATGAATTATTAGTACTATTGGTTGCTTCTGCAATTAAAGTAATAGATTCTTCTTCTATTACCGTAATATTTTGCTCTTCATCTATTTTAAGTTGTGGTTGGTAAGAAAAAATATATGGTATTTGATTTTTGTAGTTTGTATATTCATTTTCAAAATCTTTGAAAACAAATTTATTATTATCAAACTCTAAGTTCTGTAAATTTGTTAATGTTGTAAAATCAGGAATAGTTCCTGACAAGTTATTATGACTGAAATCTAAACTTGTTAAAGTATTAAAAGTATTAATATAAGAAGGGATATGACCCGTTAGTTTATTTCTAGAAAGATCCAGAGCACGAAGAGATGTTAATTTTGAAAAAGAAGATGGTATTTCACCTTCAATATTTGTTGATACTATTGTTAAACTATTCAACTTAGTTAAATCACCTATTGAAGAAGGTATCACTCCAGTTAACGCCCCACTATGTCTAAGTGAAAGCTCTGTTAAATTACTAAGTAGCCCTATCTGTTCAGGTATGTTTCCAGTTAATCTAGTAATATAAAGAGATAATTTTTCTAAATTGGTTAAATCTAAAATACTCATTGGAAATCCTCCATTAGATGAAAGATCTATTCGACTCAAACTTAGAGTTGTAAGATTTGTAAGGTTTGATAAATCATCAGGAAAATCTAGAGTTAATAAAGGACTATTACCTATTAAATATACACTTCTCAATGATGCTATAGTAAAAAGACAACTCGGTACTGCTCCTGTCAATCCTGGCATATCTATTATAACATCTTCAACTTTTACAAGGTTACAAATACTATCAGGAATACTACCTCTCACACTACTAGAAGAACCTTCATTAAGATGTAATTTGATCAATTCTGTTAGGTTTCCTAATTCATTTGGTAATTCTCCATTAAGTTTTCTATAATTAAGTGATAAACTTGTTACTCTTCCTAAGGAATTTACCGTTACTCCTTCCCAAGAATTCATAGCTTCATTAAGATTCCATGAGTCTGTCCAATTTGCGCCATCAGTAGCATCATATAACGATATAAGAGCATTTCTATCGTTTATAGCTCCAATTGTATTGTAATTAATAATGTTTCTCTTTAAAGTAAGGTTTGGTACATTGGCATTCTTTACTTCACAGTAATACACACCTGCATCAGTTAAAGTTGATCCTGTAATTTGATAGGTAGGATTAGTAGCTCCTCCAATTGGAACATCATTTTTATACCACTGATAGGTATTATTAGCGCTTGTTAACCCTGTAATTGAAAAACTAATATTTTCTCCTACATTTAATTCAATTGTTTCTATTTCACCAACTCTATTTTGAGGACTATAGGTAAGTGTAGCAACATTATCTTCTAAAACTTTAGCTATATTGTCAAAAGATGGAACTCTTTCAAACACAGAAAAATTAATATTGTTATTACTGATATCTAAAGTGTTTATTCTGAATAAAGAAACATTAGTATAATCTGGTAAATCTGTTAATAGGTTATTAGATACAAAAACTTCACCTACGTTTGCAATTGATTCTCCAATCTCCACTGGTAACTTACCTGTCAATTTATTATGGCTTAAATTGATTTCAACAAAATGTCTCTCATTAAGCGTAAAAAGCTCTACAGGTATATTCCCTGTTAATTGGTTATTTTGAAGGTATAAGTAATTAAGATCTTTTGCATTCCCCAAAGCACTAGGAATAGCACTAGTCAAGTTATTATTTGAAAGATTTAGTGTATTTAAGCTTTTTAAGTTACCTAAATCAGCAGGTATAGATCCACTTAAATTATTATTTAAAAGATTTATCTCATCCACATGTCTTTCGGCTCCTGAAGCACCAAAAACAACACTGGTAACCACTCCATACCAATTCTGTGGAGAGTCATTCAAATCCCATTTGTTTGTCCAATTTGCTCCATCTGTAGCATTATAAAGCGCTATTAAAGCATCTTTATCACTTTGAGAAATTTCTTGAGCATTTACATATACGCCAAAAAGGACTAGCGTAAAAAGTAGTAGTCTTTTCATATAATTTTTTTAATATTCAGCGTCAAAAGTAATTAAAGTTACCTCAATCACAAAAAATTACTTTCCATTTAGTTTGTACTTACTTAGAAATCTATTTTTATCAGTCTTTTTAAATAGAAAAGCGGGGTTTAAACCTCGCTTTTCTATAATTTATATGACTCTTTTCAATATTCTATTTCTCCACGGTATTTTCTTTTACCGATAATAAGTTTGCAAATAACTTATAAGCTCCTGAAACTCCTGCTGGAAGCTCTCTAAAGAAGCTTAACCCTGTATAGATATAGTTTCCTTTACCATATTTAGCAACTAACAAACTTCCTTTTTTTACTGACTCCCCTTTATCATACATAGATAATATCGAAGTGTATTCTTTACTCCATTTGTTAGGAAAATATAAGCCTCGTTCTTGTACCCAACCATCAAAATCAGCTTCAGTAATTTTGTTTGGGTAATTTAAAATAGAATGTTCTTTAGCTAACAAGGTTACTTTAGAATGTTCGTCTGTTACTCTATCACGTGATAATTGTAATTCATACGGCGCTTGTACATCTACTCCTCTATTCGTGTTGTATTGCACTATTAAATTTCCACCATTTTTTACATATTCTAACAAGTATTTTTGCTTAAACTGCAATTCTTTTATAGTGTTATATGCCCTAATACCAACAACAACTGCGTCAAATTGCTCTAAATTTCCATTAATCTCATTTACATTCAACTCTGTTACCTCATAGCCAATTTGTTGTAAACTTTCTGGAATAGCATCTCCTGAACCTTGTATATACCCTATTCTTGTACCGTTCTTTTTTATATCCATACGTACAACTTTTGCTTGTGATGGTAATAATACTGACTGTTTAGGAATATGACTATAATTAATTTCTATCAATTCTTTATCATAACTTTTACCTTCAACTTTTGCTATAGCTTTTAAAACTCCTTCTGATTCATTTTGTGTTGGAGTAACCATAAAGTCAATCAACTGAATATCTCCCTTTTGGTCTATAGAAAATTTTGCTTCGTTTGGAGTAACTTTCCACCCTTTTGGTGCTTTTAGAGTAACTATTCCATTTGTATTTTTCGCTCCAGAACGAATTTCTACAGTTACTTTTTGAGATTTTTCTGAAGAAAAAACAAGTACCTTATTCAATAGCTTTGTTGTTACTTTCGGTAACACCTCAAAAGGTTCATAAATTTCTCCTTTATCTCTTTTAGCGTATCTATGTACCACTGGAATTGTAAATGCAATTGGTTGGTCTTCAATTATAATATTGTATTGAATTTGAATTGGCCTTAAAGACTCTGGATTACCTATTAATTTTTGATCGTTTACTTTGTACATTCCCAAATCCCACTGAGTAGCTAACCAATATGGCGAAGAGTAAGAAACATCTTTAGTGATATTGATTTTACTTTTAAAGTTTTGTTTACTATTGGGTGCTAAATCCAATTCTTTTTTGATGTTTTTCCCTTCAGGAAGAATGGTAATTGACGACAACTCCATAGAAATAAAGCTTCTATTTAGTGCTTCAAAATTTACATTAATTGTACTACTTGGAATTGAACTAGAACTTTCTGCCGATGCTTCTAAATATAAACCTGCACAAGCTTTGATAATTTCATTCAATTCTTTTGTCTTAATAGTTCTCCAATGCGTATTTTTTAATTGCCTAACTTTTTTGTATGCCTTTAACAAGTCTGGCAGGTGCTTTGATGGATTTACAAAATCAAAATTTTGTTCAACATCATATAAAATATCTCCTATTTCTCCTCCACCATCTACTCTATTCCATGTTGTATTTATTCCTGAAAAAATATCTTTTTTGTCTTTAGGAAATTCTCCTTTTAAAAACTCTACATATTCTGTTTGACTTCCTCTAGTGGTTAACCTTCCAAACCCTTGGCATAAATGTTGACTGCTTGCTATTGCTGCTACTTCATTATTAGACAATCCTTTTAAAGGGTAGTACGTTCCTATATCAAAGCTTAACATATTACTTTTGTCTGCTTTTTCAAAAGCTTCTTCACTTCCGTAAAACCACCAAGAAGTATTAAAAAACAACCTATTAGGCCTCCATGTATCTGTATACTTTAATTGCTCAGGGTATTTTGATTTATCATTAGCTAAATCAAAAGCTTCAACACTTAACATCGCTGATGAAGTATGGTGACCATGCGTTGTTCCTGGTGTTCTATGATTAAAACGATTGATAATCACATCGGGTTTGAAAGTACGAATTGCCCAAACTACATCGGCTAAAACTTTATCTTTATCCCAAATTTTTAACGTTTCATCAGGGTGTTTTGAATATCCAAAATCATTAGCTCTAGAAAAACGTTGTTCTCCTCCATCTACATTTCTTGCAGCTAACAGCTCTTGAGTACGAATAACTCCCAAAAGTTCACGCATTTCAGGACCTATTAAATTTTGCCCTCCATCTCCACGGGTTAACGACAAATATCCTGTTCTTGCCTTTTCATGATTAGATAAATATGCGATCAAACGAGTATTTTCATCATCAGGATGCGCAGCGATGTATAATGCAGAGCCTAAAAAGTTTAATTTTTGAACTTTCTCGTAAATCTGATTTGAAGTAAGTTTTTGCGGTTTTTGTGCGCTTATTGTTAGTGAAATCAATAAAAAAGATAGTAATAAAAGTACTTTTTTGTGCATTTTTAATAGTTTGAATACTACACAAATGTAACTTTTTTAACTAAAGTATAAAGCACATTAACAAAATGCTAACATATTGGAAAGTAACATCTATATGTTAAGCAATAAAAAAACTCAAACTTCACTTGAAGTTTGAGTTTTTTTTGCCTTTTAAAAATATGTTTTATTGTATATAGTAATATTTTCTGTCATATCTATTTCCGATAACTTCAAATTCTATGGATTCACCCTTATACCCAAAATTCATATCTACTAAGTAAAAATTTTTATCAAAAATAAACTTATACTTATTAACCCCTACTCTTTCCCATTGAAATTCTTCTAACTCTTCTATACATTCGCCTGTTGAACTATTAGAACTAAACCAGTCTCTTTTAACCTTGTTATTACTGAAAAATTCAATAGTACTTAATTTTTCGCAACTTGTAAGAGTCATCGGAATATCTGTCTCCTCTAACTTATCAAATACTTCTGCTTCTCTTAAAAATCTTTTTCCTAAAATAGGATCCTCAATAACAACTTCATTACTTTTAGTTTTGCTTCCTCCACCTTTAACAACTAGATATATAGTAACAGGAAAACTCACAGTATTATCTAAGTATAAACTTCCATTATAGTTATTTCCTCCTTCATATCCCGTAGTTATTGTCTCTGAGTCTTTTAATTGCCCATTCATGTATAACTCAAAAGTTAATTTCCCTCCTTCTTCAAACTCATCTGACCGAATACTTAACGAGCTTCCTACATTACTCCAGTTTATTTCTATAAACGGATTACTAGACGCTAAATCATCACTATTACTGCATGAAGAAAATGACAATAGTAGTACTAAGGAAAAAATTAATGCAATTTTTGTTTTTGTAAAATACATTTTCATAGTTTTAAATTTTAATTTGACGCGAAGATAGTTTTTTAATCTAAAAAATACTCATCTTTAAAACCTATTAAATACAATTTTTCTTGTGCACGGGTAACAGCCGTATATAACCAACGTAAATATTCAACCGAAGCTCCATCTGGCAAGTATGGTTGTTCTATAAAAACTGTTTTCCATTGACCTCCTTGAGATTTATGACAGGTCATTGCGTAAGAGAACTTTACCTGAAGCGCATTGAAATACTTATTTTTCTTAACACCCATAAATTGCTTGTACTTTGATTTTTCATGTGCAAAATCTTCTTTTACAGCTTCATATAATCGGTTAGATTCTTCATACGTTAATGACGGACTTTCACTTGTAAGAGTATCTAACAACAACACTGTTTCAAAAGGTTTCATATCAGGATAATCAATCATGCGAACTTCAACTTCTGCAAACTTAAAGCCGTATAATTCTTTAATTGAATTGATACGCATAACTTCACAAATATCTCCATTTGCTATAAATCCTGCCGAAGAAGAGTCTTTTAACCAGTAGTAATTATTTTTCACTACCATCACGTAATCTCCTGTAGAAATTTCATTTTCTTGTCCACGAATTTTAGTTCTAATCTGTTGATTGTATTGATTAGCTCTCTTATTTGAACGTACAATAATAGCAGTATCTTCCACTCCTATATCTCCATCATAAGCCATTGTTATAGCATCTTGAATATCATAACCATCTTGTAGACGAATAATGTCGGGATAATTTAAATCAAATTGAAAATGTATTGAATCATTCTGAATTAACAAACGTAAATCGGTTGCATTAGCCAAAATCCCTGAGCCTTCTTCTTGTCTAACCACTTCGTCTAACTCAATTTCTGTAACTTCTTTATTAAACTCAAACGAAAGTTTGTCAGCTTCTAAAGCTGGACTCATAGTTAACTTTACAGGTGGTAACTGTGCCGTATCTCCAATAAAAATAATTTTACAATTTTTTCCTGAGTATACATATGAGATTAAATCATCCAATAAAGAACCATTTTCAAATAATTTCGCGTTCTGCTTTTCATCAGAAATCATAGAAGCTTCATCTACAATGAAAAGAGTATCAGTATGCTTATTAGGTTGCATTACAAAATTTACAGCGCCACTACTTTGCTTTTTAGGAAAGTATATTTTTTTATGAATCGTAAATGCCTGTCGGTTAGAATATCCTGAAATTACTTTCGCTGCACGACCTGTTGGCGCTAGTAAAACTGCTTTTTGTCCTATTTTCCATAAATTATGTACAACGGTACTTATTATTGTTGTTTTACCTGTTCCTGCATACCCTTTTAATAAAAATAAAGCGCGATTATCTTCTGAAAAAATAAAGTCTGTTAAGACATCTAGTAACTCATTTTGTTTTTCTGTAGGCGAATACGGGAATTTTTGTAGTATTTCTTTATAAAATTTCGGAGCAGTTTGTATCATATATCAAATAATATTCAAAGATAAGTCTATTTCTAAATAATTATTTTCATCATTGAAAAAAAATTGTAGATTTGCGAATATCATACATTAAAAATTAAAAAAATGAATTTATTATTAATGATTTTAGCAGCTGTTGTAGTTGCAGTTCTTTTAGCATTACTTGTTGTTAAGTTTGTTCCTCTAAAAATGAGATGGTTAGTCTCTATATTATTATTAGGAGCAACTGTCTTTTTAGTATATAAAATTTATAATGGTGTTATGGAACCTATTAATTTTAACAAAGACAAGAGAGTACGTTATGCTAAGGTTATTAAGAATTTAAAGTTGATTCGAGACGCTGAAGTAAAATATAAAGAAGTTTACGGAACATATACTAATAATAAAGATACTTTGCTTGCCTTTATTAAAAATGGTCAATTAGCTATTACAGAAACTAAAAACGTTGAAAAAACTGTTGAGTTAGGTGGTGGTATTACTAAAGATATATCTGTTAAAGTTATTGATACTGTAGGGTACGAGCCTGTTTTAAAATACTTTGAAGGTAAAGAGTATGCTACTATGTTTGATGTTCCTGGTACAGAAGAAAAATTTGAATTAGCTACAGGTAGAGTTGAAAAAGTTGCTGGCTTAGAAGTTCCAGTTTTTGAGGCGAAGGTTTCTAAGAAACCTATCTTAAAAGGAATGAATCCTTCTTTAATAAAGCAAGAATTAGAAGCCATTGAGACAGATCAAATTAAAGGTGAGTTTGTTTCTGTTGGTTCTTTAACTGAAGTAACTGTAGGTGGTAACTGGCCTCCTTATTACGATAAAGGTGACGCAATTGCAAAAAAAGAGTAAAAAAATTAGCGCTAATGCGCAGTATAAAAGTTTATCCATCCAATTTAGTTTGGATGGATTTTCTTTTTGTATATCAAACTCAGAAACAAAAGAAACTCTTCTTTTTACCAAGTATACATTTTCTGACTCTATTGCTTCTCCAGAACTATTACTAGATAAAATCATCCGTGTTTTTGATACTGACAAAGATTTACAACAAGACTTTACATCTGTTTTTGCCATTCATCAAAACAATTTAGCTACGTTGGTTCCTAACAAGCTCTTTGACAGAAATAATTTAGTTCCATATTTAAATTATAACGTAAAAACATTAAAAACAGATTTTATAACCTACGATTTACATACTGTAATAGCTGCTAATACAGTTTATATACCTTATGTAAATATCAACAACTACCTTTTTCAAAATTTTGGGGAATTTGAATACAAACATCATTCAACGGTTTTAATAGATAAACTACTAAACTATTCTGAGAATGATTCTGAAGATCAATTCTTTGTATATGTTTCTTCTTCTTATTTAGATATCGTTGTTTGTAAAGAAGGCAAACTGTTATTTTATAATTCATTTTTATACAATACAAAAGAAGATTTTATATATTACATTCTTTTCACTGCTGAACAATTACAAATGGATCCAAATTCTTTCCAATTGACATTTATCGGTGATATTGAGAAAGAATCAGATATATATTCTATTACTTATTCATACATTCGAAATATTCACTTTATTAATCCAATTAATAGTTTTTTTGCCGATAGTAAAGACTTTTCGAATCACTCTAATTTTATACTCATAGCCTAATGCGAATTATTTCTGGAAAATATAAAAGTAAAAGAATTACAGCTCCTAAAAACCTGCCTGTAAGACCCACAACAGATATGGCAAAAGAGTCTTTATTTAATATTTTAAATAACTTCTATTATTTTGAAAACATTTCTGTACTAGATTTATTTGCTGGAACAGGAAACATAAGTTACGAATTTGCTTCTCGAGGTACTGAAACCATTAATGCTGTTGACGCTCATTATGCTTGTATAAAATTCATTAATCAGACAGCTAAGGATTTAAACATGTCTATTAACAGCTATAAAAGTGATGTATATAAGTTTTTAGAAAAAACGCCCCTTAAAGTAGATGTAATTTTTGCTGACCCTCCATATGACTTTGAAGAAAAACAATTTTTAAAAATAGCTGACATAGTTTTTGATCGCAACTTGTTAAATAATGATGGGCTTTTGATAATTGAACACTCAAAACATACAGATTTATCTCAACATCCCTATTATAACTATGAAAAACGCTATGGTGGTAACGTTTTTAGCTTCTTTGAAATAGTTAATGATAACCAAGAGTAATACTTATAACTAATTTATCTATTAAAACAACCTAATCAACTATAGAAAACTGAATTCCAACGAAATAAGCTATTTATTTTAAAAGCAAGTTATAATTTTATAATATAAATTTAAAACTATGTATTATGGAATTTAAAATTAAAAGCTCTAAAAATTATTTAAAGATATCAGGTGACTTAACTCTTACCAACGTTCAGCTTTTTGAAGTAATGATTTATTCTTTTATAAAAAAATATAAAGACATTAGCATAGATATTAGTAATGTTACTAATATTGATACTCTAGGGGTTAACTCAATTGTAGAAGCTTATCAGTTTTCTTTAAAAAATAAAAAGAATTTGCTTTTTTGTGGCAAAGGCTCAAAAGATATTATGGATGAATTATATTACAGAAATGTGGCATAAAAAAACAGCCATAATTTTATATGATATTATGGCTGTTTTTTTAATTAATAATTTAAGAATACATTTTCTCTCTTAATTCTTTTACTTTAGAGTCCTCTAAATATTCATCGAAAGTAGCATACTTATCAATAATCCCTTTAGGTGTAATCTCTATTATTCTATTAGCTACTGTTTGTGCAAACTCATGGTCATGTGTAGTAAACAATATAGTTCCCTTGAAGTTTATTAATGAATTATTCAACGCTTGAATAGACTCTAAATCTAGGTGATTTGTTGGTTCATCTAGCATTAAAATATTAGCTCTTGTCATCATCATACGAGATAGCATACAACGTACTTTCTCTCCTCCAGATAATACATTACTTTTCTTTAAAGCCTCTTCTCCTGAAAAAATCATTTTTCCTAAGAAACCTCTTAAAAATACTTCCTCTCTCTCCTCTTCAGTTTGTGCGTATTGACGTAACCAATCTACTAAATTTAACTCTCCATTTTGAAAATAAGCAGAATTATCTGCTGGTAAATACGATTGAGTAGTTGTTACACCCCAACTATATTTACCTGAATCTGCTTCTTCATTACCTGAAATTACTTGATAAAAAGCTGTAGTTGCTTTAGAGTTTTTAGAAATAACGGCAACTTTATCTCCTCTATTCAAATTAATATCAACATTTGAAAACAATAACTCTCCTTCTGCATCCTTTTTTGATAAACCTTCAATATTTAAAATCTGGTCTCCCGCTTCTCTATCTCTTTCAAAAATAATTGCAGGATAACGACGTGAAGAAGGTTTAATTTCATCAACATTTAGTTTCTCAATCATTTTCTTACGTGAAGTTGCTTGTTTAGATTTAGCCACGTTTGCAGAAAAACGACGAATAAACTCTTCTAATTCTTTCTTTTTATCTTCTGCCTTTTTATTTTGTTGAGCTCTTTGTTTAGCTGCTAATTGAGAAGACTCGTACCAGAAAGTATAATTTCCTGAATAATGATTAATTTTTCCAAAGTCTATATCAGAAATATGCGTACAAACAGCATCTAAAAAGTGACGGTCATGAGATACTACAATTACTGTGTTATCATAATTTGCTAAGAAATTTTCTAACCAAGAAATAGTTTCAAAATCCAAATCGTTTGTAGGCTCGTCCATGATTAATACATCAGGATTCCCAAATAAAGCTTGTGCCAATAATACACGTACTTTTTTCTTAGAGTCTAATTCTGATAATAATGTGTAATGATCTTCTTCTTTAATACCCAAATTTGACAGTAAACTTGCAGCAGAAGCATCGGCATTCCAACCGTCCATTTCTTCAAAACGAACTTGTAACTCACCAATTTTTTCTGCATTTTCGTCAGAATAATCAGCATATAATGCATCTATTTCTGATTTTATTTTGTGCAGTTCTTTGTTTCCCATTAACACAGCTTCTAAGGCAGTATACTCATCAAAAGCATAATGATCTTGTGTTAATACAGACATTCTCTTTCCTGGTTCTAAATGAACTTGCCCTGAAGTTGGTTCTTGTTTTCCTGATAAAATCTTTAAAAATGTAGATTTTCCCGCTCCATTTGCTCCGATAATTCCGTAGCAATTTCCTTGAGTAAACTTTGTGTTTACTTCATCAAACAAAACACGTTTTCCAAACTGAACTGATAAATTAGAAACTGATAACATGTATATTTTTTTAAATTCCGTGCAAAAATATAAAAACTAAAGACTATAAAAGAATTTGCATTAAAGTTTTTAACATCTTACTTTTGGCTCGTTTTAATTCGTTTTTAACAACGAATTAACAGCCTAATATTAAAGAGTTATCTATTTTTGAACTTTAATATTTAGGATAATTTGAATTATGATTAAGTATTTTATACCTCTCATATTAATTGTGTTTATTGGATGTAATAAGTCTGATAAGGATAAGCCTACCTATTTTGGAGGTAAAATTATCAATCCTAAATGTGATTTTGTTGTATTATCAGACAATTACGATTTTAACGACACTATACCTCTTAGCAAAAATAATACGTTCCTAGGTAGCTATAAGAAATTTAAAGAAGGTTTATACATCTTTCATCATGGTAATGAGCTTCAATATGTATACATGCAACCTTCTGATAGTTTGTTAATTAGACTGAACACATGGGACTTTGATGAATCATTAGTTTTTAGCGGTATAAATGCTGAACGTAATAATCTCTTGTTAGAGTCCTTTTTACAATATGAGCAAGATTTTAAAAATACCTTCGCATATCTTTCTTTACCTAAAAATGAATTTTTGGCTAAGATAGATTCAATGAAATCAGATAAAAAGATTATTCTTGAAAACTATAAAACTAACAGTAATGATGTTTCTGGTTTTTTAGATGTTTTTGATATATCTTTAAACTTCCCTTTATATACTAGATTAGAACAATATGCTATTAAAAATTTAAATAATAACATTCAAAATTTTAGTAGTTCTTATTACAGTTACCGCGAAAAGGCTCCTAATAAAGACTCTTTGATGTTTTATGGACCTTACTACAGATTCGTGATGGAAAAAATTAATAATGATGCTTATCAGAAAAGTAACGGAGTGAAAACTGATAAATTCACACAAAATCTTTTGCATGCCATTAACGAAAATGTAACTCTCGAGACTGTTAAAAATAAAATGTTGTACAATGCTGTTATTCGTAATTTTTACGAAGAGCCTAGTAGCGAAGTTAAAAGTGAAGCATTTTTTACTTTTTTTAAGTTAAACACCAACAACGAGCATAAAAAAAATGTTCAGCGTTTGATTAATGATTTAAAAGTTCTAAATAAAGGAGAGAAATTACCTCCTTTCAAACTAATTGCAGCAGACGGAGAGTTAAAAGAGTTTTCTAACATTTCTAAAAATAAAAACACTGTTGTTTTATTAAAAAACTACGAGTATGCATCAGATGATTGGGTTTCTTCTCGTTTCAATTATTTAGTTAAAAAAAATCCTGATATTAATTTTGTTCTTGTTAATTTGTGCGACTCTTCTAAAAGATTTACAAAAAACGTAGATGTAAAATATCAATACACCATACCTAGCGAAAGTGCCGTATGTGATTTTACCACCAGTAAATTTCCTCGTATGATTTTAGTTGATAAAAACGGAATTATTCAAAATGGTTATACTAGCTTATCTGCTAAAGATATAAATATAGAAATAAGCAACTTACAAAAAACAAAATAGTTAGCCTCTATTCATTTTATTTAGTGTACTTTTGCACCGTCCAAAAAAATCGTGCTAAAACGATTTAATTAATATTAATTATAGAATTCGCGGAGGGGCATCTGTGGGTTCTCTAAAAACACAGTATGTCAACATTTTTAGATTTAGGTTTGCAAGAACCTATCAATAAGGCATTAACCGATTTAGGTTATGAAAAGCCAACAGTAATTCAAGAAAAAGCAATTCCACAAATAATTTCTTCTACAGAAGATTTAAAAGCATTTGCACAAACAGGTACAGGTAAAACTGCTGCCTTTAGTTTACCTATTATTGAACTTGCTGATCAAACAAGCACACACACACAAGCAATCATCTTATCTCCTACTCGTGAACTAGCAGTACAAATAGGAAAAAACATTGAAGACTTTTCAAAGTATTTACCTAACTTGAAAGTAGCTACTGTTTATGGTGGAGCTAACATTGAAGAGCAAATAAGAAAACTTAAAAAAGGGGTACAAATAGTTGTAGGTACTCCTGGTAGAACTGTAGACTTAATTAAAAGAAGAGCTTTAAAACTTGGTAATGTACAATGGTTAGTACTTGACGAAGCTGATGAAATGCTTAACATGGGCTTTAAAGATGAACTAGACCAAGTTTTAGAAGCTACACCAAACACCAAACAAACATTATTGTTTTCTGCAACTTTTCCTAGAGAAGTAGAAGATATTGCAAAAAACTACATGACTAACCCTGTAGAAGTTACATCTGGACAAAAAAACCAAGGCTCAGATAATGTAAGTCATGAGTATTACTTAGTAAACGAAAAAACTCGTTATCCTGCTTTAAAAAGAGTAGCTGATTTAAACCCTGATATTTACGGAATTGTTTTCTGTAGAACACGTAGAGAAACACAAGAAGTAGCTAATAACCTTATTAGAGATGGCTATAATGCTGATTCTTTACATGGTGATTTATCACAAGCTCAACGTGACTCTGTAATGGAGAAGTTTCGTAAAAAGAACATTCAAATATTAGTAGCTACTGATGTTGCTGCTCGTGGATTGGATGTTAACAACTTAACACACGTTATTAATCATAAATTACCAGATCAAATTGAAAACTACAATCACCGTAGTGGTAGAACTGGTAGAGCCGGTAACAAGGGAGTTTCTATTGCTTTAGTAAGCAAAAAAGAACAAGGCAGGTTACGTCCTATTGAACGTATTATAAAAAAACAATTTGTTCACACTCCTATTCCATCTGGCAAGGAAATATGTCAAAACCAATTATTTCATTTAATTGATAAAGTTCATAATACTGAGGTAAACACAGAACAAATTGAAGGTTTTTTACCAAGTATTTACGAAAAATTAGAAGATTTAAGTCGTGAAGAGTTAATTCAAAAGTTTGTTTCTTTAGAGTTTAACACCTTCTTATCTTACTACGAAAATGCTCCTGATTTAAACAACTTATCTTCAAGGGAAAATTCAAGAGGACGCTCTTCTAGTGAAAACATGACCCGTTTCTTCATCAATTTAGGAAGAAAAGATCGTTTAAACCCAGCCAAGTTAATTGGTTTAATCAACGATCAGAACATAGGTGATAAAATTGAAATTGGAGCTATAGATATATTAGATACTTTTTCTTTCTTTGAAGTCGATAAAAACTTCGAAAAAGAAACTTTAGATGCCTTTGCAGCAAATGATCCAGATTTTAATGGACGATCAGTGAATATCGAAATTACTAAAAACGATCGTAGTGGTGGTGGAAGAAAATCACGTAGAAGTGGTGGTAGCGGATTCAATGGTAAAAAACGTAGAAGTGATAAGCCTACTGATAGCAGAAAAAATTTTGGTAGAAGACGTAACGAAAACAGTTCTTCAAGAAGAAGTGATAACAAACCTGCTGCAGGTTTTGGTAGAAAACGTAGAAGAGATTAACAGTAGTGGTAGTGCTTCTGCTTCATTTCAATATTAATTATGCTAGGGAATAATAGTTTTATCTCTTTTAATTTAACATTACTATAAGGCAGTATTAAAATTAATGTAAAACTACATGATTAACGTAAGTTAACTGATAATATAACCGTACATTTTTTGTACGGTTTTTTATTTTGTTTTATATTGGCTAACGCTTACTTAAAAAGATTAAAATTGCTAAAAACTACGCTTATCACATTTAAACACACGGATAAAAGAAGTTTTTATTCTTTTATCCCAAATTGAATCAACCACAACTTTTACTATAGTTCAACAACTTAAATAATAAATCTAAATTCATAATTTAAAAAATAGAATGAAGTATATATATTTATTAGCCCTTTTTATTTCTATCAACTCATGTTCTCAAAATGAAAAATTAAATTTTGAAAACAATGGCGGTATGATATTGAAACTAAACTTTGATAAAACAAATATTGAATTCAAAGAAAAGATTATTCAAAGGGTTAAATTTTTCTGTGAATTAAATGATAAATATCAACGAGAATATGATTTTTCATCACTTGTAAATGAATCTAAAAATGAACTTATTTTTAAATTCCCCTTCCTTTTGACACAAAAGGACTTAGATAAACTTATATTATCTAAAGGAGAAATGTTAATCTCTAAAAATAATAATTACTTAAAAAAGGATAAGATAAAGAAACTCGAAACATCCTTTAATCAGTTATTACGTCGTAATATTGATGTTATTTTTAACAATAAAGAAATGTTATTAAGTTATTTAAATAATAGTCTTAATGAAGAAATTGTTATGACAGTAGATAAAGACACTGTATCTTCTTCAATCATTAGACAAATACCCAATAAAATTGAAAAATTGCCCTTTAGCATATCTTTAAACTACAATTCTGAAATAATATATACAATAGTTAGTCACCTTTATGAAAGGAATCTTAAAATAGACTTAGTACACAAAAATATTTATTTAAACTCAGCAAAAGGTATAATTAAAATGAAACCAGAAATGTTTTCTTTTTATAAAAAACTTAGGTCTTTATTTAAAGAAAACTACAGTTTAATGTATAATATATTAAATGAAATTCCTCCTACTGATAAATCTTTAAGTAAAATCCTACTAAATAGAGATCTAGAATTCATAATAAAACACAATTTTGATGATTTTTTAGTAGCCTCTAATTTTAACAATATTGATTCTTTAAAAGATTTTTTCAAGCAATTTAAATTTATTAACAGTTATAAAAATAAATTCGGTAATGAAGCTCAAGAAGAAATCTTAAAAATTATTAATATTATTAATAAAATTGAAAATTATAAGTAAACTACACATAACAATGACTAAAAGTAATTTCTTGTTCTTGTCTACTTTTTTATAAAGTATAAATTTAAAAATCCCCGCTTAGACGGGAATTTTTGTATTATAAAATAAGTAAAGACAGTCTATTGAAACAAATCAGAAGATAAATAGCGGTCTCCTCTGTCGCAAATAACTGCAACGATCACACCCTTATCAATCGTTTTAGCTATTTCTAAAGCTGCATGTACTGCTCCTCCACTACTCATTCCTGCAAAAACACCTTCTTCTTGCGCTAATTTTCTAGTCATGTTTTTAGCATCATTTTCATCTAGCTCCACTACTTGGTCTACCTTACTTTTATTAAAGAATTTTGGTTGGTATTCTGGCGACCACTTACGAATTCCTGGTATTCTAGCTCCGTCTTTAGGTTGTGCTCCTACAATTTGTACCTCTGGATTTTGTTCTTTTAAATAGGTAGAAACTCCCATAATGGTTCCTGTAGTTCCCATCGCTGAAACAAAATGAGTTACTTCTCCTTCGGTGTCGTTCCAAATTTCTGGACCTGTAGTTTTATAGTGTGCTTTCCAGTTATCGGTGTTTTCAAACTGATTCAGCATAAAATAGCCTTTTTTATAGCGTAACTCTAGCGCGACATCTCTAGAACCTTCAATACCTTTTTCTGCATCCGTTAAAATAACCTCAGCTCCGTAAGCACGCATGGTTTTTACACGTTCTTCTGTAGAGTTTTCTGGCATTACCAATACCATATTTACTCCTAAAACTTTTGCCATGAGTGCTAACGCAATTCCTGTGTTTCCACTAGTTGCTTCTACTAAATAATCTCCTGGACGGATATTTTTCCTTTTAATAGCTTCAGCAATCATATTAAAGGCTGCTCTATCTTTTACACTTCCGCCAGGGTTATTTCCTTCTAGTTTTAATAATAGCTTTACGCCTTCCTTTTGAAGAATGTTTGAAACTTCTATGAGTGGCGTATTCCCTATACTATCTATAATTGTTTTAGTTTTCATGGTTGATTTTCGTACCTACATCATTTAACATAGGATTTTCTAGTGGTTATTTTATTTTCTGACTCATAGGTTACAATAGATCCTTCGGGTACAGAGGTGGTTACGCAAACATTAGCACCAATTATACTATCTCTTCCTATCACTACATCGCCTCCTAAGATAGTTGCGTTGGCATAAATGGTTACATTATTTTCAATGGTTGGGTGCCTTTTTGTGGATGCTAATTCTTTCTTTACTTGAATTCCTCCTAGGGTAACTCCTTGATATATTTTTACGTTTTCTTTAATAATGGTAGTTTCTCCAATTACAATTCCTGTTGCATGATCTATAAAAAACGAATCGCCAATCGTTGCTCCTGGGTGGATATCTGTTCCTGTTAATCCATGCGCATATTCACTCATCATTCTTGGTAAAATCGGTATTTTCATTTTGTACAATTCATGACTCAAACGATATACAGCAATCGCATGAAACCCTGGATAGGCTAGATACACTTCACCTAAGCTTTTACAGGCTGGGTCAGTCTTTTCAAATGCCTTGGCATCTAAATCTAACTTTTCTCGTATTCCACAAAATGTTTGTTGGTATGCAGCCCATGTTACCGAAGCATTTTTGATAGCCAACCCGTTTAAAATTTTTTTAAACTTTTCTTTTAAATGATTTGCTTTTTCTTGACATACATCATTAAACAATGCGTAAAATAATTGTTTTGTAAAATTTGCTACATCATCTTTTAATGATAAATCGTATTGTTTAAATTGCATTTATTCTTTTTTTACAAAAATAACTAACTTTCAGGAGCTAACTCAACCTCTAATCCTTCTAATTCAAGTGTTATTTGAATCTGACATCCTAATCGGCTATTTTCTTCTACATGAAATGCTTCTGCTAACATTGCATCTTCATCATCATTCATTTCTGGCAATTCATGATTTGATTTTACATAACATTGACAAGAGGCACACATCGCCATTCCTCCACAGATTCCAATAGTTCCTTCTGGAGCAAGCTCATAAGAACGAACTACCTCCATTAAATTCATTGCCATATCTGTCGGAGCAACTACCTCGTGCATTACACCTTCTCGATCTGTTATTTTTATATTAATATCTTGATTATCCATCAGTAACAATTTATTATAGGAATCAGTAGTTAGGTAGGCTATTTTAGTTTTGCTGGTGAAGGGGCTTACTAAAAATTTGTAATTACAACAAACTTATTCGCTAAACTCCTAACTACTTTCATCCTAATCCCCAATTATTCAATTGCTTTTACTACCGCTTTTGGCGCTTCTTTTCTTGTTCCATCAAAACCGTCTACACCACCAACAGTGGTATATTTCATCACATATTTTTTATCTGGATATATACGTTTATAAGCACTTTGACACATTAACGTTGCTTCGTGGAATCCACATAAAATCAATTTTAATTTTCCTGGATAAGTATTCACATCACCAATGGCATAAATACCTTCAACATTCGTTTGATAATCTAACGCATTGTTTACTTTAATCGCGTTTTTCTCAATTTCTAATCCCCAATTGGCAATAGGACCTAACTTTGGCGCCAATCCAAATAGCGGAATAAAATGATCAGTATCTATCATGTAAGGTTCTTTCCCTTTTTCTTCTACTACAACACCTGTTACATAATTTTCTCCTAATACTGCTTTTACCTCAGCAGGTGTAATTAAGTTTATCTTTCCTAAATTCTTTAACTCTTGAACTTTTTCTACAGAATCTAATGCTCCTCTAAACTCATTTCTTCTGTGAATTAAGGTTACCGATTTTGCTACATCTGTTAAGAAAATAGACCAATCTAACGCAGAATCTCCACCTCCAGCAATTACCACATCTTTATCACGATACAGTTCTGGTTCTTTAATCATGTACTCCACTCCTTTGTCTTCAAAATCAGCAATATTTGGAATAGGTGGTTTACGAGGTTCAAAACTTCCCAGTCCTCCTGCAATAGCTACAACAGGTGCTTGGTGTTTTGTTCCTTTATTGGTAGTTACGATAAATGTTCCATCGTCTTGCTTTTCAATAGTATCTGCACGCTCACCTAAGGTAAACCCTGGTTCAAATTGCTTGATTTGTTCCTTCAGATTCTTCGTTAAATCTCCTGCTAAGATCTCTGGATATGCTGGAATATCGTAAATAGGTTTCTTTGGATAAATTTCTGAACACTGCCCACCTGGTTGTGGTAAGGCATCAATTAAATGACAACGTAATTTTAATAACCCTGCTTCAAAAACGGTGAATAGCCCTGTTGGACCCGCTCCAATAATTAATATATCTGTTTGTATCATGTCCTCTTTATTTTGTCACTTCCACTACGCTCAGTGACCTCTCTCTATTTTATAAATTTATAGATTTCTTCATTTTAGCCTGTCTTGAGCTTTTCGACTTCCCTCAAGATAAACTTGGGCGAAAGATTACTTTACTAAACTCTCAGTTAGCTTATTTAATGTTTCTACTTTTTGTTCAAAGTTTCCTTTGATGGTTTTTCTATAACTATTTAAGTTTTGTACTAATTGATTGATGTCTTCTGGAATTACTTCTTCAAAAAACTGACGCAATCTTTTAGCAGTTGTTGGCGATTTTCCATTGGTTGAAATAGCTACTTTTACATTTCCTTTGGTTACAATTCCGCCCATATAAAAATCACAATACGGTGGATTGTCTGCTACATTCACCAATTTATTTTGGCTCCTACAATCTTTATACACTTGTATATTTACTTCAGGAACATCAGTAGTTGCAATCACCAAATGTTTTCCTTGTAAATACGTGTCGTTATAGCTATCTATTATCATATTCACCTCACCTTTTTGAGCTACTTCAACAGTTTCTTCTCTAAAAAAAGAAGCTACCATAGTTACCTTAGCATCTGGACTCGATTTTAATAAAAATCGTAGTTTTTCCTCTGCTACGAACCCTCCACCTATAATTAGCACTTCCAATTCTTTAGTCTTTAAAAAGATTGGATATAAATTATTTCTTTCTTCCATTATACCACTTCTTTTAAAGCTACTTCTTGTTGCACTTGTAGTAATTGCTGTCTGTGATTTACCACATCTCCTAACAGAATAATAGCAGGATTACTCAAGTTATTTTTAGCTACGACTTCTTCTATCGTATCTACAGTACCGATTCCTATTTTTTCTTCGGGAGTTGTTCCGTTTTGAATAATGGCTACTGGTAATTCGTTCTTTCCTTCTTGCTTAAAAAGCTGAATGATTTCAGAGAGTTTGCCCATTCCCATTAAAATAACAACCGTTGCATTGGATTTTGCTGCCAAAGCAACATCATTTGATAATTGGTGCTGTTTGGTGGTTCCTGTAATGACCCAAAAACTTTCTGAGCTTCCTCTTTTTGTCAACGGAATGTTCTGATACGCTGGTACTGCTAAGGATGAAGAAATTCCTGGTACTACAGCAACCTCTAATCCGTGTTTGGCTGCATATTCCATTTCTTCTGCTCCTCTACCAAAAATAAAAGGGTCACCTCCTTTTAAACGTACTACATGTCCGTGAGAAAATCCTCTCGCGACAATCAATTCATTGATTTGTTCTTGTTGATAACGGTAGCACCCTCTTCGTTTTCCCACAAAAATTAATTCTGCATTCGGATTCACATATCCTAACAGTTCGTTATTCACCAATGCATCATACAATACTACATCAGCTTGTTCTAATACTTTGATGGCTTTTAAGGTGATTAAATCAGCATCTCCTGGTCCTGCACCTACTACGGTTAATTTCGGTTGATTTTTCATTGGACTCTCCTTTTTTTAACTTTCTACGGCTGCCTTTCTATAAACATCTACTGTTTTATAAAATGCTGTTGCACTTTCTAAATATCCTTTTGCAAAAGCTTCCGTAGGTTCATTCTTATTAATTTGATAAATCAATTCTGAGAATGAACTTGATACTTCTATTTTATTTGTTGCTACAAACAATTCATCAAAATTGGTAATGATTCCTGCTTGTGTATTCGTTTTTGCTCCTTCTGCGGTTAACAGGGCTTTGGCAGTGTTAACCATAGCCGCATAAGCGTGGTAAATACTATCTGACCATTGCTGATTATTCAAGGCTTGTGAAGCATTTTCTAGCTTTTCTTCACTTTCAAAAAGTAAGGTTGCTACTAAATCAATTACAACTCCTGCACATTCCCCTACCCCTATGGCTTTTACATAATTTTTATCGTGACCCCAATCAATAAAATCATCTTCCGTTAAATTGGTGGTGTCTGATAACTCTTTTAAAAGCTCATAGAAATATGTTTTTCCTTGTCTATCGTAATAGCTTAAGAAGTCTTCATTGGGTTGTTTATGGCTTTCAAAGTTGTTTAATAAGATTCGTAAAGATTCTGGTCCTCTTTTACTTGGTATTTTTATCAACTTATCAGCAAAACGACCATTTCCTTCTCCTAAAACTCCTCCTCCAACTAATACTTGTAAAGCTGGTGCTAATAACTTTCCTACTTTTATAGACATTCCTTGAAAACCAATGTGCGCCATGTTGTGTTGTCCACAAGCATTCATACACCCACTAATTTTAATGGTAATATCTTTGTTATTTACATACTGTGGATATTCAGCTTTTAACACACGTTCTAACTCTGCTGCAATTCCTGTACTACTTGCAATACCTAAATTACATGTGTCGGTTCCCGGACATGCAGTAATATCATTCAAACTATTATATCCTGCGTCTGCAAAACCTAACTTTTGTAGTTCCGCATAGAAAAATGGTAAAAACTCCTCTCTTACGTGACGAATCAAAATATTTTGACGTAACGTAAAACGCAACTCATTTGCCCCATATTTCTTGATTAAATCAGCTAGCAAGCGTGCTTTATCGGTATAAAAATCTCCTAAATGTACTTTAATACCTATCGCGTATAACCCCTCTTGCTTTTGCTTGAAAACATTCGTTGTTTTCCAGTTTTGATACGCTTCTTTATCTTCTATTACTACAGATGGAACTTTGTTCGTTTCAAAAACAATGTCTTGTTCAAAATCAGCTGTGTCAATTGGATAAGTTTTATACGCTAATGCATTTCTTTCAGCTGCTACTAATTCTAAGAAAGTATCAACACCTAAATCTTTTACCAAGAATTTTAAACGAGCTTTGGCTCTTTTTGCACGTTCTCCATAACGGTCGAACACACGTAATACTCCTTCAATAGTTGGTATCAATAAATCTGCTTCTAAAAACTCATAAATTACATCGGCATGACGTGGTTGTGACCCTAATCCTCCTGCCAATAATACCTTGAATCCTTTTACTTCTTTACCGTCAACTGTTTTCTTTTTTGCAATGAATCCTAAATCGTGAATAAAACTCAACGCGGTATCTTCTTCTGTTGCAGAGAAAGACATTTTGAATTTTCTTCCCATTTCTTGACAGATTGGATTACGTAAGAAAAATTGAAAGGTTGCATGTGCATACGGTGTTACATCAAACGGTTCTTTCGGATCGATTCCCGCAGTTTCTGAAGCTGTAACATTACGTACTGCATTACCACATGCTTCACGTAACGTAATATCGTCTTTCTCTAACTGTGCCCATAATTCAGGGGTTCTGTCTAAACTTACGTGGTGAATTTGAATATCTTGACGTGTCGTAATGTGTAAACGACCACGAGAATATTCGTCAGAAACATCCGCTATTCTATACAACTGTTCACTCGTAACTTTACCATACGGTAATTTTATACGAATCATTTGTACCCCAAACTGACGTTGCCCGTAAATTCCTCTGGCTAGACGTAAGCTTCTAAAACGTTCTTCATCTATTTTTCCTTCGTTAAACAAACGTATTTTACGTTCTAACTCTAGGATATCCTTTTCTACTAAAGGGTTTTCTATTTCTGATCTAAAACTTTGCATGTGGTTTTTTAATAGTTGTTTGCTTATAAAAGCGTTGTTATTCGTTATGTAAGAACTTTTGCTTTGCTAACAATTGTTCTTCTGTTTCTACATGTGCATCATCTGGCACACAACAATCTACCGGACATACTGCCGCACATTGTGGTTCTTCATGAAACCCTTTACACTCAGTACATTTATCAGGTACTATAAAATAGTATTCATCAGATACTGGTTCATTCTCCTCATCTGCATTTACCGAAGTTCCATCCAATAAGGTTACATTTCCTTGTAATGAAGTTCCTTCACTATATTTCCAGTCACTTGCTCCTTCATAAATGGCTGTATTTGGGCATTCTGGTTCACAAGCCCCACAGTTGATGCATTCATCTGTAATGATTATTGCCATAACTTTTAAATTTTATTACTTGATAAAACCAACTCCTGACGTATTGTTCGTTTTGGGGTTGATAATGATAAATGCTCCGTTTGCCTTATTTTCTTCATATGAATCAACAAATAAAGGCTTGCTTACTTTTAAACTTACTTCGCCTATTTCGTTTAATGATAATTTGGCAGGCGCTTCTTCTACTCCAGAAAAATCAGTACGAACAATTGTTTTTAACTCCGTTATTTTCGCTTGTACATCATTTACTCCATGTTTAATGTAATACTTTTCTGAAGCTTGTAATGGCGCTTTATCCATCCAACAAATAGTAGCTTCTAACTGTTTTACCACAGAAGGTTCTTCTCCTGTTTTAACCAACATATCACCTCTACTTACATTTACATCATCTTCTAAAGTGATGTTTACAGAGCTTCCTCTTTTTGCTCTTACATATTCTTTATCAAAAAATCGAATGCTTTTTATGGTAGATTTTGTTGCTGATGGTAATACCGTTACACTATCTCCTACTGCTAAATCACCTCCATACAATTTCCCAGCATATCCTCTAAAATCATGATACTTATCCGTTTTAGGTCGAATAACTGTTTGCACTGGGAAACGTGCTTTTGATACTTCTTGCGTATCTTCAGATCCCAAGTTTTCAAGGTAATTCAGTAATGTTTCTCCTTTATACCAAGGGGTGTTTTCTGAAGACTTCACAACATTATCTCCTTTCAAAGCTGAAAGAGGTATGAATGTGATATTTTGATTTTGATAGTCGCTCTTCTTAGCTAGATATTCTATCTCACCTTTAATCTGATTGAATTTTTCTTCTGAAAAGTCTACCAAATCCATTTTGTTTACAGCTACTATCACGTCTTTTACTCTCAATAAATTATTGATAAAGAAATGACGATAGGTTTGTTCTACCACTCCATTTCTGGCATCTACCAAAATGATAGAGGCTTGAGAATTTGAAGCTCCAGTAACCATGTTTCTGGTATACTCAATATGACCTGGAGTGTCGGCTATAATAAAGCTTGTTTTTGGTGTTGAGAAATATATGTGAGCTACATCAATAGTAATTCCTTGTTCACGTTCTGCTACCAACCCATCTGTGGCTAAAGAAAAGTCTAAGTAATCAAATCCGCGTTGTTTACTTTTTTCTTCTATCGCTTCTAATTTATCTTGGGTTAATGATTGTGTATCGTATAAAATTCGCCCGATTAGTGTACTCTTTCCGTCATCTACACTTCCTGCTGTTGCTATTTTTACTACGTTCATATTTTATGTTGTTGGCGATTGGCTATTAGCCTTTAGCACTTGCCTAGTTTTATTTTGTTATTAATTTTCATATTGCTAACAGCCAAGAGCTAATAGCAAAAACCTTTTTTAAAAATATCCTTGTTGTTTACGTTTTTCCATTGCTGCTTCAGATCGTTTATCGTCTATCCTTGCTCCTCTTTCTGATATGGAAGATTCTCTAATTTCGTCTACTACTGTATCAATATCTATTGCATCTGATAAAACTGCTGCCGTACAACTCATATCTCCTACTGTTCTAAAACGAACCATACGCTCTTGTACTTCTTCTTCCTCTTCTCTATACACAACTTCATCGTTTGCAGACCAGATTAACCCGTCTCTAATAAAAGTGGCTCTTTTATGAGCGAAATAGATGGATGGAATTTCAATTTTCTCTTGTTGTATATACGACCAAACATCTAACTCTGTCCAGTTAGAAATTGGAAAAACACGTACATTCTGACCTAAATCAATTCTTCCATTTAGCATATCAAACAACTCTGGACGTTGATTCTTTTCATCCCATTGTCCAAAATCATCTCGTACTGAAAAAATACGCTCTTTAGCTCTCGCTTTTTCTTCATCTCTACGCGCTCCACCGATACATGCGTCGAAACCAAATTCTTCAATGGCATCTAATAACGTTTCGGTTTGTAACATGTTTCGGCTAGCGTACTTTCCTGTTTCTTCTTTTACTTTACCAGCATCAATATTGTCTTGTACTTGACGAACAATTAACTCAACACCTAATTCTTCTACCAAACGGTCTCTAAATTCAATCGTTTCAGGAAAATTATGTCCTGTATCGATATGTAATAAAGGGAATGGAATTTTTGCTGGATAAAATGCTTTTTGAGCAAGTCGCACCAGTGTTATGCTATCTTTGCCCCCCGAAAACAATAACACCGGTTTTTCAAATTGCGCGACTACTTCTCTTAATATATATATGGCTTCACTTTCTAAAGCTCCTACTTGTATCGTTTCTGTATTCATAATCATGTTCTTTAAATATGTAAACCACATTCTCTGTTACTTTCTACTTTTGTGGGATCGAAGTACTTAAACTCGTTAGGTAATTGATGCTCTTCTAAATAAGCATCTAACTTCTCATCTGACCAATGGTAAAACGGACTCACTTTTAATATTCCATCTTTACTTCTTGAAACAATATCAATACTATCTCTAAAAGCTGTTTGTCCTTTTCTTAAGTTCGTAAACCAAACATCTGGCTTATGTTCTTCCATCGCTCTTTTAAAAGGCTCTAACTTCACTTGCTCAGTAAATACCGCATGTTTTGGGTCATCAACTGTTGGTAATCCTAAAGTGATGTTTCTGTGTGCTACCGTTTGTTTAGGTACATACAACTGAATGTTTAATTGTAATTTTTCAATTAACTCTTCAGCATGTTTATAGGTTTGTGGAGTATTATATCCTGTATCACACCAAATAACATCTATACTGTTTTTTACTGATGCTACTGCGTGTAAAATGGCTCCTTCATAGGGACGAAAGTTTGTAGTTACTACGGCTTTATTTGCTTGTAGTAATGCCCAAACAATAATCTCTTTTGGAGATTTGTTTTTTAACTCTGCGTTTACTGCTTCTAAATTCATTGTTTCTATACTCATTTTTTGCCCCATTTAATACTGTTCCAAACTCTTTCGTGAAAAAAATACAATAGCATTTTTGTTACTAATTCTACAGCTCCAATTGAAAAAGCTGTTTTTACTTGTCCTGTAATTACCCATGATATTAATATTGTATCTATGGTACCAACAACTCTCCAACTTATTGATTTTATAATGCTTCTTAGTGGCTTTTCAGAAAGCTTATCTTCTTTATAATTAGCTTTATTTTCTACTACTTGTTCTACAATCATTTTTAAAATACCATTACCCTATCGGAATACTAGGTTTTAAGTCGACAAATATACAGATGCTTTTTAATTTTCCAAGGGGAAATCAAAAAAATATTTGAATTTTACAATTTGTTAATGCTACACTAAATCTGCAAGTGTGTTATTACGAAGTACTTGTAGCGTATTATCTCTTACTTGAATCATTAGTTTGTGTACTGAGCATGCTTCTTCATCTGGACAGTCATCACATTTTTCATAATAATTCAAACTAACACATGGTACCATAGCAATAGGTCCTTCTAGTGTTCTAATAACATCAGTCATTTTAATTTCGCTCGCAGGCTTTAGCAAATAATAGCCTCCACCCTTTCCTTTTTTTGCTCCTAAAATCCCTGATTTTCGTAAGGTAAGTAATATGCTTTCTAAAAACTTGTGTGAAATGTTTTCGTTTTCTGAAATGGTAGCTATTTGTACCATAGTGCCCTTTTCTTGTTTTGCAATAAAAGTAAGCGCCTTAATTCCGTATTTTGTTTTCTTAGAAAGCATATCACAAATATATGCTTTACTTCTTAATTATTTAATGCTTGATTTAAATCGTTAATTATATCCTCTACATTTTCTAGTCCTACCGAGCATCGTACCAATCCATCTGTTATTCCTACTTCTAATCGATCCTCTTCACTTAACTTACTGTGAGTGGTTGATGCCGGATGTGTTACAATCGTTCGTGTGTCTCCTAAATTTGCTGATAATGAGCATACTTTTATACTATTTAAAAAGTTGCGTCCAGCTTCAATACCTCCTTTTACTTCAAAAGCGACAATGTTTCCTCCCAATCGCATTTGCTTTTTTGCAATTTCATACTGTGGATGCGACTTTAAAAATGGATACTTTACCAAGTTGACCTTCGGGTGCTCTTCTAAAAACTGCGCCACCTTCAACGCATTCTCGCAATGTTTTTCCACTCGTATCGATAAAGTTTCTAAGCTCTTAGACAGCACCCAAGCATTGAATGGCGACATTGCAGGTCCAGTGTTTCTTGAAAACATATAAATTTCTCTTATCAGTTCCTCTTTTCCTACTACAACACCTCCTAAAACACGTCCTTGACCATCTATTAACTTTGTTGCTGAGTGAATTACCAAATCTGCTCCAAATTTGATAGGATTCTGTAAGTACGGAGTTGCAAAACAATTATCTATCACTAACAATAAATTGTGCTTCTTTGCAATGCTTCCTAACAACTCTAAATCTAAAATATCAACTGCTGGATTTGTTGGAGTTTCAGCATACAATATTTTTGTATTCGGCTGAATTAAACTTTCAATCCTATCTACCTCATTAATTTTAAAATAACTCGTTTCTATATTCCATTTAGGTAAATACTTTGTAAACAAGCTATGAGTTGACCCAAAAACAGAGCGACACGACACAATATGATCTCCCGCATTTAACAGAGCTCCAAACGTTGAAAATACTGCAGCCATACCCGTTGCAAAAGCATACCCTACTTCTGCACCTTCCATAGTTACTATTTTATTGACAAATTCTGTGGTATTCGGATTTGAGAATCTACTGTATAAATTCTTCTCCTTTTCTTCTGAAAAAGATGCTCGCATATCTTCAGCATCATCAAACACAAAACTTGAGGTTAGGTATAAGGGTGTTGAATGTTCTGAAAATTGAGAACGCTCTATTTGCGTTCGTATAGCTTGTGTTTCAAAATTTTTGCTCATGTTGTTTTTTTAGATGTTTGACCGCTTCATTGTCAGATAAAAGAATCAAGATTTGTGGGTCTTAGCTCTTATATCTTTTCTCTCTGCTCTATTTTCTTGGTTCTTGTTTTTAAGTTTTCTATTCCTTTTTTCTGATGTCACTTCGAGTAAAATTATTGAAATGAAATAAAAATAATTTTGTACCGAGAAGTATTCTAATAGTTCTCGATACAATTTTTACTTCGTTAACACTCCATAAAAATCACTCGAACTGACAAAGGCTTTAGTAAATCTTATCTCTATTTTCTTTGTTCTCTTTTCTAGTTATTATTCTTGGCTAATCGTAAAATGTCTCCAAACACTCCTCTGGCTGTAACTTTTGATCCTGCTCCTGCTCCTTGTATTACTATGGGTTGTTCTCCATATGATTCTGTGTAGATTTCAAATATGGCATCTGAACCTTTTAGACTTCCTAAAGGTGAATTTTCTGGTACAGATACTAATTTTACATCTAACTCTCCTTTTGTTTGTTGTAAGTCTCCATGTAAATCTCCGATATATCTCAGTACGTGTTTCTCTTCTTGTGCTTCTTTTTGCTGTTGAAATGTAGCATCTAGTTTTTCTAAGTTTCCTAAAAACTCATCAGAAGATATTTCTCTAAACTCTTCTGGAATCAAGTTTTCTATCTGAATATCCTCAAACTCGTTTTCTAAATCTAATTCACGTGCCAAAATCAATAGTTTTCTGGCAACATCATTTCCACATAAATCTTCACGAGGATCCGGTTCTGTAAACCCTTTATCAATGGCTTCTTGTAACACCGTTGAAAATGTTACGTCTTCCGAAGAAAATTTATTGAATAAATAACTTAATGATCCTGAGAACACTCCTCGAATTCTGGTTATATTCTCTCCTGAATCGTGCAATAATTTAATCGTATCAATCAATGGTAAACCTGCGCCAACATTGGTTTCATACAGGTAACTCTTCTTATTTTTATCTAAGGTTTTTCGTAACTCTTTATAAAAATCGTACGAAACAGTATTCGCTATTTTGTTAGAAGAAACCAAGTCGAATCCAGCATTGACTAAAGGAATGTAATTTTCTATAAAATCTACACTTGCTGTATTGTCTACTGCTATTAAATTTTCTAAATGATGTTCTTTTGCATAGTCAATTACACTATCAACTGTATGCTTATCTTCTACTGCTTTTTCAAGCTCATTCAACCAATTAGTTCCAACTCCATTTTTTGCTAACAACACTTTTTTAGAGTTCGCAATCGCAAAAATGTTCAGATAAATTTTACGTCTTTCTAAAATCGATTTTGAATTTTCTAAAATTTGTTCAATCAAGGTTCCTCCAACTAATCCTTTACCAAAAACAGCTATGTTTATCTTTTTAGCAACCCCAAATACTTGACCGTGAATCACATTCAACGCCTTGTGTAATTGCTCTTTTTTAACTACCAAACTTACATTCTTACCTGTAATGGTATTGTTGAATAACAAGGGAACTATTTGGTTCTTAATTAAAGCGTTGTATGGCTGATGAAACTCACTTAAATCTTGCCCAATAATTGAAATTACAGATACTTCTTCCTGTATCGAAATCTGGTTTACATCTTTTGTTTGTATGTCATTTTCAAACTCTTGCTCTAAAGCTTTTACAGCAGCAGTTGCATTCGATTTGTCGACCACTAAACCAATTCCTCTTTCTGAAGAACCTTGCGAAATAATGCTCACGCTAATTCCATGATTACTCAATGCTTTAAAAATACGTGCATCTACCCCTACTTTACCTAACAAACCTCTTCCTTCAAAATTGATTAAAGCAACCTTGTCTAAAACCGATAAGGATTTGATTCCTTTTAAGGTTGACTTTGCTGTAATAAGCGTTCCATTATCGTTAGGATTGAAAGTATTTAAAATTCGAAGATTGATGTTCTTCTCTAACAACGGAATAATTGTTTTAGCGTGTAAGATGTTCGCCCCAAAGTTTGCCAATTCATTTGCTTCGGAAAATGACAATACCTCTATTTTCTTAGCATCTGCCACCAAATCAGGATTTGCCGTGAAGATTCCATCAACATGCGTGTAGTTTTGCAACTCTTCAGCATCTAGATAGTTCGCTAACAACGAGGCTGTGTAATTACTTCCGTTTCTACCCAACGTAGTAGTTTCGTTTTTTAGGTTTGAAGCTATAAACCCCGCTACCACATTCACAGTTGTTCCGTTGTACTGCTTAAAATGATTTAATACATTTTCTTTAGAAATTTCAACAATCGATTGTCCTTTTCCTACTATTTCATCCGTTTTTAACAACGCTCTTGAATCTGTAGCTAGTGCATTGATTCCTTTTTGTTGTAATAAATCTGTTACCGTTTTTATCGATAATAACTCACCTTGAGCTAACACTTCATCTTTTATCTTTTGGCTATAATCTCCTAACAAACTAACTCCCTCAAACAACTTTTCTAAGCGATTAAATTCCGTAGAAAAATCTACTAACGGAGTTAATTTCGTTTGCTCATATCGAAATGCTTCTAATTGTTCTTTAAAAGTTTCATTTTTAGCAGCTCTTTCTAAGAGTTCTTCCAGTTCATCTGTAGCATTTCCTCTTGCTGATACTACCACTGCTATCTTCTCTCCATTATTAATTTTCTGTTCTATGATAGATACTACATTTTGTATCCCTTCATTCGACAAAGATTTTCCGCCAAACTTTAAAATTTTCATTCTCTTACTTGTTGATTTTTGATTGAATATAGGTTCAATAATTTTTTCTAATTGCTTGTATTCTATTAAGAAAGCATCATGCCCATGATCTGAATTAATTTCATTATAGGTTACATTCGCATGGGCTGATGCCAGTTGTTTGTGTGTTTCTCTGTTTTCTTCCGCAGTAAAAAACAAATCAGAATCTACGCCAACAATATGGATGTCTGCCTCGATTCTCTCTAATACATCTAGCTCTTCTCTTCCTTTTGTAACATCAATGGTTTTTAATAACTGATTCATCAATTTGTAAGAAGCTAACTGATAGCGTTCTTGTAATTTTTTTCCGTGATGTAGCAGCCAGCTTTCTACATTAAAAATCTGTAACTCTTCATTTTTTGAGCGTTGAAAACGTTTTTTAAACGACTCTGGCGTTCTGTAACACAACATTGCATGCATACGTGCATCGTGCACAGGATTACTAGAATTGATTAAAAATTGCTCTTGTATTTGACAATTTGCTATCAACCAATCGGTCGATTTCCAATCGGTTGCTACAGGAATTAAATGCTCGGTAATTTTCGGATTCAACACAGCCATTTCCCATGCTATTCCACCTCCTAAAGATCCTCCTATCAACGCAAATAATTGTGTTATGTTGAGTTGTTCTAGCCCTTGTAGAAAAATGTTTGCAATATCACGTGCTACGAAACTTTTGTAATCATCTATTAAGAAATTATCATAACCATTTCCTGGAATGTTAAAGCACAAAATGGTATATTCATTAGTATCTATAACCTTGGCTTCTCCTATTAAATCTTGCCACCAACCTTGGCTTCCAGCAACATTGCTATTTCCTGTGAGTGCGTGGTTAATAAGTACCACAGGAGCGGTACTCAATGCTTTTCCAAAAACTTGATAGCTTAACGGAATTGTATCGAATTGTGTACCGCTTAATGTGGTATAACTAAGAATATTAATATGCTGCAAATCACTTTTCATTATTGATGTCTTTATGGGCGTTCCCCTAAAGGGTCGGGCTTTCCGTTATATCTTTTGTTGGTTCTCGATACTTGCTTCGCAAACTCGAACTGACAACAAAAGGATGCCACCGCAAATGCGAAGCATTCAACGAAACCAATAAGTAAATAACCTATTATGAGTTAATCCCTAACGCAAGTTGTTTTAAACCAATACTTCTTTAGGAATTTGAGCAAATGCTTCTTGTAAATCGGTTTTTAAATCTTCAATATTTTCCAAACCAACTGATAAACGGATTAAGTCTTTGGTAACTCCTGTGCTTTCTTGAGCTTCATCACTCAATTGTTGGTGTGTGGTACTTGCTGGATGAATAATTAAAGATTTAGTATCTCCAATATTGGCTAGTAATGAAAAGAGTTTGGTATTGTCAGCAATGGTTTTAGCAGCTTCGTAACCTCCTTTTACTCCAAAAGTTACCAATCCACTTTGACCTTTTGGTAAGTATTCATCAGCTAAAGCTTTATATTTATTTCCTTCTAATCCTGGATAATTCACCCAAGCAACTTCTTCTTGTTCTTGCAACCATTTTGCTAGTTTCAATGCATTTTCACTATGCTTTTGAATTCGTACTTCTAAGGTTTCTAATCCTTGAATAATGTTGAATGCGTTTGTCGGACTTAATGCCCCTCCAAAATCACGCAATCCTTCTAAAATCAGTTTAAACGTGTACGATGCAGCTCCTAAAGTTTCATGGTATACCAATCCGTGATACCCTGCTGAAGGCTCTGTAAACTCAGGAAACTTTCCATTTGCCCAGTTAAAAGTTCCTGCATCAATGATTGCTCCACCTAACGAATTTCCTTGTCCGCCAATGTACTTTGTTAACGAGTGAATTACAATATTGGCTCCATGTTCAATCGGGTTTAACAAAGCTGGAGTTGCTATGGTATTATCCACAATGAAAGGAACTTCTGCTTCTTTCGCATGCGCTGATATAGCTTTTAAATCCAATACATCTAACTTCGGATTCCCTAGAGATTCAACAAAAAAGGCTCTAGTATTCTCTTGTACTGCTGCCGAAAAATTATCAGGGTTTGAAGCATCTACAAACGTAGTAGTAATACCCAATCTTGGTAAAGTGACATTTAATAAATTGTAGGTTCCTCCGTACAAACTACTCGAAGCTACGATATGGTCTCCTGCTTTTAATAAAGTTAACAATCCAGTCGAAATAGCTGCTGTTCCCGAAGCAAAAACTACAGCTCCTATACCACCTTCTAAAGCAGCTAAACGATCTTGCAAAATTTGATTAGTGGGATTATTTAATCGGGTGTAAATAAATCCCAACTCTTTTAACGAAAACAGGTTTGCTGCATGTTCTGCATCATTAAAAACATACGACGTAGTTTGATAAATAGGAACTGCTCTTGTTCCTCCGTTTTGTGTTACATCGTGACCTGCGTGCAACGCGTTTGTTGCGAATTTTTGTGTACTCATTTTTCTTGTTTTTGAGTTAATAAAAAATTAAACCAAAAGCCAAAACACATCTATTTTTAGATGTTGCTTACTAGAAAAATGTTATTAAGAAATTATAAGAAGATTCTTGTAGATATTAAAGAAACTTCTTTGGGTTATCTATCCACGAGTTTTTACACTCTGGTAGAATTTAGCACCTTCTTTGTTTGCACAAAGGGTTGCTAAGGTTTCATAGGGTCTAATCCCTCCACCTTTCTTGATAACATCGTCAATAAGTGTTTGAACTTTTACGAGCACAAATATTCAATTATAAAAATGGATTTTCCAAATTTATTTTGATTTTTATTTAAGAAAGTATTTTGAATTATTTTTAATTATAAAATATAAACAACTGCAAATCAATACGTAAAAATATTTTGTTTAAACTAAAAATTTACACCTTTTTTTATCTTAAGAACTACAAGATAACATAGAGCATCCTACTTTATTTCGAGCCCATTCTGGTCGTTTTGCGAACCATTTTTCATATTTTGGTTGCTCATCGTAAGGATTTTTGAGCAGTAAATATAACTCATTTAACAATACAAAGTCATTTTTATTTGCATCATCAATGGCTAATTGTGCCATATAATTTCTGAGTACATATTTCGGGTTTATAGCATTCATTTTTTCTTTTCTGTCTTCATCTGAAGCAGTTTCGTTTTGTAATCTATCTATGTAACTTTGGAACCAGTTTTCCCAAGATTTTTTTATTTCGTCTACAACTTCTGAAGGCGTATAAAATGCTTTTTCTATTTTTTTGATTGCCTCCTCTATGCTATCATCTTTTGAAATGCTTGACAACAATCGAAAAAAAATAGTCATGTCTGTTTCTATTTTTTGAAGTACTTCTTCAAGGTTTGAAACTAACGTTCCATCTGATTCTTGCGAAGAAAAAAGTCCTAATTTTTCTCGTATCATTTGCATATACTTTTCAGGAAACTGCTCTTGGTAATTTTCCAAAACTGCTTCTAAAGGTTCTGCTTCTTCAATTAAAGGATATAGAGCATTTGCCAACTGATATAAATTCCATAAAACCACCTCTGGTTGCGAACCATATCTGTAACGTTTATGTGTATTATCCGTTGTATTTGGTGTCCATCCGTGGTCATAACCTTCTAACCATCCATAAGGTCCATAATCAATAGTTAAACCTAAAATCGACATATTATCGGTATTCATTACTCCATGTACAAAACCTACACGTTGCCAGTGAATTACCATTTCTAAACTACGCTCTGCTACCTCTTTAAAAAAGGAAACATACGTTTCTTTTGAAGATTCACCTAAATGAGAATAATGATGTTTGATTGTATAATCAACTAATGTTTTTAATGTTTTTACATCTCCTCTGGCAGGAAATATTTGGTAACTACCAAAACGTAAAAAAGACTCAGCTGTTCTACATACAATGGCTCCTTTTTCATACGCAGTGTTTCCGTCGTACATTACATCTCTTAATACTTCATCTCCAGACAAAGCTAAGGAGAGAACTCTTGTTGTAGGAACTCCTAAATGATACATGGCTTCACTACACAAATACTCACGAATAGAGGAACGTAACACTGCTAGTCCATCCGCAGTACGTGAATACGGTGTTTCTCCAGCTCCTTTTAACTGCAAAGCCCATTTTTTATTATCATAGACTGTTTCAAACAAATTAATTGCTCTGCCGTCTCCTAATTGTCCTGCCCAATGTCCAAATTGATGTCCGCCGTAGCACATCGCATACGGTTGTGTGTTTTTATATACATCATTCCCTGTAAAAACATTCTTAAATTCTTCTGAAGCTATTGCTATTTCTGAAAGTCCTAACTCATTTGCCATTTCATCCGAAACATGAATTATTTTTGGATTGGATGTTTTTTTAGGTGTTACATACGAAAAACAAGCTTCTGTAACCTGTCTTCGAGTATTTTCTTGAATTGGGTCTGCTGGTAATTCTTTAGTAAAGGTATTTTGTATATTGAATTTCAACACGTTCTATTGTTCTTTTAGTTTGTTTGCGTACATTTTTCTAAGTTTAGATAGCTTGGGTGAAATTACTGCAGCACAATACATTTGTTCTTTGTTGTTTTCATAATAATTTTGATGATACTCTTCCGCAGCATGAAATGTAGTTAATGGAGTTATTTCTGTTACAATTTCATCTTCATAATGCGGAGATAATTTTTCTACTACTTTTTCAGCAGTTTGTTGTTGCTCTTCATTCTGATAAAAAATTACTGAACGGTATTGTGTTCCTACATCAGCTCCTTGCCTATTTAAAGTTGTTGGGTCATGACTTGTCATAAACATTACCAACAACTCTTCATAACTTATAATTTCAGGATTAAATGTTGCTTGTACTACTTCTGCGTGTCCTGTTAAACCTGAACAAATTTCTCTATAAGTTGGTGTTCCTGGTACGGTTCCTCCCATATAACCAGATACCACTTCTTCTACTCCTTTTATTTGATTTAAAATAGCTTCTACGCACCAAAAGCAACCGCCACCAACGGTAATTAGTTCTAATTTATTATTTGTCATTTATATACTTTCTTTTATTCAGTATCTAAAATCATTGATACTGAGTTAATGCAATAACGTAATCCGCTAGGTTCTGGTCCGTCAGGGAATACATGCCCCAAATGCGCATCACAAGTATTACACATCACTTCTACGCGAACCATACCAAAGGTAGTATCTTTTTCATATTGAATAGCATTCTCTTTGATAGGTTGTGTAAAACTGGGCCAACCGGTACCTGAACTAAATTTAATCGTTGAATCGAACAAAGGTGTACCACAACATACACATTTATACTTACCAGCATCATAAACACTACACAATGCTCCTGAATTTGGTCTTTCTGTTCCTTTTTGTCTGGTAACTCTAAACTGTTCAGTAGTTAAAAGTTCTTGCCATTCTGTTGCTGTTTTTTCCACTCTTTTATCAGGTGTTGGATTACCATTAACTGCAAAATTAATTACGTCTTTCCAAGTTAAAATTTTGTCGCTCATCCTGCTCTTTCGTTTTATTTAACTTATTAGTAGTTTCTTTTCTTTGTTACTTACAAAGCTATGATTCATTATTTATTATATTGATTTTAATTCTCATTATTTATAAAAAGTGCTTTTACATTTGTTAGGAGTTTAAAAGTGCCCTTTTTACATTAGTTAATAAAGAAGAAAAAATGTTGTAAACAAAAACGCTGTTAGTTTAATTACTAACAGCGTTTTTGTTTTATAGTTTCTTTATAGTTTATCGTCTACTATAGTTAGGTGCTTCTTTAGTAATAGCAACATCGTGTGGGTGGCTTTCATTAATCCCACTTGCAGTAATACGGATAAATTTTCCTGTGTTTTTTAGTGTTTCAATGTCTTTTGCTCCACAGTATCCCATACCTGCGCGTAACCCACCTACAAACTGGTGAATGCTTTCTTGTAATTCACCTTTGTAAGCAACACGTCCTACAATTCCTTCTGGAACTAACTTTTTAATATCATCCTCTACATCTTGGAAGTAACGGTCTTTTGATCCTTGTTTCATTGCTTCAACAGATCCCATTCCACGATACGATTTGAATTTTCTTCCTTCGTAAATAATAGTTTCTCCCGGAGATTCTTTGGTTCCTGCTAACAATGATCCTAACATTACACAGTCTGCTCCAGCCGCAACAGCTTTTGGAATATCACCTGTATAACGAATACCTCCATCAGCAATTACAGGAACTCCACTTCCTTTAATAGCAGCTGCTACTTCTAATACTGCTGAAAATTGTGGGAATCCTACACCTGCAACTACACGAGTTGTACAAATAGATCCTGGTCCTATTCCTACTTTTACTGCATCTGCTCCAGCTTCTACTAAATATTTAGCTGCTTCTGGTGTTGCAATGTTCCCTACAACAACATCTAATTCAGGGAATTTAGCTTTTACTTCTTTTAATACAGAAACCACTCCTTTGGTATGTCCGTGAGCTGTATCAATAATCACAGCATCTACCCCTGCATTTACTAAGGCTTCTGCTCTATCAACTGCATCATGCGTTACACCTAATGCTGCAGCTACACGTAAACGTCCATATGAGTCTTTATTAGCTATTGGTTTTTGTGTAAGCTTTGTAATATCTCTAAAAGTAATTAATCCTACTAGCTTATCATCGTCATTAACAACAGGTAACTTTTCTATTTTGTTTTCTTGTAAGATAACTTCAGCATCTTTTAAAGAAGTTCCTTCTGCAACAGTTACTAAGTTTTCAGAGGTCATAACTTCAACAATAGGACGCTCGTTATTTTTTTCGAAACGCAAATCACGATTCGTTACAATTCCTACTAATTTTCCTGCTTCATCAACAATTGGAATACCTCCAATTTTATGCTCACGCATTGCTTGTTTAGCATCTAAAACGATTGCACTTAACGACAAAGTAATCGGATCGATTATCATTCCGCTTTCTGCGCGTTTTACTTTACGAACTTCTTGAGCTTGTTGCTCAATTGTCATATTTTTATGTAACACTCCTATTCCTCCTTCTCTTGCAATAGCAATTGCCATAGCAGATTCGGTTACCGTATCCATAGCTGCTGATACTATTGGAACATTGATTGTTATGTTTCTTGTAAATTTTGTTTGGATTGAAACTTCCCTTGGAAGTACTTCTGAGTAGGCAGGAACTAATAAAACGTCGTCGTACGTTAATCCTTCTCCTAATATTTTAGCTTGATGAGCTTGCATATGCAATCAATTTAGTGTGTTGTTAATTAATTGCATGCAAATATACTACAAATAATGCAAAAACTACCTTTAATTTTAAGTTAAGTAAATCGCTTTATATTTTATCTTTTGTTTATTGCTTTACCCTTCTATCAATAACGCTAATAATCAACTTTTATACGCTCAAGGTTTCTCTGCTCATTCTTTTCTATATCATTCTTAATTTTAGTATGTGTTTACCCTATTCCTATTCATAAACCTACAACTAATGGAGAACAGTACCCTCATAAAAGATACCAAGAAAGTAGTTAACACTACCGATGTTTATCCTAAGGTATTTAAAGAATTAATTACTGAAATTAACAACATGCTATCGTATGCTATTTACAATGGGATTACTATTAATACAGAAGTCAATTCTCTCATTGAAAGTAAGGGTTTAAACGACTTGATAAATGCGCATAATATTCTTGTTAAAAACATTGCTCCTGCAACGCCAAAATCGATAGAATACACTAAAGCACTGTGTGAAGAAGGACAAAACAAATCGATTTTTAGCAAGCTTCCTGTGGTAAGGAACCTTATTTTTTTAGCTCTTTTCTTTTTGGTTTTATTTATTATTACTGCACTTTCTCCTGATGTAAATAATAACTCATTAAATAAAGGTTTAATGAATAACTCTGGATTACCACTCCTTTTAAACCTCTCCTACTTAGCATCTGTTGCTGGTTTAGGAGTTATTTTTTATTTATTGAAAAGAGTTAGCGATTCTATTAGAGAATCAACCATGGTTTCTGAAGAGTCTATTTCTTATTTAGCACAGATAGTACTTGGTATTATTGCTGGACTAATTATGTCGGAAATTATTTCATTTTACACTAAAAGCCCTGAAGACATCAACCTTTTTAATAAAGGTGTTTTAGCACTGATTGGTGGGTTTTCTTCAGAAGCTATTTTTAGCATATTACAAGGCATTATAGATAGGGTTAAATCTATTTTTATTGTACCTAAACCCAATAAATAACTATTACTAAAAATAAAAGAGGTTGCACTGTTAAGTGATTATAATAGAGCTTACAACATACTAACCAAACTTAGCTCAATACTGTAGTAACCTCTTTTTTATTATAAACTAACTATACTTATGAAATACTTTTATGCATCTGTTTTTTCTTTTTTTCTTTTTTCCTGCGCCAGTATTCCAAGCTCTACTGTAACACTTACTAAAGAAGTTATTAAAGAAGCTGATAATATGCATCAACTAAATGTAGCTTTAGTCAATAAACTTTTTGATGAGCGAAAAGAAAAAATCAATTTATTTATTGAAAATAAGTACACCCCTACGCTATTAAAAAAGTTTGAGGGTTTATTACCAGATTCTTTAGATTATAAAAAAGAATTACCTAATATTCTAAATAGTATTGTTCCTATTATTAATCATAAAAAAGATTCGCTTCAAAGTGTATTAGATTTACAAAGACAAGATATTTTAAACCAACTAAACTCTAATTATAGCGATTATAGTAAAGCTACTACTTCGCTTCAAAACTTAATTAACTCTGCTGTAAACATAAAAACTACAGAAAGTGACGCTTTGTCGGCAATAGATCAACTTACAGGTGATAAAATTAATATAAAAAAGGTTGAAAACACCATTAATCAGAGTATTGATAAAACTGGAAGTGCCCTAAATAAATTGATAACCATTGAAAAAGTAATTTCTGAAAAATAACGATTATGAACTCTATAGACTGGAACAATATAGCTAAAGAAGCTGCTTCACAAACTGATGCTGAGTTTAACAAACAATTGGCTAGTTTAACAAACCTAAAGCTTAGCGAAGTGGATGCTTTTATTAAGGAAAGTAAAATTACCAATGCAAACGCCATAAAAACACTTAAACTTATTGATGATGCTACTATTAGTAATAATGAAAAAGCCAAAGCTATTTCTAATATTGAAAATGGCTTTGGCTTTGTTATAAGTTTAGTTTCTAAAGTGGTATAACTACCTAAAAATTGTATTGTCTTTTATAAATGCTGTTTTGTAACGCTCACTAAAGAGTATTTTTTCATCATTATCTAAGACAATAAGATTATCTTCAAAGTAAATTTCTTTGATTTTCTTTACGTTAACTAAGTAATTTCTATGTACTTGTCTAAAATCTGGATTAGATAGCATGTCTTTTAGCTTGGTTAGCGATAACTTTATTAGATAATTTCCTGAGTCGCAAATTATACTACAGTATTTTTCCTTTACTTCTACATAATTAATAGCAGCTACATCTACTTTAACCACGCTTCTTTTCTTCTTTATAAATAAAAAAGACGGACTTATTACACCATTGTTTGATGCTAAACTAATACTGTTGTTTTGTTGATAACACGACTCAATTGCCAATTCTAAAGAAAATAACAATTCTAGTTTGTTATATGGTTTTAGAAGATACACTAACGGATTGGTTAGTTTTGCTTCATCAAAAATTTCTCTTCCTTGCATACTTGTTAGGAATAAAAAAGGCACATTAATTCCTTCTTTATTCAAACGGTGTGCTAACGAAATTCCGTCTGGTCTTCCGTTTATCATGATGTCTAAAATAATAACATCAAAAAAGCGATTTCTAATTAGCTTTTCTGCTTCTACCGCATTTTTTGCTAATGATACTTCGTAGTCATTATCTTCTAAAAAAGAAGAAAGTTCTAAAGCTTCTTCTTCTAAGTCTTCTAGCAATAGTAATTGTAGTTTTTTCATAATTTATGCGCTTGCGTTGGGTAACAAAATTCGTATAGTTGTCCCCACTTCCAACTCACTATCTATGAGTAATTTTCCATTATTCTTTTTAATAAGTGTTTGACATAGTAACATACCTAGCCCTACGCCCTCAGATCTGTTAATTTTGTCAATACTTAAGTCTTCTAATCCTTTTATTTTTGCTAGTTTTTCTTCTGAAATTCCAAAACCTGTGTCTTTAATCTTAATTACACTAAATTCTTCAGAGTCGTTATAGGTTTTTACTTCAATCTTGCCGTTTTCTCCTGTGTATTTTAGTGCATTATCTAACAAATTTCTCAATACTATTTTTAAGGACTCTTTGTCTGCTTTTACCAAAATAGTAGCTTCTAACTTTGTCGTTAGTGCAATGTTTTTAGCTTCTGCAATTTCTTCAAAGTTATAAACAGCCTGTTCTACCAACGGTTTTAAAGGATATTCTTCTGCTTTAAACGATAACTGATTGTTTTGCTCTAACGACCAATGCAATACGTTGTTTAATAAATGACTCGTGCTTTCAGTTAACGCAATAGCGTTGTTGGTCGTTTCACTTACCGCATCGTATTCTTTGTTTTTTAACTGTCGTTTTAACTTTTCGTGTTGTCGTTTAATTGTATTTATTGGTGAACGTAAATCGTGAGATACTACAGAAAACAAATAGTCTTTCGTTTTGTTAGCTACGTTTAACTCTTCCTTTTGTTGGGTAATAAACCTATTTTTACTTTTTAACTCTCTATAAAAATAGCCTAAAAACCCGAGAAAAACTAATAATCCTGAAGCTCCAATTACTAAACTCTTTTGCACTACCGCTTGACGTTTTAGCTGTTCTTCTTGTAAAACGATTTCTTGTTGCTTTTGAGCTACGGCTAATTGTTTGTCTTTTTCTGTAAGCTCCCAAATTTTATCGCGGTTCCAAATAGAGTCTTTCCAATTACCATATTCCATATAATACTCTATACTTTTTTGGTAGTTTTTTCTATTCTTCTCCACAACCGCCATGTTTCTCACGGATATTTGTTTAAGATTAAAATCTGAATACAATTTGGACAAATCATAAGCCTCTTGAAATAAAGGAATTGCCTTATCATCTAAATATTGATTATAGTATAGGTTTGCTAAATCTATTTTGGCTCTAATTATTGCCGCAGTATCTTTCTTCTTTATTAGAGAAACTTCTTTCAAAAAATATTCGTTAGCTTTTCCAAAAGCTCTTTTTTGTAAGAAATTAACTCCTAAATTATGGTAAATGTTCTTTTTCCTAAAAGGCTCTGGTTTTTTCTCTAAAGCTTTTTGATAGTGAACTATTGATTTATTATACTCTTTTAAACTTAAGTATACACTTCCTAATAAGACTTGTTTTTCTAAAATATTCTCCTCTTCATTTGTTATTGAATGTAAACTTTGTAATGCTTTTTTATAAAAACCTTTTTTATAAGCACTATAGGCTTGCATAAAATTAATATAAGCAATCTCTTCGGCTTTATTTGTCAATAACAAAGCTTTACTACTATAAGCATAACAGGAATCATATTGTTTTTCTTTATAAAAACTTAAGGCCTTGCAAAAAGTTTCATTCTTATATTTTTGGCATATAGTATGACCTCTCTCAATAAAAACCTTGTTTTTCTTTTTAGGCCCTTCATTAACCTGAAAGAAAAACAGAGTTATTATTCCTATGACAGAACTTAATTTGCTCAAAATTAAAATTCTGTTGGTGGTTCTGTTTCTGCTGGTGCTGTAACTGTTCCTCTATCTGTGATAGGTCCCTCATTCACATCTTTCAAAACTGGATTAGTATTGTTATTCCTAACAAGAATCATGTCCGCTAATTCAGTTCCTTCTCCCAATTCATAAGTATATTCTATATAATATAAATCATATTGACTGGCCACTTGATCACAATTAAAATCTACTCTAAAATCTCTACAACTTACCATATTATACCCTCCTTCTTTATTTGGGATTTGAACTGGAATAATTCCATAATAGTTTAAATAGATTTCATTTCCTTGTAGTTGTAAACCAGTGGTATTTTCAATTGGCTTCAAAGGGTTATCTGGTAAGTATGCTAAAACCGTTACAGTAAAAGGGTTACTTGTACTACCTTCAAGACCTGACATGTTAACTAAAGGTCCTTTTGGTACATTATCAACACTAATATTAGTGTCAAATTTTCTAAAGTCTTTTAATGTTAATGTAACTCCGTTAACGTTTACTGGGTTTCCCATGTTTTTATAATTTTAATTTGGTTATTGGCTAAATTTACAATTATAAAAAGAAAAGAAAAAATAGTTTGTTAATAATTTATAGAGGAGTATCTAGATAAATACTCCTCTATAAAACTCCTAGTTCTTCCGCTAGCAAAGCAAATATTATTAATAGTTTTCGAAAGCCTTTATTAACACGATAAAGCCGTTATATTAATACCATGTAACTAAAAAAGGGAGAAACCGAAGCTTCTCCCTTTATTTTAAATCTTGAACTGTAATGTTACATACCAGTTTCTAGGAGATGATGGTATAATACCTGGTCCAGGATATCCTGTTGCCCTACGTGTAAAGTATTTTTCGTCTAACAGGTTGTTAACTCCTGTTTCTAGCTTCCATTTTTTATACGAATATGAAAAAGAAGCATCTACAATTGTATATGCTGGTATAGGACCTATTGTTCCGTAACTAGGATGTGTGCTATCTACTGTTGCATGTGTAGCATCTGTTTGTTGCTCAGACAAATGCGTTAACTGTAAGCTACTTAAAAAGTTTTTATATCCAAACTTCACTCCTGTTTTTAAGTTTAGGTTCGGTATAAACTCTACTTGATTTCCTATTACTGATTTTTCTAATGAATCTGTATATTCTGATTGTGTTAACGCTAGGTTTACATAGGTATTTAGCACGTAGTTTGATGGCAACTTAAATACATTTGCCAAACTAACATCTGTAAAACCTTCAAAACCATAAATAAAAGCGTCTCCTACATTAGTTCTTAACCTGTCTCCTGCATCGGGTCCGCTACTTACCCAAAAAATTCCGATTCTTTTGTTGTAAAATAGTCCAAATCCGCTTAGGTCGTAGGTTACTATGTTTTTAATTTTTCCTCTTATTCCAATATCTGCTGTGCCTCCTTCTTCATCATCTATGTTTTCATCTACTTTAAAAGTAGGACTTACCGTACGGATGTCATTAAAGGTTACTGAACGGTAGTTTTGAGAAGCATTTGCATAAATTTCTAACTTTGTCGAGGGTTTATAACTTGCACCAATACCCAATAAAGCAAAGCTTCTTTCTTTTGTTCTATCGTCTCTAAACGTATTAATTCCGTTAGGTAACGGCACTCCGTTTTGTAGATCTTCATTATTCCACAATACTGTTTTATAATCTCCGTTACTTCCTGTTTTTATGTATTCTAATCTAAATCCAGGAGTTATTGAAAATTTATCTGATAGTTTAAAAATATGTTCTCCAAATAATGCTACGTTCGTATTGGGAAATTTAAAATTAGATGAGGCATAGGCATCTACATCTGCAAATGTAAAGTTTGCATCTACACCATTAGATCCTGCTCCTTGTTCTTCTGAATTATTTGCTTTGTAATATTTTACACCTAGTAAATAAGTATTCTTTTGCCCTCTAAAGTCATAGTTTGATAAAAAGCGAATTTCTGTTCCCCAGTTTTTATATTGCCCGTTAATTAAATCTCTCGTAGCATAATTTCCATCTGCAAAAGGTTCATCTACATATGTTATAGGGCTTACATTACTTGATTTATAATTTCCTCTAAACCCTATGGTTTTTCTCGAAGCATTTAACCCAAATAAGTTAACACTTAGGCGCGTGTCTTCTGTAAAATTATGGTCTAGTTTTACCGTCCACAAATTCCAGTTTACACGAAACCAATTTCTTGATCTGTTACTTTGAAAAGGATCTTCATTAAACATTCTATCATTTAACCCTCCAGCTTGTTTAGCTAAATAATTTAAATATGTTGCCTCTACTGTTAAAGTTGTTTTTTCTGATAGTTTATGATTTACATGACCATAAATATTTATTGAATTAAATTCTGAATTTGGTCTAAAACCATCTCCTCGTTTATAATTTATGTAACCGTAATAACCTGTTTTATCAACTGCACCTCCAACACTGTTAAAAGAATTGAAAAGACCGAAAGATCCTGTAGATTGTCTTGTTATGAACTCAAATTCTTTACTCTTATTAGGTTCATTAAATTTAAAATTTAATAAGCCTCCAAATTGTGTTCCGTATTGTAATGATGCAGCTCCTCTAACAATTTGTATTTCTTGCAAGGCCTCTGCTGGAGGTGTATAATAGCTTTCTGGATATCCTAATACATCTGCACTAATGTCGTAACCATTTTGTCGTGTATTAAAGTTTGATGTTCTGTTAGGATCCAAACCTCTACCTCCAATATTTAACTGTAATCCTGCATCATCATTTTCGTAAATATTGAGTCCTACTACTTGACTATATATTTGGCGTGCGTTATTCGCTGCTTTGTTTCCTACTGTTTGGTCTAATAAAACTACCTCTGTTTTTTTTCCTTCGTAAATGGCAGTTCCTTCTACTGCTTTTAATCTTTTTAAACTAAATACTTTTCTTAGTCTTTGATTGATAATTACTTCTGATAATTCTTCATCTAACTTTAAAAGTGTTATGTTTTCTACAATATTTTTATTTGTAATAGTTAGTGCATGTTCTTTTATTTCGAAATTGTAAGAAAAGAATACCAATGAATAGTTTCCTGATTGCAATGGTTGGGTTTTATAATTTCCTTGAGCATCTGATATTGCTAACTTTCCGCCTGAAGCATCAAAAACTTCAACATTATTAATAGGGTTTCCTTTTTCATCAATTATTTTTCCTGAAATGGTATATTGTGCTACTACTGTTTGCACAGCTAAAAATAAGGTAAAAATAATGCTACAGGCCTTTAATTTTGATTTCATGATTAAATGGTATAATCCAATTTTTATGTTTAAAACTTTCTTTTTGTTGATATAAATCTACTTTTGGATCTATAAATTGTGTGCTAAGTCGACCGTTTAATGTTACATAACTATCTACATACACTTTAGGGTTTTTCATTCCTTTTTTCTTGTAGGTGTCTCCTAAAAAATGAGCAAATTCAAGTATAAAATCTGATTGAAAACTCATTTGTTTTTCTTGTAATGTTGTTAAATAATCGCTATTATCAATATATACTTGCTTTTTTGTTTCTTCATCAATTATTTTAAACTCTGCATAGCCTGCTTTTTCTGTTAACATGACACGCCAAGAAAAACGGTATCCTTCTTCAGTCCAAAATAACTCTCCGGGGTACAACAAATACCTAAAAGGAATAATTATTTGCAGTACAAAAAATAGTATTAAAAATTTTCTTGTTAATGTTAGTTTTTGAGTAGTTACTAAGGTTTTTCCTTGATCGAAATAATCCTTAGAAATTCTAAATATGGCTGCTATGGTATTTAGTATTTTATGATGTAGCTTTGGATTGAAAAATATAATGGTTGAGACAATCATTATATAAGGAAACATTCCTATTGAAAATAATATTCTTGTAAATACATGAAATATAATTACTGCAATAAACGCTATTGTGCGTGTTCGTTTATTTAATAATAAGAAAGGTATTGTTAAATCGTATATAGCTCCTGCCCAACTCATAGCAAAGTGAAACCATGTTTTAACCATTAAAAAACCTACTAACGGTAAATTGTTTTGTACAGGTAACCATATATTTAATGGTGATGCTCTAAACAACCAATCAGAATTTAGTTTTGCTAATCCTGCATAAAAATATACAATACCTAATAGTAACTTTATAGCATCTATAGTCCAATTAGGTATTTTTTGATAGGCTATTTTCTCGTTTTGTTTTGCATCTACAGAAAAATAAGCATTTGCTGGTAAAAAAATTAGAATAAATGCTACTAAACTTACAAAGTAATAATGGTTTAAATAATAGCTTTTATCCATTAATTCTATGTAGGTAAAGCTTAAAAAAAAAGTAATTGCTGCTGCTCTATACTTATAACCTAACATTATAAATAGTGCAGCTATTGCACAAATTAAAAATAATAAATAAGTGTAGTTACCAAATGGTTTTATATACTCGAATCCGTAGTATGAAAAGAAAAATTTTGGTTTTATATACTGTTCTTCTATCCATCCGTTTAACCAAAAACGTAGTATGCTACAAAACATCATAAAACCAAAAAAAATACGAAATACTGCAAGTGGAGCAGCTTCCGTATTTTTTTTGAAATATTTTTGTAATGTATTAATCATTATCAGCGTCGCTCGAAGTATTTTTAATACTCATAGCACTCATCATATCTGGTTTAAAGTTTTTTAATACTGTTTGCATAGCCTCATAAGTATTTAAAAACACGTTTTTGTCATTTTGAATTTGATCTGTAAAATCATCTTTTAATAAACTTGCCTTATCTTCTAAATTTGTAAAGTTTGTGTTTATTAAATCTGCTAAATCTTTTCTTTTTAGAAATTCAAGATATTGCTGTAAACTTTTACCGTTATTTCCATTATAACCTATTCCTTTATAAAAGTTTTTTGTAGCTGTTAATGCGGTTATAAATAATTCTTTAGAAATGTCTTTTTTATAAAATCCTTCAACCAAGGTTACATCTGGTATACCTGTTCTTGCTCCTGATGGATTAGCTATTTTAGGGTCTCTTAATTGTTTTTCAAAAAAAGCTACAACATAAAAGTTTACTAATTTATCTACACTACTTGATATTGAATATCCATCATTTTCAATAAAAGTTTGCTTGTAACCTCCGTTCCAATCATCCTTAACTTCTTTGGATAAATTATAAACTCTGTTGCTTACATCTTTTAAGTATTGTTTATACTTAGCTGCATTTTCTGCTGTTGTGTAAAAAGTTACAGTTTCCTCATCAGTCCCTTTCCCGTTAAGTAAATAGTCTAAAGCTGGAAAACCTTGTACACTTATTAAATTAGGTGACTCTAGGTTATAAGTCCCTGACTTAGCATAATCATCTAATTGAGTAGCGTTAGTTGGTATTGTGTTCATATAACCAACCATGTTTATCTCTTGAGCCTTACCTACTTGATATAAAGAAACTTTTTGCCAAGTTACGTAAGCATTTTTCCAAGCAGTTCTTGCTTCAACTAAATTAGCTGTGCTTACTGTTGTTGTAAATTTATTTATTGCTTCGTTTAATAATTGTGTTTTCTCTACAAAATCATTGTATCCTGGAATAATCATTTGATCAGCCCAAAAAGTCAACATCTCTTTTCTATTAAAATCATCTGGGTTTGATGTACTAGGATTATCGCTACTACTTGAGCTACATGCAACGATTAAAGAAAGTACACATATGTATACGATTTTTTTCATTTTGTCTTAATTAATTTTTTATTAATCTAAATAAACACGCAAAAATAAAAAAAAATAGCCATGTAACTATACATGGCTATTTTAATTTATCTTAATTTAATGGTTTTAATCATTTAAACTAACTACATCTTCTGTTGTGAATCCAAAATAGGTTCCTAATCTAGATGCAATTTGGTCCAATTGATCGTCTGTAATAGACCATAAACCATTATCAGCTTCTAACATTGCGATAGTTCCTGCTATTTGGTTTTTTTCAACTTGTTGTCCATTAATTTCAACAAATCTTAAAGATTGTAAAAAACCGTATGCTTCTGATAATGCATGTAAACTATTTGCATCTTTAGCTCCTTTTCCTTTTAATAGGTAATGTGCAGCCATAACCCCTATTACTTTAGATACTGATGCTCTAATAGTTTCAGCTTGCTTGCTTGCTAATTCATAATCATTAGCATCTACTGCTGCTCTTCCTAATTTGAATGCATTATAAACATCATCAAAAATTCCTTTAAACTTACTATCATTATCAACACTTTTAATATATGAGTTTAGGAAGCCTTTTCTGTCGTCTAAAGAATTAACTGGTTTTGCAGGATCTTCTTCTAAACCAAATAAATACCCATAAGCTTCATCCCAACCATGTTGTAAAGCTGTATAATTTTTGGTATCATCTCCTTTGTATGGTTTTCCTGCTTCATGATCTGCTTTATTATCATCAATAAATTTTTGAGAAACATACTTGTTTATCATTTGATCTGCAATCACAGAACCTATTAATGTTTTAGCTACTGCTTGATTATACTCAACTCCTTTAGCACTCACATAAACTGTTCTACTACCTGTAGTTAATTTTCCTGCTGTACCAGCAGCAGCATCTGTATTCCAATTAGCATATACCTCTGTTGCATGATCTTTAATCCATCCATCCATTTTTAGCCTTAACTCATCTGTTTCAACAGCATCTACGTTAGAGTTTGTTGCAGATGCAACTGTTCCTCTTAATTTTTTACCACTCTCATTTACAGATTTATTATTAGATGGTACAGTACCTGCAAATCCTTTTCCATCTTTAAACATTTCTATTAATTGAGCTTCTGTTTTTGTATTGGTTCCTAAAGCGGACTTTAATTCTGACGCCATTACTAAACGTGCTTCTTGCCCAGTAAAACTTACATTTGACTTACCGTCTTTACCAGTAAACGCATAAGTAGCTGGAGCTTCCACTGGTGGTTTTACATCATTATCATTATCGTCTGAACAAGATGTAAATACTAGAGCTGATATAGCTAACATTGAAAGAAATACTCTTTTCATTTTATTTAGATTAAGTTTTAATTAAATTTACTGGCAAATTTATGTAAGAAATTTATTTCACCAAATCTTATTAAGACTTATTTTAAATAATTTTTAACATATTTTACTTAGTTACACATGAAGTAAAATCAATCTATTTATTTTTTTCAAAAAGGTTTACAACTGCTTTACGAATATCATAAGCCATTTCATCTTTTTTTGGTTTATAAATATGCATTACATCTTTACTTTTATTTGAAAGTATAGGTATATCAAGACCTCTTAATAAATAATCTGAAAAAGCAACTGTATAGTTTTTATCTTCTTGAAGTTTTCCTTTTTTAAGAATCCATTTTCCGTTTTCTTTCTTAGCATTAAATCGTTGTAAGTAGGCACCTGTTCCTGAAGCAGCTTCTCCAAAGTCCAACACTTCTTTTAATAGACTTCCTTTGATTTCTACTTTTAAAACTTCACCTCCATAAGGCAAAACTCTGAAAATATCAACGGCATTTATATCTCCTGCTAGTACATCATCTATCCTAACAGAACCTCCGTTTACTAATGCACAGTCAACTTCGTTATTGTATGCTAAACTCATAGACTCAGCTATAATCTTACCCATATTTGTTTGAACACTTCTAATAGTACTTTCTCTTGCATCAAGAGGTTCTTTAGCTGTATATATAACTTCATAAGGGTTAGAAACTACTTCTTGAATTTTACTTTGTAAAACAACCTGCCATTTATCAACTACAGCTTTTACTTTTTTATTTGAAATTATCGAATCGTTAATCTCTTTTAACTCTGACTTAAATTGAGTTTTCTTAGTTGCTGGGTCATATTCAAATCTATGAATATAGACCGTTTTAGCATTTGCATCTGCTTTGGTAATTACTACCTCTCCTACTTTATCGTAACTATTGGTATGCTCATGTCCACCCATTATTAAAGGCACATTAGGTAATATTTTTGCTATTTCTTTGTCTTGAGTTAGCGAAGCATGGGTTAACCCAATAACTATATCAACATTATCTTTAATCTCATTATATGCCCGCTTTATTTCTTCGTACATATCTCCATAATATACATAACTCTTAGGGTTGGAAGGTATACAAACACTTATAAAACCTACCTTTAATTTTGTACCATCTGGATTTACAAATTCTTTTATATAAGAATCTTTTAAACTATGTTTTTTTCCATCAATTATTTTATGAAAATACGAGTGTTTACCATCTATGTTATGCAAAACATTAGCAGAAATCCATTCAAATTTACTCTCGTTTAATCTCGCTTGTAAGTGTGTGTAACTTAAATCGAATTCATGATTACCAAAAGCAACTAAATCAAAATTCATAGCATTCATAACTTCTACCATTTGTTTTCCTCTTACTCGTTCTCCATTATACTTCATTGTTCCAAGCAAAGAAGGTGATAAAAAATCTCCTGCCAACACTAACATTGTTTGTTCATTTTCTTTAAGTAAGTCTTGGTGTACGGTTTCCACCCGTGCCATTCCGCCATATTTATCTCCTTGTATTGGCGCTATTTCATAAACATCATTTAACTGAAGTATTGTAAAGTACGTTTTATCGGCATCTTTTGTAAACTGATATTTGTTTGTAGAAGCATTAGCTGTTTTTTTATTTAAATTACAACTAACTATAAACAATAAGATTATGGGAAATACTATAAGAATTCTAACTTGTTTCATTTGATTTTACTTTGATAAAGAAATCAAATTTACAAATTTAGTGAAGATATTGACGTGTGTTTTGCCTAATCATTTTTCTGTATTCTACCAATTCAGGGAATTGATAAAAGAAATTTATTTTTTTATGTGCTATAGTTCTAGGCTTCTTTATTTTAGGCCTTAACACAAAAGCTGTCCAGCTTTCTACGATGTCTTCTTCTGGACTTTCTGCTGCATAGTCTGTAAGAAATTCTGTTCTGTTATTTAAATATAAATCATATAGTTTTTCTACACAATTTGCCTCTGTATAACAGTATTTTCGTTGAATAACATCCCAACGGTTTAAAAGGGCTCCTTTCCAAAAAATATTAACAAACCTGTTAATATAACTATCTTTATAAGCCTCTCCCTCATGAGTTAAATATAACTCTCCTTCTTCTTGCTTTCTTTTATTCGTTGGCCTTATTTGAGTTCTATTAAGTGTTAACAAATGTCCAAACTCATGAACTAAGGTATAAACAGACTCGTGTAATCTTCTTTTATCTTTAGTTTCAAAGTTTACATCTCTAATATCAATTTCTAATTGCCATTTATCATTTTTTGAACTCAAAGCTACTAAAGCACCTGTTTTTTCATCAACCCCATCTGTCATTAAAACAATACGCTTTATATATTTTTGAGTGAGCTCTTTTGGAAAAATTCTATTAAACTCACTCCAATAATAAGAAGCTAATTCATCACTTACAGAATGATTTTTAATTATTTTATTGCCTTTCACGTCCCATACTCCTATTCTTTCACTATCAACAGATTGAGAAAAAGCTGAAATAAAGAAAAAAAGAAAAACAATATTTAATTTCATCATTTTTTTAAAAAACTTCTAGGGCTTTATTATATGCACTTTCAAAACTCATTGGTTTTATATTAGTTATTACTTTATTTGATGTAAAGTAAGATAACAATTTCTCCGTAGGCATATTACCTGTTAAATCATCTTTAGCCATTGGACACCCCCCATACCCTTTAATAGCTCCATCAAAACGTCGACAACCTGCCTTAAATGCACTATCAACTTTTTCGTGCCACTTAATTGGTGTAGTATGTAAATGAGCTCCAAATTCTATTTGAGGGTAACTTGGTATTAGATTTGAGAATAAATAATCTATATCTTCAGGTGTTGAGCTTCCAATTGTATCTGACAAAGATAATATTTTAACACCAAACGACGAAAGTTTTTCGGTCCATTCTCCAACTATCTCAACACTCCAAGGATCTCCATACGGATTTCCAAATCCCATTGACAAATAAGCTACGACCTCTTTATTTGTTCGATTAGCAATGGCTAATACCTCTTTTAGGGTATCTATAGATTGATCAATTGTTTTGTGCGTGTTCCGCATTTGAAAGTTTTCTGATATTGAAAAAGGGTATCCTAAATAATCTATTTCTTCAAATTGTGAAGCATCATTTGCTCCTCGAACATTTGCTACAATTGCTAAAAGTTTACTTGTAGTAGTAGATAAATCTAACATCGATAAAACTTCAGCTGTATCTCTCATTTGCGGAATTGCCTTTGGTGATACAAAACTTCCAAAATCAATAGTGTCAAACCCTACTTTTAACAGTGAATTAATATACTTAGCCTTTGCCTCTGTAGGAATAAAATGACTTTTAATTCCTTGCATTGCGTCCCTTGGACATTCAATAATTTTAACACTATTCACCATTGTGTCAAATATACATATTTTGATTCATTTTTTCACTTGTCTTAATCTTCCGATCCCTAACAAAAAACAAAACACACAACACTTTAATTATCAACAAAATATCAATATAAAATTTAAAACTATAAAAAATATTTTACTTTTATTGATATAAACTGTCACAATTTTAAAGTTAAATTGTCTCTAGTGTAGAATGATTTTATTGGAGTCTCAACATACACATATTAACCAACTAATCGAACGCTGTAAAAAGAACGATAATGCTGCTCAGATGCAGGTTTATCAAAACTATTACAAAGCTATGTATAATACGTCATATCGTATCTTAAAAGACGAGTTTGAGGCAGAAGATTTAATCCAAGAAGCATTTTTAACTGCTTTCATGAAGTTAGATAGCTTTAAAGGTGAGGTTACTTTTGGTGCATGGTTAAAAAGAATTGTGATTAATAAAAGTTTAACCCAATTAAAGAAAGTTACTCGATATGATGAAGTACGAATGGATGTGATTCCTAGCTACGAAGTAGAAGATATTGAGATAGACTATAGTTCTTTAGAAGTTAAAAGAGTTATAAGCTGTTTGCAAAGTTTAAAGGATAATTACAGAATTGTATTGACCTTGAACCTTGTTGAAGGTTATGATTATGATGAAATCGCTCAGATATTAAATTACACCAATGAAAATGTGCGAACAACAGTATCTAGAGCAAAAAAGAAATTAAAACAAGTATTAGCAGCTAATACTAATAAAACACAAGTATATGGAGGATAAACTACATCAGTTTTTTAAAGAAAATGATTTTGATGTTTTCGAGCCTCATCAAGGACATTTAAATCGATTTCAACGAAAACTAGAATCGCCAAAACGAGCTAAAAGACCATCTTATTTTTGGATGAGCATAGCAGCTTCAATCGTATTATTTTTAGGATTTTATCTTGGTAGTTATCAACAAAAAAACACCTATGACTTAGCTGATATTTCGCCCAAAATGGCAGAGGCTCAAAACTTTTTTGTTACAACTATAAATCAAGAATTAAAGGAAGTTGAACAATATAGGAATTTAGAAACCGAAATAGTTATTGAAGATTCTTTAAATGAAATTGAAGAGCTAGAAGACCAATACAAAACGCTCGTAAAAGAACTATCTAAAAGAGATAATAAACATCAAATCATCAGAGAAATGATACAAAATTATCAACAACGATTAGATGTATTAGAAAAACTTCTTTTACGATTAGAATTACAACAAAACCCCGCAAAATTAGAAATATTAGAAGATGAAATTATATAAAATACTTTTCCTACTGTTATTCATTCCTACTCTTTTAGTAGCTAATGATAAAAATCACGAAAAAAGCAAAAACATACGTAAAACATTTTCGGTTAACAAAAACGCAACCTTATACATTAACAATAAATATGGTAATATAAATGTAGCTACTTGGAACGAAAACAGGATAGAAATTAATGTCAAAATAACCGTTAAGGGCAATGACTTATCTAACGTTGAACGTAAGTTAAAAGCAATTGATGTTCAATTTGAAGCTACACCTAGTTTAGTAGAAGCCAGAACCATTATTGAAAAAACAAAATCAAGCTGGTCTTGGTGGGGTAATAATAACACCAACTACAAAATTAACTACTTTGTTAAAATGCCAATCACCAACAATGCTGATTTAAATAATAAATACGGAAACATTGAGCTAGATAAATTAGAAGGTAAGTCTAATATTAATTGTGATTATGGTAAAATACAAATTGATCAATTATTAAATGGAACTAATAACATTAATTTAGATTATTGTGGTACTTCTGAAATTAACTTTATGAAATCAGGAAACTTAAGTGTTGACTACTCTAAGTTAGCTATTATAAAATCAGAGAACTTAAAAGTAAGTGCCGATTATTCTACCATGAAAATAGGTACTGTAACCGATATTGATTTTAATAGTGATTATGGAAGTATTTCTATAGATGATGCCTCAAACGTTAATGGTAATTCTGATTATGCTAGCATAAAAATAGGTACTATTAGAAAAAACTTAAAAATTAATACTGATTACGGTAGTGTTAGAGTTAGAAATATTAAAAAAGGCTTTGAAAGTATTGTTATTGATGGAAGTTATGCTGGAATTAAACTTGGCACGAATAGTAATAACAACTTTACTTTTACTGTTGATTTAGGTTATGCTGGATTTGGATATCCTGAAAACTATGTAAACATGTTTAAAAGCATTAATAAATCATCTAAAAAATACTACGAGGGAACTTTTGGTAAAGGAAATTCTAATTCTACCATTACCATAAAATCTAAATACGGAGGTGTTTCTTTAAAATTAAATGATTAACCAACTTACAAATTATATTACAATGAAGAAATTAGCAATCTTATTATTATCTCTTTTTTTTAGCTTTCAAACACAAGCACAAAGCTGGTGGAATTCAAAAAAAATTAAAGGAAACGGAAACGTTACTACAGAAATTAGAAAAATCGGTTCTTTTGACAAAGTAAACATTGGAGGCTCATTTGATGTTTATTTAATTAACGGAACCGAAGGTAAAGTAACCTTAGAAGGAGAGGAAAATATTTTAAAGTATATTGAAACTGAAGTTAAAAACGGAAAATTAAATGTACACTTTAAACAAAACACCAATATTAAAGCTACAAAAAAGCTAACAGTAACTATTCCTTTTGAAAAAATTGAAGCCGTAGCTTTAGGAGGATCAGGAAATATAATTGCAAAAAAACGTATTAAGGCTGATGTAATTTCTTTTGGTTTAGGAGGTTCCGGAAATATTATAGCCAGTGTAGACGCTAATACTGTTAAAACTTCTATTGGCGGTTCTGGAAACATTAAACTAAAAGGAAAAAGTGACTACTTAAAATGTTCTATTGGTGGGTCAGGAAATATAAAAGCATACGATTTAAAAACAAGTTCTTTAAAAGCTAGTATTGCTGGCTCTGGTGATGTATCAGTAACCGTTAACAATAAGATTAAAGCTACAATAGTAGGGTCTGGAAGTATATATTATAAAGGAAACCCTTCAGACATAGATAAGACTTCTTTAGGCTCTGGAAATGTTATTGATAGAAATTAAAGTATCTTACTATATAAAAAGTCCGCTGTAAGTTTACAGCGGACTTTTTTATTCTTTTTTAAAAGGTACTAACCCTTAATCTATCTGGTTTATACTTTTAAAAGCAATTAGAACCTCTCTTGTATCTAGAACTTTTTCTACATAATTCTTAAACTGAATATAATCTTTAGGAGTAATCAAATCAGAAGATACATTAGACTCAATATCTATTTCTAAAAGATTTTTATTAATTAGCTTGTAAGAAATTGAATAACTATGATTTTTAAAACTATAAGTATTTTTTTCTGGTAAGCCTACAAACTCTTCATTCTCTTTAAGCCTTACAATTATTTTTTCTTTATAATAATCAGAATTTTCATATTTTCTATAATCTATTGGATACAATCGTTTATCTAATTGAATAACTAAATTATTATACGGATTTAAAAAAAACGGCACCTTAAACGTCTGTAAATCTGCTACTTTGTTTATTTTTATGTCTGAAGTTAATTTCATTTTATATAAAGCTGTTCCTTTGTTTTTATTTACCTTTATTTTTTCAATATCATTAAATTTAACAGGTTCACTTGTTCTATTAGAAATCTCTTGATGAAGTTCATCTTTTAATAATTCACCTTCTTTATTTGTTAAAACATCAATATAATAAGATGCTAAATGACCAGTGACTTGTGTCTCTAACTCAATTTCTGACTCTTCTTTATGTAAATTTAAGTCGGTAATACTTATAAATTTTGCTTTTTCTCTAAGTACATTGTTTAGTTTAAATAAACCTTCAACAACTTTGGTTGAGTTATCATAAGGTATTTCTAAAGCAGTTGCTTCACGAAGAGACATTGGCAATGATTTAAATGGTAAATGCTTATCTGTAAGCTCTAAAAATTGAGCTTCTCCATTTATTTTTACCTTAACAATACAATGATTAAAATCGGTACTTGGAAGCAATAGCTGGCTCTTAGCATAATCTGCAGTAAGGATTAAAACCATATTTACATCTAACTCGGCTTTTTTTGCTAAAACTAAAAATAAAGATGAAAAATCTTTACAGTCTCCTAGTTTAGTTTTTATTGTTTTTGATGGTTTTTGTGGTACATACCCTCCTTGTCTAAAGCTTACGTGACTATAATTTAAATTGTCCGTTATATAATAATAAATCTTTTTTGCTCTTTGATTTTCTGATAATTGCTTGTATCCATCTATAAATATTTCATTGAATACTTCTTCTACCTTTTTATCTACTTTTAACTGCTTTCTAACAATATCAGAATACCAAGAAGCTATATCATTCCAAGAATTAATAGAGCTAACACTTAATCTCGTTACTACATCGTTAAAAGCTGGCATATAGTCTTCTGTTATTGGAATACCAGGCACATTATTTAGTTCCCATTCATGAACATAATAATCTCCTTTTTTATATGTGTGATACTTAAGATCTCCATTCTTTACTACTTGATTTACTTCTTTATCTAAAGTTAAGAGCCTATAAATATTTTTGGAAATAGGATGATACCCTTTAAACCCATGACTTAAAATATAATCTTTATAAAACCTACCGTAAGTTGAGTAAGTTGTTACGTAATCTACATAAACAACATCCCCTATTTCTAACCCAGAAAAAACAAGGTTAGCTCCATTACGATCAGCAGGAATAGATTCTCCGTTAGGTTTTATTATTTCTGCTTTCTTTATTAGATAATCTCCCGACAAGCCTAAATCATATTCTTTAAAAATATCTACACCATTTAAAGAAGTTATTTCCTGAATAAAAGTTTCTTGAAATTCTCCTCCTCCTCTATTATGACTTAAGACCGTTACTTGATTTAATAATGTATTTATACCATAATTATTTGTGGTATTCTTATTTCTATTCTGATTAATATATCCATAAGCATCTTTTAAACTAAATTCATCAAGTACATTCTTCTTATTTTCTAAATCATTAATTTTTTTTCTCAATTTATGATCTGATGGACTTCTATCTAGAGCTATCTTATATAGATTTATGGCTTCTTTTTTCTTTCCTAATTGAACATAAGCATCTCCTTTTGCCTTTATAAAAGCATATGAATTTGGATAGTTTTCAATCCCTTGTTCTATAAAAGGTAAGGACCTTTTATATTGATTTGTATCATGAAATAATTTAATTAATCTATATAAAAAATCATTATCATAACTAAACCTGTTTATAACCTCAGTATACAAATCAACTACTTCTTCAACTCTATTTTGTTTTTTATAATAGTAACCTAAATACTTTATAACTTCTGAGTTAAACTCTAATTTATTATATTTTTCTAAAGTGTTTATTGTGGCTTTGTCATCATTAAAAAGTTTAGTATAAAATTCAGAAAAAACAGATTTCATACTTGATGGCAATGTTTTATCTTCTAGCAACTCCTTTAATTTCTCTTTCATTTCTAACTTATTTTCTCGACGTAAGAAAATCATGAAATCAGACACTTTTTCAATAAATGGGTAATTAATTGAGTTTTTAATTTTTTTCATTTTCTTTTCATATGCCTCAATATCCAACCTCATTAAGTCGTCAAATCCCTGATACTCTAAAAAAGAAGACATGTAGTAATTTGGGTCTTCTCTTTTTAAATTATCCTGTATTCTTTTTAAAGCACTATCATCCCCTTTTGCACTATAACATTCCGCTAAACAAGTTCGTATCAATGAACTCTTAGGATGTTTCTCATACCAATCTTCTAAAAGGTTCATTGCTTTATTTATTCTTCCATTTCTATAATAAGTAAGAAATAAATTAAATTTTATCAAATTAGTGTCGTAATCTGGATTTTTAAGTTTTTCCTCAAAATACTTTTCTATACTATGAGGAACTAGTTTAGGGTCTACTTCTTTTACACTACTTTTTTTATAATTTCTATTAACAAACGATGTCTTATAACTCTTTAAAGGCTTTCCTTCTAAGTCTTCCATTCTTAAAATAAAATATGGATTACTTCCATTTGTTGCCAACTTAATTAAAAACCTATTAACTCCTTTTTGAAGATTTACCTCATAAGTATAAGCGTCTAATTCTGTATTATACTGATCATCGTCTTCTAAAACCAATACATCGTTAATCCAAAAACGAATTAACCCTCCTTTACCTAACTTTACTAAAACTCTTTGATCTTTTGAAGACTCAATAAATGTTTGAGCATAATGAACTCCTGCCCCATATTCAGAGTGGTTAGTAAACAAATTATATACTTCAGAATTGTTCGATGATTTATACCATTGTGCATCTCCGTTACTTTGAGCATCAAAAACCACTTTATTCGACGATTCCTCTTCTGGAGGATAAGGCATATCTATACCGCTAGAATTTAAATTTTCAAAAACACCGCAATGCTCCCAATCTCTTACAGCATTTATATTATTCATTAACATAGTATAAGAATCCCAATCTTTAAGGTTTCTTTTAGTTATCGATTGTAAATAAAAAAGCCCATTCTTAACCGTTGTATTCTTTACTTGAGAAGCATCTATAAACTGAGGTGACTTATATGTTTCAGAATTAAACCCCATATCGAAATAATCACTAAAAAAGTAATTCATTGTCCAATTAGAAAACATATAGTTTTCATAGTTCTCATAATTAGAAATTTTCTTCAATAGTTCATGGTCACTACGCATATTACCATTCTCCATTTCTACTAGCTTCTTCAGAATTAGATTCTCAACATCATCTTCATAATTTAGTTTATCTACTAAACTAAGTGCTTTATCCCGGTTATTATCTAACAAAGCACTCCATATTTCGAGGTTTTTTTGCGCATTTATAGTTAAAGAAAAAAATAGAAAAATCATACAAGTAAATATGTTTTTCATTCTTGGGTAGGTAAAATAATAAATCATAGTAAGTTTTTAAATATAGCATTTTTTGATACTAATCCAAACCTAAGTAAATAGAACATAATATCCTAAAAAATCATAAAAAAAGTCCGCTGTAGGTTTACAGCGGACTTTTTTATTTATTTAAAACAATTAACTTACTGTAGAGAAGCTAAACTAGCTTTAATTGTTTCAATTTTAGCTAAGGTGTCTGACTCTTTTTTACGTTCTAACGTAATCACTTGCTCTGGTGCATTACTTACAAAACGTTCATTAGACAACTTCTTTTGAATTCCTGTTAAGAAACCTTCAGCTCTTTTTAACTCTGCATTTAGCTTAGTTATTTCTGCTTCTACATCAATGGTATCTAACGAAATCGGAACAAAATATTCATTTGATTTTACACGGAAAGACGCTGCACCTTCTACCTTTTCGGTAACATAGTTAATTTCTGAAGCATTCGTTAACTTTTGAATTACTACATCAAACTCTTTTGTAAACTTTTCGTTATTTACAACAGACAGTTCAATTGCGTCTTTAAACGAAATATTTTTATTTTTTCTAATTGTTCTAATTCCTGAAACAACCCCTGTAGCAAATTCAAAATTCGTTATCAATTCTTCATTTGTTTCTCCTACTGTTGGATATTTAGCTATAATTAATGCATCTTCAGGAGTTCTTTCTGTAATGTGTTGCCAAATTTCCTCTGTTAAGAAAGGCATAAATGGATGTAATACTTTTAAATTATTCTCTAATACTTCTATTACAGCTTTGTATGTTTTTGCATCGATTGGTTGTTGGTATCCTGGCTTTACAATTTCTAATAACCATGATGAAAAATCATCAGTAATTAACTTGTAAATTGCCATTAAAGCATCTGATAAACGATACTTACTAAAGTGATCTTCTATTTCTAACAACACTTTATTAAACTTAGCCTCATACCAAGCTAATCCTATTTTAGCCGTTTCTGGTTGCGCTAAACTTTCGTCTATTTCCCACCCTTTAATTAAACGGAAGGTATTCCAAATTTTATTAGCAAATCCTTTTCCTTGTTGGCATAAATCTTCATCAAATAATAAATCGTTTCCAGCCGCTGCACTTAATAATAACCCTACACGAACTCCGTCAGCTCCAAAATCTTCAATTAACTTTAAAGCATCTGGTGAGTTCCCTAAAGATTTACTCATTTTTCTACGTTGCTTATCACGTACTAAGCCTGTTAGGTATACGTTTTCAAACGGACGTTCATCTTTGTATTCATATCCAGCAATAATCATACGTGCCACCCAGAAAAATAAAATATCTGGTCCGGTAACTAAATCATTGGTTGGGTAATAATACTTGATTTCTTCGTTCTCAGGATTACGTATTCCATCGAAAACTGACATTGGCCATAACCAAGAAGAAAACCAAGTATCTAATGCATCTGGATCTTGTTTTAAGTCAGAAGCTATTAATGATGTATTTCCTGTTTTTTCTTGAGCTAATTTAACTGCATCTTCTATGCTTTCTGCAACAACAAAATCTTCTTTCCCGTCTCCAAAATAGAAAGCAGGAATTTGTTGTCCCCACCATAACTGACGTGAGATATTCCAGTCACGAATGTTTTCCATCCAGTGACGATATGTATTTTCAAATTTTCTTGGGAACAACTTCACCTCTCTATCTTCACCTAGTACAGCTTCTATAGCTGGCTTTACCAACTCTTCCATTTTTAAGAACCATTGATCTGATAACCTTGGTTCTATTACTGCTTTCGTTCTTTCAGATGTCCCTACTTTATTGGTATGAACTTCTGTTTTTACTAAAAAGCCTTTCTCTTCCAATTCTTTGGTAATTTCTTTACGAACTACGAAACGGTCTTTTCCTTCATAATGTAACCCGAATGAATTTAAGGTAGCATCTTCATTAAAGATATCTATTACCTCTAGGTTGTGCTTATCTCCTAAAGCTTTATCATTTTCATCGTGAGCAGGTGTCACTTTTAAACAACCTGTTCCAAATTCAACATCTACATATTCATCTTCAATAATTGGGATTTCTCTATTACAAAGAGGAACAATAGCTTTCTTACCTTTTAAATGAGTAAAACGTTCATCGTTTGGGTTGATACAAATAGCTGTATCTCCTAGAATAGTTTCAGGACGTGTTGTTGCTATAGTTACTTTCTCTTCAGAGTCAACAATATCATACTGTAAATAGTATAAATTTCCTTGGCGTTCTTCATAAATAACCTCTTCATCAGAAAGTGTAGTTTTAGCCTCAGGATCCCAATTTACCATACGGTATCCACGGTAAATTAATCCCTTATTATATAGGTCCACAAATACCTTAATTACTGATTCTGACAATGCAGGATCCATGGTAAATGCAGTACGTTCCCAATCACAAGAAGCTCCTAACTTTTTTAATTGATCTAAAATAATCCCTCCATACTCATTTTTCCATTCCCAAGCATGTGCTAAAAATTCTTCACGAGTTAAATCATTTTTATCAATACCTTGTTCTTTTAATTTCGCTACTACTTTTGCTTCAGTAGCAATTGAGGCGTGGTCAGTACCTGGAACCCAACACGCATTTTTTCCTTGTAAACGAGCACGACGAATTAACACATCTTGAATTGTATTGTTTAACATATGCCCCATATGTAATACTCCTGTAACGTTTGGTGGCGGTATAACAATTGTATAGGGTTCGCGTTCATCTACTTCTGAATGAAAGTAATTGTGTTTCATCCAGTAATCGTACCATTTTCCTTCTACTTCTTTGGAATTATATTTTGATGGAATATTCATATGTTATGTGTATCTTTATGGTTAATAATTTAACATTTTTTAACCTTTGGCATTGTTTTTGAAATTCGATTAGCAAAAATACAACTATCTATGAGGTACAGAAAATTAGAGGTTGTTTTTTTAGAACTTAAAGAAATAATACTAAATTTGTAGCGGTTAATACCCTAAAAAATTAATTTTTAACATTATGAGAACAATTTTATCATTTATCGCTGTTTGCTTTATTACCTTAACAGTAAGCGCTCAAGAATTTAAATTTGAAACTGAAACTATTGACTATGGAAAAATAGCTTATGGGTCTGAAGGAAAACGCGTATTTGAATTTACAAACGTAGGTGAAGCTCCTATTATAATTAAGGATATCGTATCTCCTTGTGGATGTACAGTACCTACTAAACCTGAAGAACCAATTATGCCTGGTAAAAAAGGACAAATTGAAGTTTCTTATGACACAAAAAGATTAGGTGGTTTTTCTAAAACTTTAACTGTTATTTCAAATGCTAAAAACAAAAGAAAAAGAGTTAAAATTAAAGGATTCATTGTAAAGGATGCAACTCCTGCCAAAGAGAAAAGTACGGTAAGCGATAGCTAAAAACTTATTATACATAAAAAAAAGCTCAACAAATGTTGAGCTTTTTTTATATTCTTTGTTCTAGCTTAAACATAAACCTTAGCCTAACACCTGCTCTTTCTGCTTCTATCTTTATTTTCTTACCTGGTTTTGTATGAAACATATCTATAATCTCATTTAAATGATATTCATGTGCTGCCTTTCCATTAATTCTCTTTATTACATCTCCAATTTGAAGACCTGCTTTAAAAGCTGGTGAATTTTCTACTACTTTATCTATTTTATACTTAGGCTTAAAACGATAAAAATATGTACTTACTAAAGAAATTACATTACTTTTTTGTGTTTGATTATTTGAACCATAAGCATCTTCAAACTTAGTCGCTCCTTTTTCTTTTATTAACTCTTGCCCATCATATATTATATGTAGACCACTCATATTATAATAAAAGCCTCTATTTAATGAAGCGTTCTTTTTCAGTATTACTCTTTTATTCGGGTAATCAAGCCATACCTTAAAACGTTTTAAAATTCCTCCGCCAATACTACCATTCCTTTCTTTAAATTGTCTGGCATTAAAGGTTGATGAAGAATCTAAAAAAGATACTGTTGGTTCACTTATTTTAAACTTTCCTATAGAAATTTTCTGAAGCCTACTTCTATTTCCATAGATAGTACCACTAAACCCCTCTCCTATTATATCTTTAAAAAACTTCTTAGGTGTTTTCAACTCTTTTTTTGTTCCCTCAAACAACCAAACTGCGTCACTACCTCCTGTATCAATTAATAATTTTACTGGTAACATTGTTGTTTTCAAAGTATCAACTTGCACATTTACATCTATGTAAGGTTTATTTCTATAAAATTGTAAAGGAAAACTTTCACATCTATTACATACATTCAGTTTATAAGTTTTAGGGTTGTAAAAATCAATCCTCTTGCTAGCATAATTAATTTTGACTATAACATCTTTTAATAAATCATACCCTATAATACCGTGAATGGTTGTTCCCATTTTAGCAGAAATATCAAAAGCATCTTTCAAAATAACATATAACCCTTGATTAGAACTAGCTATGTTTTTAATTCTAAAATTATTACCTCTAGAAAATAATGCTTCTACTGGAGCTCCACTCCCTAACCCCCTTATAAACACTTTTTTTACATTATTTAAACCAATACTATCTTTAGAAGTTAGATTAAATAAAATTGTCTTATTTACCCCTGTATCCAAAATAAATGATAGTTTGTGTCCATTAATTTCCAATGGAATAACGACTAAATTGTTAATTAACTGAAACTTTATCGATTGTTTATCAATCTCTTTACCTAAAAACTGAAAGTTTTGTTGAGTAAAAGCTGAAGTACTTAAAAAAAGTATAAAAAAGTATAGTAATAATCTATTCAAAAGAACTTATTTTATAGTTATATACTTAAATATACAACCTTCATTTTAGAAATTCTGGTTTTTATGATTTTTTTAACCGATTTTTTCATCGTAAACATTCTAATACTCTCAAATATATTTTGCAAATTTGCCTTTCAAACAACTAATTTAATTTAAAAATGCCATCAATTTCTAGTAAAGGAAACGCAATGCCTCAATCACCAATTCGTAAATTGGTTCCTTTTGCTGAGGCTGCTAAAAAAAATGGAACAAAAGTTTATCATTTAAATATTGGTCAACCTGATATTAAAACACCACAAGTTGCTTTAGACGCAGTAAAAAACAATAGTATTGAAGTATTATCATATGCTAGATCTGAAGGTTCAGAAGAATACAGAACCAAACTAGCTAACTATTATGCTAAAAATGATATTCATGTAATGGCTAATAATATTATTGCTACTACAGGAGGTTCAGAGGCTTTATTATTTACTATTGGTAGTATTACCGATCCAGGAGATGAAATTATTATCCCTGAACCTTTTTATGCTAACTATAATGGTTTTTCTACTGCTTCAGGAGTAAAAGTAGTTCCTGTTATTTCTAAAATTGAAAATAACTTTGCTTTACCTGCTATTGAAGATTTTGAGAAGTTAATTACTCCAAAAACTAAAGCAATTTTAATTTGTAACCCTGGGAATCCAACTGGATATTTATACAGCAAAGAAGAAATTGAAAAGCTAAAACAAATTGTGTTAAAACATGATTTATTTTTAATTGCTGATGAAGTATATCGTGAATTTACATACGATGGTGAAAAGCATAATTCAGTAATGGCTTTAGAAGGATTAGAACAAAATGCTATTATGATTGACTCTGTATCAAAACGTTACAGTATGTGTGGTGCAAGAATTGGTTGTATTGTTTCTAAAAACGAAGATTTTATTGGAACAGCTATTAAATTTGCTCAAGCACGTCTAAGCCCACCAACCTATGCCTTAATTGCCAGTGAAGCTGCTTTAGATACTCCTCAAAGTTACTTTGATGAAGTTATTGAAGAGTATGAGGATCGTAGAAATACCTTAATTTCTGAGTTACAAAAAATTGAAGGAGTAAAAGTTGCCAATCCTAAAGGTGCTTTTTACTGTGTTGCTGAATTACCAGTAAAAGATACTGATGACTTTGCTCAATGGATTTTAGAAAAATTCAGCGATAATAATGAAACGGTAATGGTAGCTCCTGCAAGTGGATTCTATTCTACCGAAGGTGAAGGAAAAAATCAGGTGCGTATTGCCTATGTTTTAAACAAAGCCGATTTAAAACGTTCAGTTGAGATATTAAAAATCGCCTTAGAAAAATATAATAGTTAATTGAATATTCAAGAAAACATATCTTTAAAAGAGTACAACACGTTTGGTATTGATGTAAATGCCAAACGTTTTGTTTCTATTACTTCTGTATACCAACTACAACAGCTTTTAAAAGAGGAAAAAAATCTTTTTTTAATTTCTGGTGGTAGTAACATGTTACTTACCAAAGATATTGAAAACCTAGTTGTACATATTGATATTAAAGGAATTTCTATTGATAGAGAAAATAATAATGACATCTACATAACTGTAAATGCTGGTGAAAACTGGCATGAATTTGTGTTGTGGTGCGTTTCTCAAAACTATGGTGGACTGGAAAACTTATCTCTAATCCCTGGAAATGTAGGTACTTGTCCTATCCAAAACATTGGAGCCTATGGAGTTGAAGTAAAAGATACTATCACAAAAGTAGAAGCTGTTGAAATAAAAACAGGAAAATTAGTTTCTTTTTCTGCGGAAGAATGTCAGTTTGGATACCGTAATTCCATATTTAAAAACGAAGCCAAAGGGAAATATGTGTTAACTTCAGTAAGTTTTCAACTCACTAAAAACAATCACAAACTTAATACTTCCTACGGAGCTATTGAGTCTGAGTTAGCTTCAAAAGATATTACAAATCCAACTATAAAAGATATTTCTGATGCTGTAATCGCCATACGTCAATCAAAATTACCAGACCCAAAAGAAATAGGAAACAGTGGTAGTTTCTTTAAAAATCCAGTAATTTCAAGAGAACATTTTGAAAAACTTCAGAAAAAGTATCCTAATACTCCTAGTTATGTTATTTCTGATACTGAAATTAAAGTACCAGCTGGTTGGTTAATTGAACAAAGTGGATTTAAAGGAAAGCGTTTTGGCGACTATGGAGTCCACGAAAAGCAAGCCTTAGTCTTAGTGAATTACGGAAATGCAAAGGGAAATGAAATTTATGAATTGGCACAAAATATTCAACACACTATCAAAGAAAAGTTTAATATTAACCTAGAAATAGAGGTAAACATTATTTTATAAAATTACAATTAATTCTAACATTTTAGCCATACTTCAATTTCATTAGTATAAATTTATTTAATTTTATACAAAAAAATATGAAGTTCGTATCTTTGCAGTACAAAACAATACATCATGAAATTAATTTTTGTTACCATAGGATTATTAGCGTTAGCATTTGCTGGAATTGCCATTAAAATTTGGGCAAAAAAAGACGGAGAGTTTGCTGGTACTTGTGCTAGCCAAAACCCGATGTTAAATGAGAGTGGTGAAGCTTGTGGATTTTGTGGTAAAACTCCAGACCAGTTTGATACTTGTAGTGAACCTCAACATAATAATTAAACAAGTACCAATTAACTAATCTTTTTTAGAATTTATCACTTTACCCTTCTCTCTTACAGCAGCTACTATTTTGCAAAAGGAAGTAAAAAAATCTATGTTTAGATGTTATATCGTTCAAGATATTACTCTTCCATAACTAGAGTTACTTAGTTTTTTATAGCTGTATACTTGGTATTTACCGAATATCGCTATAAATTAGTATATTTATATCAAATCAAATTTTGAAACCCAAGCATTGGACATAAATCAGGAAAAAGTATTTCACCACATTCAACAAGCTAAAAAAGGAAATCAAATATCTTTTAATTATTTATTAGATACTTTCTGGGGGAGCGTGTATGCTTTTCAGCTGAAAAAAACCAAAAATGATAATGATGCTGAAGATATTACTATTCAGACTTTTTCTAAGGCCTTTGATAGAATTGAAACTTTTGATGAAAACTATCAATTCAAAACTTGGTTAATTACAATTTCAAAAAACGTATACATCGATTCTCTTCGAAAGAAAAAATCTACCATATATACACAAACAACTGAAGAACAAGAAAAAGAAGTGTATGCTGTTGTTGATGACGCTCCGTCTCCTGAAGACAAAATTATTACTGAACAAAACTTAGCGAAACTTCTAAAAGACATTAAAAAATTAAAACCAAAATATCAAGATGTCATCAACCTTCGGTATTTTCAAGAATTAAGTTATAAAGAAATTTCTGAGCAAATTGGGGAACCGATAAATAATGTAAAAGTAAAATTATTACGTGCAAAAAAATTATTAGCTGAAATAATAAAGAAATCATAAATTGCAAAACCATAAAAATCAAAACTTTATGATTTTACAGTTTAATGCAATAAGAAAATATCTACATAAAAAAGAATTTCAACCAAAAAGAGAAGAAAAAAAGCATCTGAAAACTTTGTTTGAAAAGTTAAAAGATGGTGACTATTTAAACTTTTAAGCTCTCTTTTTCATGAAAAAATCTCTCTTAAACCTATTAGGCCCTGGACTATTATTTGCTGGTGCTGCCATAGGTGTTTCCCATTTAGTACAATCAACTAGAGCTGGTGCCGATTTTGGCTTTGGTTTACTATGGGCTTTACTCCTAGTACACATTATCAAATATCCTTTTTTTCAATTTGGCCCTCGATATGCTACAGCAACAGGCGAAACGCTTTTAGATGGTTATAAAAAACTTGGTAAAGGAGTTTTAATCAGCTATTTCATATTAAATATTGCAACTATGTTTACCATTCAAGCTGCAGTAACTATTGTTACAGCCAGTTTAGCTTCTAATATTTTTGGTATTTCACTTGATTTAGTAGCGTGGTCTGTATTAATTATGTTCATCAGTATTGTTTTACTAGGCATAGGGAAATACAAGTTTTTAGATAACTTAATGAAGTATATTATTGCTATTTTAACCATTAGCACTATAATAGCCGTAAACATTGCCCTATTTAAAACTGACAAGGGTTTTAGCTTTCAACAAATAATACCTAGCGGAACAGCTCAAGTAACCTTTTTAATTGCTTTCTTAGGATGGATGCCCGCTCCGTTGGATATTTCTATTTGGCATTCTTTATGGTCGGTAGAAAAAGACAAAACTACTTTTGTAAAAATAAAGCCTAAACAAGCCATTTTTGATTTTAATGTTGGCTATATTGGAGCCTTATTTTTAGGAGTTTGTTTTGTTATGTTAGGTGCTTTAGTTATGCATCAATCAGGAGAATCATTCTCTAGTAAAGGAACTATTTTTGCTTCTCAACTAATCAATTTATACACAAAAAACTTAGGAGAATTTTCTTCTGTATTTATTGGTATTGCAGCTTTTACAACTATGTTTAGTACTACCATTACAACATTAGATGCTTCACCAAGAGCTATGGAAAAATCTTCTTTTTTACTTTTTCCGAGAACAACAAGAACAATAAAATTAGGCTACTGGTTTTGGTTACTACTGTTAACGCTTGGAACCTCTGTTATTTTATATTGTTTTTTAAGTGATATGGTATTTCTTGTACGAATAGCCACAGTTTTATCTTTTTTAACAGCTCCGTTTTATGCTATTCTTAACTATATCTTAATTACTGGTAAGCATACGCCAAAAAAGTACAGACCAAATATTGGTTTACGCATTTTGAGTCTTATAGGTATTGTTTTTTTGTTCGGATTTAGTATTTGGTTTTTACTTAGTTTATAAATCTTTTCTTCGTAAATTTGCAGTTCAATTTTTATGGAATGGCAAACGAAACTGTAGCAACACCAGAAAGAACGAAAAAACCAAAATGGTTACGTGTAAAATTACCTGTAGGAAAAAAATACACGGAACTAAGAGGACTTGTTGATAAATATAAATTAAACACTATTTGTACCAGCGGAAGCTGTCCAAACATGGGTGAATGTTGGGGAGAAGGTACTGCTACCTTTATGATTTTAGGTAACATCTGTACACGTTCATGTGGGTTTTGTGGTGTTAAAACTGGACGTCCAGACACCGTTGAATGGGATGAACCTGAAAAAGTAGCTCGTTCTATTAAATTAATGAATATTAAACATGCGGTAATTACCTCTGTTGACCGTGATGATTTAAAAGATGGAGGTTCTATTATTTGGTCTGAAACAGTACAGGCTATTCGTAGAGCTAATCCGAATACTACTTTAGAAACTCTTATTCCTGATTTTCAAGGAAACGAAAAATTAATAGACCGTATTATTGAAGTAGCTCCTGAAGTTGTTTCTCACAATATGGAAACGGTACGTCGCTTAACTCGTGAAGTTCGTATTCAAGCAAAATATGATCGTAGCTTGGGGGTTTTAAAATACCTAAAAGAAAACGGAATGCGTACTAAATCTGGAATTATGCTTGGTTTAGGCGAAACAGAAGATGAAGTAATACAAACCATGAAAGACTTACGTAATGTTGGATTGGATGTTATTACTATCGGTCAATATTTACAACCTAGTAAAAAACACTTACCTGTTAAGGAATTTATAACACCAGAACAATTCAAAAAATACGAAACATTAGGGTTAGAAATGGGCTTTATGTATGTAGAAAGTGGTGCCTTAGTACGTTCATCGTATAAAGCACACAAACACGCTAGCTAACCTTAAATTAAAATATCCTTAACTTTTTAACGGTTTAACGTTAAAAAAATGTCAAATAATTAAAAATTAAATAAAGTACCGCTTTTTATTTATAATTTTGGCACAGATATTGGAAACAACAATACCGTAAGCAAGTAACATTGTTTTCATTGTGTAAATTATTTGAATTAGTTGATTAACAAAGAAGCCCGCTCAAATTGAGCGGGCTTCCTGTTTTTATTCTCTTTAGAGATGCTAATTTTAAATAGCTCTAATTATATCATATTTTGTAATGATGTGGTGTTTTCCATTTTCTAAATCAACTAAAACTGCTTGATTTTCTTTGTTAATTAACTTAGATACCTCATCAATAGAAGCTGATTTTTTAACTGTAGGATATGCTCTTCCCATTACATCTTTAATAGGCTTTTCTGCTATATTTTTATCTTCTAAATAACTATATAATAATGCTGATTCATCTACTGAACCTACAAACCCATTTACATCTCTTACAGGAATCTGTGATATTTTAAATGCACGCATTCTTTCGATAGCATGCGATACTAATTCTTCTGTTTGAACAGTTACTAATGGTTTATCTATATGATCTTTAATTAAATCTTCAGCTGTAGTAATTTCTTCATCTAAGAATCCTCTATCACGCATCCAATCGTCATTAAACATTTTTCCTACATAACGGCTTCCATGATCGTGAAATAACACTACCACTACATCATCAGGTTTAAACTCGTCTTTTAACTGTAATAATCCTTTAATAGCTGAACCTGCTGAATTCCCTACAAAAATCCCTTCTTCCTTAGCTATTTTGCGTGTGTAAATAGCAGCATCTTTGTCAGTTACTTTTGTAAATCCATCAATTAAAGAAAAATCAACATTTTTAGGTAAAATATCTTCCCCAATTCCTTCCGTAATATATGGATAGATTTCATTTTCATCAAAGATACCAGTTTCGTGATATTTTTTAAATACGGAACCGTATGTATCTACTCCCCAAATTTTAATATTTGGATTCTTTTCTTTTAAAAACTTAGCAGTCCCTGAAACCGTTCCTCCTGTTCCTACTCCAACAACAAAATGTGTGATTTTACCATCGGTCTGTTCCCAAATTTCTGGTCCTGTTTGTTCATAATGTGCTTGTGCGTTTGACGGATTATCATATTGATTCACATACCAAGAGTTTGGAGTTTCCTCCCCTAAACGCTTAGATACAGAATAATATGAACGAGGGTCATCTGGTTCTACATTCGTAGGGCAAACAACTACCTCTGCTCCTACAGCACGCAGAATATCCATTTTTTCTTTTGATTGCTTATCTGAAATTACAAAAATACATTTGTACCCTTTTACAATAGCTGCTAATGCTAATCCCATTCCTGTATTTCCTGAAGTACCTTCTATAATGGTACCTCCTGGCTTTAAACGACCATCTGCTTCAGCATCTTCTATCATTTTAAGTGCCATACGGTCTTTTACAGAGTTTCCTGGATTAAACGTTTCTACTTTAGCTAATACTAAAGCATCTACTTCTTTTGTTACTGAGTTTAATTGAACTAAAGGTGTGTTACCAATAGTTTCTAATATATTTTTTGCGTACTTCATATCTTATTAATGTTATGCAAAACTAAGCAAATCGAATGGATTTTGAAGGGCGAATTTTTGTAATGATATATGAAGGTACTATCAACATTAAAAAGCAAAGTATTAGCGTACCTATGTTTAACAATAAAATTGCCAAGAAATTAATATCTACAGGCATTGTTGATACATAATAAGTTTCAGGATCTAGACTTATTAACTTCGTATATTTTTGAATTAAAAGTATACTAAGCCCAATAAGGTTTCCCCAGAACAATCCTTTTAAAATTAAGTAAGAAGCATTGTATAAAAATATTTTTCGGATACTCCAATTTACACTTCCCAATGCTTTTAAAATTCCAACCATTTGTACACGTTCTAGAATAAGAACCAACAATGCTGTTACCATGTTTATTCCAGCAACCAACACCATGATTCCAATAATAAACCATACGTTATTATCTAATAGTTTTAACCACTCAAAAATAGCAGGATAATTATTTACAATGGTAATACTATTTAAGGTTGCTCCAATACTTGTATACACTTCATCTCCTTTTTCTTTAAGCATATCATAATCATCAATCAACACTTCAAAGCCTCCTATTTCATTGTCTTTCCAACGATTAATTTTTTGAACCTCTCTTAAGTCTCCCAACAACATAATCTTATCAAACTGTTCAAAACCTGTATTGTATATTCCCACAATAATTGGCTTTCTTGATTTAAATTTCAAACTACTGTTTTCTGCTCCAAACCATGTTTGAATGGTATCGTTTAGTTTAAAATGCAATCGGTTTGCAATAGATTGAGAAATTAGAATTTCTCGGTTTCTATCTTGGGTAAAATCTGGTAAACGACCCTCAACTAAACACTCATTAAAAAAAGTAAAATCGTAATCAGCCGAAACTCCTTTAAAAATAATTCCTTCAAAATCAGTAGGAGTTCTAATTATCCCTCCAACATTAGCAAAAGGTTGTACTTTTTTTATGCCGTCAATGTTTTTAAACTCTGGATAAAACTCTTGGTTAATATCAATCGGTACTGTTGAAACATCTGAATTGTTATTATCGTAATTTACAATTTGAATATGCCCTTTAAAGCCTGTCATTTTATCGCGCACCTTATTCTGAAACCCAGAGGTAATCGACACTGCAATTAACATAATAGCTACACCAAGAGCAATGGCAATGGTTGCAATGGTAATAATTGGTGATGAAATACTGCTTTTATACTGTTTTCCAGCAATGATTCGTTTTGCTATAAATAATTCGAAGTTCAAATGTTTTCTTTTTTACAAACCAAAAGTAACTAATTCTTATGTAAAGAAAGAGAAGAATACCTAGGTTTTAATTCTTTAACTTTTATTATTCTTAAAAAATAGAAATCTGTACCTTTATGTTTTAATTTTTTATAGATGAAGCTTACTTTTAATTACGTTTTTTTACTTTTTTTAGTATTCAGTTTTCAATTTTCTTCTTGTGCACAACAACAAAAAAAATCAACTACTAAAGAAGAGCCAATACAAGAACAGCCAAAAACAATTAAAACGGGTGCTGATAGAACTACAGCTTACCTTCCTCTTTTAAGGAATAAAAATATTGCCATAGTTGCAAATCAAACTTCCGTATTGCAAGTGTTACAACGAGCTGAAGTTGCCCCCAACATTATGGGGTCTGAAATGGTACAACATCACTTAGTAGATTATTTACATAATTACGATAGAATTAACGTTCAAAAAGTATTTGCTCCTGAGCATGGTTTTAGAGGAAAAGCTGATGCTGGTGAAGCCATAGCTGATGGAAAAGATGTAAAAACAGGGATTCCAATTATTTCGTTGTACGGAAAAAACAAAAAACCTTCACCTGAACAATTAAATGGAATTGATGCTGTTGTTTTTGACATTCAAGATGTAGGCGCACGTTTTTACACCTATATCTCTACGTTACATTATGTGATGGAAGCTTGTGCCGAGGCAAATATTCCTGTAATTTTATTAGATAGACCAAACCCAAACGGACATTATATTGACGGACTTATTTTAGAACCTGAACACAAAAGTTTTGTAGGCATGCACCCTGTTCCTGTAGTTTACGGAATGACAATTGGTGAATACGGTAAAATGATTAATGGTGAAAAGTGGTTAGCAAATGGTATTCAGTGTAACTTAACCGTAATTCCGCTAGAAAATTACACACATCAATCAACATATAGTTTACCGATAAAACCATCGCCTAATTTACCGAACGATGTTTCAATAAACTTATACCCTAGTTTATGTTTTTTTGAAGGAACCAATGTATCTGCTGGAAGAGGAACAGATAAACAATTTCAAATTTATGGTTCACCACATTTAGAAAAAACTGATTTTAGTTTTACACCACAACCCAATGAAGGTGCAAAACATCCAAAACATAAAGAAAAAATGTGTTTTGGGGAAGATTTAAGCACTTCTGAACGTTTAGTTAACCTAAACCTTAGTTGGTTAGTAAAAGCATATCAACAGTCTCCTAAAAAAGAGTTTTTCAATGCTTTTTTCACCAAACTAGCTGGCACTAAGAAACTACAAGAACAAATTGAACAAGGACTTTCTGAAGAAGAAATCAAAGCAAGTTGGCAACAAGGTTTAAATGACTTTAAAAAGATACGTGAACAGTATTTGTTGTATGAGTAACAAAGAAAATTCACTTTTATAAATTTTACGATTTTTCACTTTACACTTATATAGATTATATTCTAGAGTTAGTTTTACAAGCTATGAAAAAAGATATTTTACATAATTTAGAAAACCTTTTAAAAAGGTCCCTTATCCAGTTAAAAGGAGCTACCTTAGAAAAGATAATAACGAGTTATATAAATGAAACAAATCAACATTACTTAAGTATTGGGGTTAACCATTATTTAGAAGATGAAGAATCAATAGAATTAAATAAATTAAAGAAGAATCCTGAACTAAAACAATTCTTTCAAAAAGCAATTGAATTTAAATTTAATGAAAATCAAATAATTGAAAAATTCAAGTTGAATATACAAAATGCTTTTGCTGAAATAAAGGTAAAGGATCAATCTGAACAAAAGGTAATAAGGCTTCAAGCTATATTTTTAGAATATGACCTCTTACCTACAGCGTCAATTTATGGATATGGAAAAGGAGATTATCTATTATTAAAAAAACCTAAGTATTTAGGATTTTATCCAAAAGATGAAATATTTATTAGTATTGAAAAAATAGATTATAGTACTGTTTGGAAAAACCTAATCTCCTTTAATAATACTATTGAACAATATGGAATTGACGATTATATTTTTGAATCGGATATATACCTAGCTCTTAAAGATGCTTATATTTTCAAAACATATATTTTATTACATAAAGCTTTTGATGGACTAGGAAATAAAATATTCGATGGAATTGAAATTGAAAAACCATTAATGATTTATGGAAGCGAACATGATTGTGAAGCCATAAATATTTATATGTTTGAATAAATATAATTGGTTACAAAAACCCCTGCTCTTTCATCCAGTTATTAGAATAAATCTTATTCATATAACGAGAACCGTGATCTGGTAAAATTACGACTACTACACTATTTTCATCAAAAAAACCATTGTCTGCGTATTGTTGTGTAGCTTGTAAGGCTGCTCCTGAAGTATACCCTGCAAAAATACCTTCTGCTTTTACTAATTCTCTAGCTTTTAAAGCCGCCTCTTTATCTGATACTTTTTCGTACACATCTACCACATCAAAATCAGTAGAAGTAGGAATTAAGTTTTTACCTAAACCTTCTATTTTATAGGGACTAATTTCATTTGAATCAAACTCACCTGTTTCATGATACTTTTTAATCACTGAGCCCATCGCATCGACTCCTAAAATTTGAATATCAGGATTTTGTTCTTTTAAATAACGTGCTGTTCCAGAAATCGTTCCTCCTGTCCCGCTTGCTGCAACTACGTGAGTTACTTTTCCGTCGGTTTGTTCCCAAATTTCTGGTCCCGTACTCTTATAATGTGCTTCAATATTTAATTCGTTAAAATACTGATTGATATAAATAGACCCTGGATTTTCTCTATGCAATCTTTTAGCTACTTCGTAATACGAACGAGGATCGTCAGGAGTAACATTTGCAGGACAAACATGTACTTCTGCTCCCATAGACTTTAACATGTCTATTTTGTCTTGAGAAGACTTATCACTCACTGCCAAAATACATCGATATCCTTTTACAATACTAATCATTGCCAATGAAAACCCTGTGTTACCAGATGTTGTTTCAACAATAATATCTCCTTCTTTTACGATTCCTTTTTGTTCTGCTGTTTCTATGATATGCAATGCAATTCTATCTTTAGCAGAGTGACCTGGGTTAAAAGCTTCAACTTTTGCATAATACGTACCCGGTAAGTCTTGGGTAATTCGATGCAGTTGAATCATGGGGGTTTGACCTACTAAATCTATTATTGAATTGGTAATACCTTGATGTCTTTTCATTATGTTTTATAAATAAGAAAAAGTGTCATTACGAAAATTAGACACGAAAAATCTGTTGAGATTGTTCGTTGCTTTCGCAATGACACTTACACTCAATCGAGCGCAAAAATATAATTATTTTTTTAACTTACCTTCTAACATTAAAAAGAACGTATATTCTTCTGCTGTTTCTTTTAAAGCATCGAACCTTCCTGAGGCTCCTCCATGACCTGCTTCCATATTAGTATGTAAGAATAACATGTTGTTATCTGTTTTTAATTCACGTAGTTTCGCTACCCATTTTGCTGGCTCCCAGTACTGTACTTGGCTATCATGTAAACCTGTAGTTACTAACATATTTGGATATGCTTTTGCTTCAACTTGATCGTATGGAGAATACGACTTAATATAATCGTAATATTCTTTATTATTCGGGTTCCCCCATTCGTCATATTCACCTGTAGTTAATGGAATACTATCATCTAGCATGGTAGAAATTACATCAACAAAAGGCACCGCAGCTATGATTCCGTTATATAGCTCAGGATTCATATTTACAATAGCCCCCATTAATAAACCTCCTGCAGAACCTCCCATAGCATATAAATGCTCTGGAGATGTATAACCGTTATCAATTAAATATTTAGAACAATCAATAAAATCGGTAAATGTATTTTTCTTGTTCAACATTTTACCATCTTCATACCACTCACGTCCTAAATACTGACTTCCTCTAATATGCGCTAAAGCATATACAAATCCACGATCTAATAAACTTAAACGTGTTGTTGAAAACCCATCATTAATTGTATATCCGTAAGAACCGTACGCATATTGTAAGATTGGTGTATTTTTATCAAGCTTCGTATCTTTATGGTGTACAATTGATAACGCTACTTTTTTACCATCTCGTGCAGGTACCCATATACGCTTGCTTACATAATTATTTTTATCAAACTTTCCTCCTAAAACTTCTTGCTCCTTTTTAACTTCTTTTGACCTGTCTTTCATATTGAAATCAATCACAGAGCTTGGAGTTGTCATTGAATTATATGAGTAACGAATTACCTCTGTATCGAATTCAGGGTTACCATATACTCCTGCTGAATAGGTTTCTTCTTCAAAAGGTAAGTAGTAGTCTTCAGTTCCATCCCATCGTTTAATACGGATTTTATTCAATCCTTCGTTTCTTTCTTCTAAAACTAAATAGTCTTTAAAAATTGAAAAATCTTCAAATAAGGTATCTTCTCTATGTGGAATTACATCTACCCAGTTTTCTTTCCCAGGCTTATCTACAGGAGTTTTCATCAACTTAAAATTGGTTGCTCCGTCCTTATTGGTTTTAATATAAAAATGATCTCCGTAGTGTGCTACTTCATATTCTAAATCACGCTCACGTGGTTGAATTATTTGTAATTCTCCATCAGGATTATTAGCATCTAATACATGGTATTCTGTTGAAACTGTACTATACGAACCTATTATGATATAATCCTTAGATTTTGATTTGGTGACAAAAGCTCCGAACGTATCGTCTTTTTCTTCATACACTAATTCATCTAAAGATGCATCAGAACCCAACGTATGTTTGTAAATCTTTGAAGAACGTAACGTTACAGGATCTTTTTTAGCATAAAACAACGTTTTATTATCATTTGCCCATACAGAACCTCCAGTGGTATTTTCAATAATATCTTTATAGATTTTACCAGTTTCTAAATTTTTAATTCTAATAAAATATTGACGACGACTAACTGTGTCTGTAGCAAAAGCTGTCATTTTATTATCTGGTGACACATTTAACCCTCCTAACTGAAAATAATCATATCCTTTTGCTTCATTATTCACATTGAACATGATTTCTTCTTCTGCTTCTAAAGTTTCTTTTTTACGGCTATAAATAGGATATTGCTGTCCTTTTTCATAACGAGTTATGTAAAAGTATCCATCTTTTTTGTATGGTACTGACTCATCATCTTCTTTTATGCGCCCTTTCATTTCTTGAAATAACTCTTCTTGAAACTCTTTAGTTTCTTTTGTCATTTCTTCATAATAAGCGTTCTCTGCATTTAAGTAATCGTATACTTTTTGAGTTTGTTCGTCTTTAACTTCTGTATTTTTTTGAGCATCAGTTAAACGCATCCAAAAATAATCATCAGTACGTATATCTCCGTGTTTCTCTAACTTAGTTGGTTGCTTTTCAGCAACTGGGGCTTTGATATCTTTATTCATTTCTTGTTTTTTGCAAGAACCAAAAATAAGACTAAAAAACAAAGCCGGTAGCATTATTTTTTTCATTTTTTAAGTTGGTTTATATTTCTTGTGAAAATACTATTTTTGTTGGAAAATAAATCATAAAAACTGTACAATATGTTCGGAGATATTTCTGGAATGATGGGTAAACTAAAAGAAGCTCAACAAAAAGTAGAAGAAACAAAAAAACGATTAGATACCGTTTTAATTGATGAAGCAATTGCTGGAGGAAATGTAAAAGTTACCGTAACCGCTAATCGTGAAGTTAAAGCTATTACAGTAGATGAGTCTTTGTTAGATGATAAAGAAGAATTGGAAGACTATTTAATCTTAGCGCTAAACAAAGCATTAAAACGTGCTGGTGAAATTAACGAACAGGAATTAGCTGTTGCTGCTAAAAGCGGAATGCCTAATATTCCTGGAATGGATATGTTCAAATAATAAGTTATGCCTGTACAATTAGAAGATTATATGTTGCCTTGCTTAAACAAAAAATTCTTTGGAGTTGACTGTTTAGGTTGTGGTATACAGCGTGCTTTGAGCTTAATTTCACAAGGAGAGTTCGTTGCTGCTTTTAAAATGTACCCTGCAATATATACTTTATTGCTTTTAGCTTTTGTTGTAGGCATTAACTTCTTCTATAAAGTAAAATATGCTCAAAAAATAATCAGTATATTGGCTATTATTAACATAATTATTATAGTGAGTAGTTATGTTATAAAAATGAATCAATTAATTTAAACTTTAGAAAACTATGGAAAAACAATTCAACCCAACGGCTATTTATGTACTATCTATAATTAGCTTCCTATGTTGTTGTTTTGCTGGATTAGGTATTGTATTGGCTGCACCTGCTTTTATAATGGCTAATAATAAGCTAAAAGAAGCTGAGGCTAACCCTGAGGAATATAATGCTGCTACAATCAAATCTATAAAAACAGCTAAAATGGTTGCTATGATTGCTTTAATATTAAATGCCATTTATTTATCAATGACTATTTATAGAGTTGCAACAACAGATTGGGATGTTCTTATGGAACAATATAACAGACAGTTAGAACAATATCAATAATAACTCATAAAAAAGCGACCAAATGGTCGCTTTTTTTTATTTAAACCAACTTATTATTGTTTCTATACCTTGTCTTATATGTGAACCTATAGCATACCCTAATTCATAATCTTTATCTGTTCCTCCGTTAATTTCGATTTGTTCTTTAATTGATAATTCTTTCATTTTTTAATGTTTTTTTATTAATGTTTATCTACTCCTGCAAGTCCGTCATACAAACCATGGATATTATCAAGCACCCTTCCAGTTACATATCCATTAAGTATAACTAACGACTCAACATAGTCAAAAAAACCACCTCCGTTTACCTCTAGTAACTCCTCTTTACTTAAACTAATTAATTTTGAATCTTCCATTTTATGTTTTTTAAACTTCTCTTGAACCTAATTTAAATCCTTCTATCCAATCTTCTGCCAAAACACCTAAAATTACTGCTCCAGCTTCCACTAATTCCCATGGGTAAACAATACGTCCTCCATTTATATTATTTAACTCTTCTTTTGATAGATTTTTTACTTTAAAATCATTATTCATAATTTCAATTTTTTATTAATACTATATTTTTGTTGCAACGATACAAACATAAGTTTGTTCACTGCAAAAACATTGCAGGATATAAAAAAAGCGACCGATGGTCGCTTTTTTTATATCATTCCTTTTGCTTTAAACTCTAGGTATTTATTTATTACATTAACAGACAAATGTTGTGGTTTTGTTAAAATAGCATGCACAGCGTTTTTCTCTAGCTCTTTTATCATCAAACGTTTTTCGTAAGCATATTTCTCGGCAATTGTTTTATGATACACACTTTGTAAATCTTCTGCATTTTCAGTAATTAACGTATCTAACTCCGTATTTTCAAAGAAAACAGTTACAAGTAAGTGTTTTTTAGCTATCGCTTTTAAATACGGTAATTGCCTTTTTAACGCCGATATATGCTCAAAATTGGTATATAAAATCAACAAACTACGTTGATTTATTTTTCTTTTAATATTCGCATACAATAGCGCAAAATTAGCATCTGAAAAGTCGGTTGTAATATTATACAACTCTTCGTTAATAACCGATAAGTTTGTTTTTTTGTTACTAGCAGCTACTATCTTTTCAACCTTTTTGGAAAAGGTAAGCATCCCTGCTTTATCGTTTTTTAATAAGGCTATGTTTGAAAAAGCTAAGGTTGAATTAATTGCATAGTCTAATAACTTCAACCCTTCAAAAGGCATTTTCATGACACGACCTAAATCGATAATAGAATATATGGGTTGCGATTTTTCATCTTGATATTGATTCACCATCAACTCTGCTCTTTTAGCTGTTGCTTTCCAGTTTATGGTACGTACATCATCACCAGGAATATAGTTTTTTATCTGCTCAAACTCCATGGTATGCCCTATTCGTCGGATTTTCTTCATACCAAACTCCGTTAAGTTATTGTGCATCGCCAGAAACTCGTACTTTTTCATTTGTATATATGACGGATATACTTTCACACTTTCTTCCGCAGCAAAGGAATAACGTTTAGAAAACATTTGTAAAAAAGAAGACACGAATATATTTACTTTCCCAAATTTGTATTCCCCTCTTTCAACTGGTCTAACACTATAGGTATAGGTTGATTTCTCACCAGGCTTCAAAGACATTGCATGTTCGAAATCTCTTTTTTGAAATTGTACTGGTAATTCATCAATCAATGAAATAAAAACTTGAAACGGATAATTATTTTCAAGCGTAATGGCTATTTCATTAGCATCTGAATTTGATAGTTTTTCTGATGTAATTCTTTTCGCTAAAAATCCATTTTTAAATCGGTATAAGATAAACACATCAACACATATCGTTATTACAAATAACCACACAAGCATCCATGTTACTGAATAAAGCGCAGGAATCCAAAACGACACTAAAAATAATGCCGAAATAACGCTTATATAGATAAAAAAGCGATTGTGTACGTATAACGATTTAAAGAATTGAATCACTATCTTGGAACTTCTACAGATTGTACAATCATTTCAATCACCTTATCGGCTGTCATTCCTTCCATTTCACGTTCAGGAGTTAACATAATTCTATGGCGTAATACAGGGTAAATGCTCTTCTTTACATCTTCAGGAATCACAAAATCACGTCCATTGATTGCTGCAAATGCTTTAGACGCCATTAATACTGCAATACTTGCTCTTGGTGAACCTCCTAAATACAAATGTGCATTGTTACGTGTATTGGAAATAAGTTTTGCTATGTATTTAATTATTTTTTCCTCTACCAATACTTCAAAAACCTTGCTTCTGTATTCTAATAACTCAGCTTCTGTTAACACAGCTTCCACTTTCGTTTGCGGTAACGCTCCTTTGCGATCGTTATGAGCAGTGATTATCTGTATTTCTTCCTCTAAATTCGGATACCCAACATTTATTTTGAATAAGAAACGGTCTAATTGAGCCTCTGGTAAGGCATACGTTCCCTCCTGCTCTATTGGGTTTTGAGTTGCTAATACCATAAAGGGTGGATTCATTTCATAACGCTCACCATCCATTGTAATTTGCTTTTCCTCCATCACCTCAAACAATGCTGCTTGCGTTTTAGCTGGTGCTCTGTTAATTTCATCAATCAACACAATGTTAGAGAAAATCGGACCTTTTTTAAACTCGAAATCAGATGTTTTCATGTTTAAAACCGAAGTTCCTAATACATCCGAAGGCATTAAATCAGGCGTAAACTGAATTCGGCTAAAATCAGTAGCTATGGTTTTTGCTAACAATTTTGCTGTTACCGTTTTGGCTACTCCAGGAACACCTTCAATCAATACGTGTCCGTCAGCCAGTAAAGAAACCAACAGTAACTCCATAAACTCCTCTTGACCTACAATTACTTTCCCTAGTTGCTCTTTTATTTTTACAACCGCTTCTTTTAACTTTGACAAATCTATTCTGCTTGAAAATAACTCATTCGTATTTTCTATTGAATTGTTTTCTGTATCCATCCTATTCTTTTTTATATGCTTTAAAAGCTTCAATAGCTTTATTTAAGGCTATTAAATCTTCTTCGGTTATACTTGATTTTGACTGTATTTGCTCTATCTTTTTAAATAAAGCAACTACTTTTTCTTCTGAATTACCACTTCTATTAGCAAGGTTTTTATAAAAACGTTCGTCTATGTTTAAAGTTGATAATCGGTATTTTATTCTGATATATTCTAAAAAATAGTTGATTTTATGTTCAGCTATATTTTTATGATCTGATTTTTCGTAATACATATTGGCTATAGTACGTGTAAAAGCCAGTGTTTGATTTTTTAACGGTGTAATAACAGGAATTAATCGCTGATTACGCTTTCCTTTAAAAATAATAAAGAACAACACCCCTATCAATCCTATATAATATGCCCATTTTAACGATTGGGTTGATAAAATATAATGCATGGGAGAGGTTATTCTACTTTTTCCTGTCTTATAATAGGTATCCCATAAAATGGTATTGTTACTATTAGAACCCACCTCTGCTTCTTTATTACCCGGGTTATTTAGATATGATAACACATTCGCTACGTACTCATAATTATTATCTAATAGCATGTTATAATTCGTAAATGCCTGCGGGAACGTATGCAAATAAAAATTACCTTCTCCGTGTTTAACTTTGATAAAATTCGGCTTTTTACTGATGATGGAATCGTTTTCATTTCGTATTACCAACTCGCCTAAAATAGTTGTATTGAGCGTATCAACTTCAGAAAAATACAGCTTTGAAAAATCTCTATCAAAATAATACTCTTTTCCACCAAAAATAGGGTTACTCATTTTTTGATAAGCCTTTTCCTCAAACGCTGAAGTAGTTAAATAACTTGTCTTTGTTTGCAACGTATCTAAATATATTCCATTGCTTGCTATGAACACATCATTTCCTCTATCTGCAAACTCTAAAAGCTCATTCAACTCATCTTTGTCAAAATTCACTTTATTATCAAGAAAAAAATAGGTTCCGTTATTCTTATCGTCTTTTAAGTACACATACGGATTTTGGTAGATATCTTTTACTTCACTTTTTGGAAATAAACTTGGCATTTCTTTATGCAATACATATGTACCATATGGAATTTTATGTTTTGCAGCATAACTTGGATACCAATTGATTTCTTTAGGCTTTACAGACTCAACATAAAAAATACCGAGTACTATAAGCACCAACAGACCAATATATATTTTAAGTTTTTTATCCAAATTAGTAAATTTTAGCTAGTGTGTTTTTAAAGTTGTTCTCCGCTTGTGTAAATTTTTCTTTATCTATAGAAAACTCACCATACCACACATAATCGTACAAATAAGTTAACTCTTTAAAGTCTGTATACAGTTGTTTTTTAGATGATAACTCTTTTATATAATCTTCGTTTGTTTTTTCTTGTTGCCAAGAAATAAACTCTTTATCTGACAGTTTTTTTAACAGCAACAAATAATAATAACGTACTGCTAGTTGATAATTTCCTTCTGAAATTGCTTCTTGAATTAACTTTGGTAAGTCTTTATCTTTTATCAATTCTTCTTCTTCCGATAAGTGCACAATAGGTTTAGCCTTTTTACCATCAATAATATTGCGTGCATTTACTTTTAAAAAGAATTTAATAATGAAGAAGAGTACGAGTCCTGCTATTACGTAAGGTAAAATTTTTAAAACAACACGTAAAAACCCAACTGCTGGAGTAATATCATCAAAAATATAAGAGAGAATTTTTATGACGGTTCGTTTTAACCAATCCCATATTTTTTCTAAAATAGTAGGTTCTCTTTTTTCTACAATGTATATAAATTCATCTTTTTGTTTGTACTCCTCTATTTTTTGAGTATCAAACTTTTTTTGTTCTATAATAGTATCATCATACTGCACCTCTATTTTTTCTTCTTGAGAAAAAACAGTGATTGAACAAATAAAAAACGCTATGTAAAAAAGAAACTGCTTCAAAAGATTACTGTCCTATACTATCAATTCTTTCAATAGTTCCTGTAAGATTTTTTCTTTCATTAATATCGAAATATAAAAGCACATTCGTTATCAAGGTAATTGAATAAAATAGTAGCTGGCCTGCTATTGATATAACATTTAAAATCAAATAAATAGGATCACCAAAAAATCCAAAAACTTGCGCTGGGTCATCACTTCCTGAACCTATCCCCATGCTTATTAATTGATATATAGTTGCTGGTATTTGAAAAACATATCCTAAAATACTTACTAAAATAGACACAACGAAAATCACCCCAAAAGTTTCCCAAAAATATCCGCTTATAAAATTAAAACATTTTCCTACTGCTCCAGAAGCTGTTTCATTCTCAAATACTAAAATTGAAGCTCCTAAAGATAATGCTGGCCAAGTATAAAACACAGGTAATACACATAGCATTGCACTTGCAAATAATAGTAACCCTGCCAAAATACCAAATCCTGTAAACGACCAAAACTTAGCTTTTGTATTATTTATAACATCTTCTTGCCTAACTACTCCTTTGTTATCTATATATGATTTAATATAATACATACCTGCCAAGTTTATAAAAACAATGGCTACTAAATAAGCAATCATCATAATAAACACCGACCCCACCATTCCTGCAACTGCACTTGTATCTTGGCTCATTATTGAAGAAATAGACATCATGTAGTAAATCATAGAAGCAACCGCTATAACAATAGGTATTGCTGCTACTTTTAAAATAGTTAAAAAGAACTGTTTCCCTTCTAATCGTATAAACTTAAAGGCATCTGAAATAATACTTCCTAAATCTCTTTCTTTTTTAAACTCTACGTATTCTTTATGCATGGGTTTGTTGATTTTTATAAACTTTAATTGGGTATATGACGTAATAAAATATAATGAGTGCTAATGAGGTAGCAATTATTAAGATTGCTAACCAATCGGGCATTTCTGTATGACGGGTTACAAAACCTTCTAAAAATCCTGCAACTATAAAAAACGGAATGGTACTTACCATTATTTTTAATCCATCTTTCATGCTTCTTTTAAATGATTCTAGTCGTGAATAGGTTTTTGGAAATAGTAATCCGTTACCTAATACCAATCCGGCACATCCTGCAATAACAATTACTGATATTTCTATGGTTCCGTGAATCCAAATGGTTCTTGACGATTCCCAAAACAACCCTTTATCGTAAAAAAAATATAAGAACGAACCTAACATTATTCCGTTTTGCATCATAATGTATAAGGTCCCTACCGAAAATAACATTCCTAACACAAAGGCATACATAGCTACTTTTATATTATTTACAGTAATTCCAATAAACATGTCTACTTCATTAGCTTTTTTATATACAGCCATTGGATCTCCGTTTTCAATATTCTCCAGAGTCATATTTACATAACCATCTCCTAAAATCAAACGGACAAAATCAATATCGGTTGCGGCTGAAAAAGCACCACAAATAGAAAAAAAAGCAAATACTAAAAACGCAATAAGTAATTGTTTTTGATGACTATAAAACATTAAAGGAAATTCCGTTTTAAAAAAGCTAACAAACCTGTTTTTACTTTCTTTTTTAGTTTTATAAATTTTTTGATGTGCTGCAGATGCTATCGAGTTTAAGTATATTAACGTATTTCCGTTAGGATAAAACGTTTTGGCATAACTCAAATCGTCAGTTAACTCCACATATAAGTCAGATAGTTTATCTGGTGAAATAACTGTTTTGTTGTACAACGCATCTTCAAAAAGCTGCCACTTTTCTTTATTTTTATTTACAAAGGCAGCTTCTCTCATGAGTTTAAAAAATTAAAGCATGTTTGTTGAGAAGTTTCTCTAATCATAGAATATTTTTATCTTCGCTAAACTAAAAAAAGTTGCATAAATATCAACAAAAAAAGTGAAAAACTAATTAATGGATAATTTTCAAATAGAAACAGCTCAAAACATTGCTATTAGTCAAAATGTAGCTCATGTTACCACTCGCATTGGTTCATATTTAATTGATGCGTTATTTATTGTTGGGTACTACATTATCATTGCTATTATAATAGGAATGTTAGACATTCCCATGAGTATGGAATACATGAGTCTCTTTGTTTTACTAGGGCTTCCTGTATTCTTCTACAGCTTACTTTTTGAGGTTTTAATGAACGGACAAACGCCTGGTAAATACTTCAACCAAATAAGAGTGGTTAAATTAGATGGTTCAAAACCTACTTTTGGAAGTTATTTAATTAGATGGTTATTACGTTTTGTTGATTTCACTTTAGCTAGTGGTTCTGTTGCTGTACTTACCATTTTATTAAACGGAAAAGGGCAACGTTTAGGAGATATTGCTGCAGGAACTACTGTAATATCTGAAAAGAAAAGAATTACGTTAAAAGATACTATTGCAAGCGATGTAGTTGATAACTATACACCAACCTATTCACAGGTAACGTTATTGAATGATAATGATATTCACACTATCACAAGAGTATATAGAGATGCCATAAAGAAAAGAAATCATAAAGTAATTTTGAAACTATACACAAAAGTTATTGAGTTAACAGGAATTACCACCGAGCAAAAACCTGCTCAATTTATAGATACTGTGATTAAAGATTATCATTATTACGCAAGGCAGTAATATTTGTTTTACACAAGTTTAAATAAACATTACTTACTTAAGTAAAAGCAACCTAATCAAAACAAAGAATACCGCCTTTTAGAACGTCATTCTTTGTTTTATTTATGGAATTTTATCTCGTAATTTAATTCTTGAAAAAAATCATAACCTTTTCTGTTCTTCTGTTTTTTTTCTATTTTCTTTCACTAAGTTTCCTCCTAAGTGATAAAGCAAGGTCACCCCAAACCTTCTTGAATCTGGTTTATTGTTATAGTAATAATCTATAATATCACTTTGAGAATAGGCTTCATAATGATTGGTGTTAAATACATCACTTATAGTCAATTGCGCCACTAATTTTTTATTTAGGAATGTTTTTTTTATTCCAAAATCTACATAACCTGTTGCTTTTGTACTGTACAAACCAAGCAACTCCGATGAAAACCAATGTGCTGAAAGATTCATTTTATAATCTTTTGGCAAGGAAATATCTTGTTGTAATGTAAATGTTGTAGCCCACTTTGATAGTTGTTTTTCTCCCGAAACTTGTGAAATAGGATACGTAGTATAACTTATATCTGAAAAGAAAAGCAAATTCCAAAACGAATATAATTTAAATGGGGTAGATACTGTAAAATCAAAACGTTCTCTATTACCAAAATTATCACTTTGACTTTTTATAGTAGTACCGTTGTCATCTACTAAAAGCCTTCGATTTATAAAGTTATCACTTTGGTTATACGTTGCAGAAAAAACATATTTATTTTTTAAGCTATATGTAAACGAATATACCCAAGCTAATTCAGGTGTTAAATTAGGGTTTCCTGAATAATAGAAATACTGATCTCTATACCATCGTACTGGATTTAAGTCGGTGTAAGATGGACGATTAATACGTCTGTTTAACGAAAAGTCAATTTTATTGTCTTTATCTAAAATTTGTCCAATTGAAAAAGAGGGAAATAGCTTAGTGTATTTCCATTGATTTGTTTCATTTTCTTTTACTGTATATCCTTCTGCTCTGGTATATTCTACACGAAGTCCAGCATCTATTGTTGTTTTATTTATTTCTTTTGATCCTGTTATATATGCTGCTGCAATCTGTTCATTATATTTATAATGATTACTTAATGCCGGTACTTTTACATAAGTATCTTCTTCTAACGATTCAAATTCGTATTGATTATCATTTTTTACCTTAGCATATTTAACCCCTGTTTTAATAGCATACTTCTTAAAAGGCAAATTAGCATCAATTTGTGCTGAAAAAATATCTACACTTCCTGGTTGGTGTGACTTGAGTACGTTAGTATCTAATTTATTTTGATTTGCATCATAATTGTCTGTTATCAGTATTCCATCTGAATAATTTCGATAGGATGTATAATTGGCATCTGCTGTTAACTTTTTTCCAAGAGAATCTATAAAAAACACATAATGCACACTCCCCGCATCGTAATGATAAGGTTCAATTATTTTATTATCTGTTAATGTGTAAGATTGTAATTCTTTGAGATTATTAAATTTATCAACTGTAGAATAATTTTGTTTTTTAAAATCATCAAAGTAGCCATGATAGTTAATACTTAAGCTATGTTTAGGTAAAAACTGCCATTCAGCTCCAAATCGCCAAGTATAATATTTTATTTTATAATTACTTTCGTTTTTGCGACTAAGCCACAGAGATTCTCCATTTTCATTGATGGTATTTCCACTCTTGTTTTTGGTAAATCTATGAGGCGTATTATAATCAAAAGAACCATATAAATTCACTTTTTTTGTACGTAAACTTGCCGAAATATTTTCATTTGTCATCCAGTATTTCCCTTTTGAAATGGTAGTTCGTAAATTGACTGCATAACCTTTTTTGAGTTTTTTTTCGAGAACAATATTAATTATACCTGTATTACCTGCTGCATCAAACTCGGCTGTTGGTGATGTTATCAATTCTATCTTTTTAAGGTCTTCAGCACTCATTCCTTTTAATAAATTTGACAATTGACCTCCAGATAAATAGGTCATTTTACCATCTATCATAATATTTACCCCAGACGCCCCTCTAAATAAAATAGCATCGTTTTGCGCTACATTTATCCCTGGTAATTTTTTTAACATATCAAGAGCGGATTGCCCTGTTGTAAGAGTAGATTTTTTTAGGTTAAATGTTAATTTTCCTTTACTAGCCTCAATAAGCGGTTTTTTAAAATTAACCACTACTTCGTCTAACGCATTAGTATCTTCTTTTAAGGTTATGTTTATCTTTTCTTCATCAGTTACTTTTTTTTCTCTCGTAATCATTCCTACAAAAGAAAATACCAAAACAGCTCCTCTAGTAGTTTTTATTGAATATTTCCCATCTAAATTGGTTACTGTTCCTTTATTACTTCCTTTTATAAAAACAGTTGTACCTGGTAATACTTGATTTGTAACATCACTAACGGTTCCTTTTACTTCAACCTCCTGTGAAAAAACAAGCCATGGGAAAAGAATTAAAAAGTAACGTATAAGTATTTTGATATAATTTTTCATTATTTAATTTATTTTTTAGTTAGATAGATTTATCTACCTGTAATCATTCTGCTTATTTAATTTCTGTTTTTACACAGATACCTAAATATTAAGTATTACTTAAGAATGAATTATTTTGGTTTTATAAGTTCTAGAAGTTTTTCATTACAATTAGTTGCATAAAATGTTCTTCAACTCCTTTTTAAAAAAGTTGTAATTATTTTCAAAAAATTGAATGTGAAAATGTTTTTTCTTTACACATAGCTTTTTATATGCTCTAAATATTTAGATGCATTTTATAATCCAAAGTTTTTAACTTTTGATTACACTATCATTAAAAGAAACTAGAATAACTTATAAAAAACCAAGATGATATTTTACTTTGTTTTTCTCTAAAAAATTATAATAAGAAAGGAGGAGGTCTGGAGAAAAGTTGATACAAAGCAAAGTTACTTGTGGTAGTAAACTTGTAATTTTTAATAATTGATTTTTGAACTATTATTTCAAACTTATCAATAATTAAATTTTGAAAATTAGGAGTAAGTGCAGGAGTTAAATCATGTGTTATGCTATGGTCACACATGGTACAATGTACTGCATGATCCATATCATCTGTATGCATCAATACATGAATTCCTGTCATTTTCACTGATAGAAAAAGCACAAGGAATAAATAGGTTACGCTATTCTTTAACCATCCTTTTTTCATTACTTGTAAACTTACTAAAATTAACTTGAAAAAATGTTAATTTCACACTTGCTTTCGCTAAAAAAAACATATAACTTCTTCTAGTTAAAAACATATGAATAAGCCTTTTACTTGTATAAAAGTTAAAATATAATAGAATGTTTTATTTTTTTAATTTAAACAGTGTAATACTTCATTATATTTGTTTATCTCACAAAAAAATATAGAATGTGGAAAGAGCATTATAGTAAAATAAAAAAAGAAAAACATCCCCCAGCTTATACATTACGCAAAGCTTTAGAGTTTATAACTAACCAAGATAATATAACAGAAAAAACTGCTGTTGACTTGGGTTGTGGTAATGGTGTAGATACATTTGCTTTGCTAGAAAATGGTTTTTCTGTAGTTGCCATAGACAGCAACCCTAACTCATTGCTTTACCTACAACAAAATTTAGCTCCTGAACATTCAAAACTATTAAAATTTAATAACGTTTCTTTTGAGAATATAAAAGAGTTTCCTTTAGCTTATTTGGTTAATGCTTCTTTTTCACTTCCTTTTTGTCATCCTAATCAATTTGACAATCTATGGTCGAATATCATTAAATGTATATCTCCTGAAGGAATTTTTTGCGGACATTTTTTTGGACCACAAGATTCCTGGAGCTCTAACTCTGATATGACTTTTCACAATATACAAGATGTAAAAAACTTATTTGATAAGTTTGAGATTCTTTATTTTAATGAAATCTCTAAAAAAGGAAAAACATTATCTGGAAAAGAAAAATTTTGGCATGTTTTTCATATTGTGGCAAAAAAGAAACATCCTCAAAAATAATAAGCTACCACATTTATACTTACTCCTGTATTATTCCCTTGGATATTTGCTTAAGTGTTTTTCTAGATACAATATATAAAACCAAAGCATATAATATATTTTCTAAAGCTAAACTGTAATATATCCCCTCTATTCCAAAGTATTTAGTTAAAAGTAATACTACCGGAACAAACAATAATAATTGTCTTCCAATAGGTAACAACGTTGCTAATTTTGCTTCTCCTATAGCTTGAAAAAGAACTATGCTACTAGAAGATATTGGAATAACTAATAAAATACTCAATAGCATTCGTACATTAAAAATTTCTGTATCATTAAGTTTTACATCAGGTAATATAACATTAACCATTGCCTCAGGAAAAATCAGTATCGGAATTAACAGTCCAGCACCAAGAACAATTCCTGTTAACCTGTATATTTTTACTCCTTTTAAACACCTAGACGGCTTGTTGGCTCCGTAATTAATTCCAATAATTGGCTGCATAGATTGGTAAAGTCCTAAAAGCGGAATAGCTAAAAAAGTAAACAACCTAAAAACAGCATTAAAAAACGCCATAGCTTCTACTGTTCCATAGAAAACCACTAATCTGAAAAGTAAAAACTGTCTAAACAAATTAGATAATTGCATTGTAAATGCTGAAAAACCAATACTTAAAACATTTTTGAGGATCTTATACTCCAACCTTATTCGAAAAGCCCCTGTTTTAAATGTTGCTTTTCCACGGATAAAATATAGAGATGTTAACAAACTATAAATAAACATTGCTATAATACTACTCCATGCAGCACCTGCTACTCCCATATGTAAAACACCAATAAAGATGGGAGTTAGTAAAATATTTAAAATTACTGAAGCTATTGTGAATTGCATTGCTACTTTTATATTTCCTTCTGCCCGTATTAAGCTATTAGCTGACAGACCATAAATACTGAATAATGCTCCCAAAACGTATACTTTAAAATATTCTAAAGCATAGGTAAATAGTTCTCCTGAAATTCCTATTACTGAAACTATTTCATGAGAAAAAACAATTCCAAAAACAGTTACTAAAGTTGCCCCTATGAGAGATAAGGCTATCATGTTTGGAATTATTTTCTTTTGAACTTCAATTTGTTTGGCGCCTATAGCTCTACTAAGAACAGATGCAGAGCCTGCAGCTATAAAAACAGTAATACTTGTAACAACTAGCATTAAAGGAAACAACATTGAAATTCCTGTAAAAGCTTTTATTCCTATAAAATAGCTTGTATAAAATATATCTACAAGCCCGTTTATAGATATAACCATCATACCCAAAATACTGGGAACAGATAGTTTTAACATAAGCCCCCAAAGGCTATCATTAATAAAATCAAGCTTTTGTTTTGTGTTATTTTTTATTTTGGAACTCATATTTGCACCACTCTTTTAAAAAGTTATTTTTTTAAAAAAGACCAGTGATGTACCAAAAATTATAAAGGTTATAAGTATTACTTCTAATAAACTTTTTCCTATTCTTTGACTTTTAGTATAATCAGCATTCAACTTAAACTTAGGCAACCTTTCATAATCTCTTATTGTTATTTGCTTACCTAAAAACAATTTATTAAAATAAAAATTGGTAATATCTCTATGAAAAAGTTCAATTGATTGATAAAAAGATTGAAAAATTTCAGAATCCGTTTCAACTATTTCATTAAACATTCCTTGAGCATTTACTGCTGGATTTGCCCATCGAAATTTAGAAACCCATTCTTGTCTTAACTCAATTTGTTTAAAATACTCCTGTACTTCTTCTCTGTGATGATTATCATTAAGCGCAGTAAAAGATGCATAAGCCTTGGCCATTGTATTTACATCTATTAAAGATTTTGCTCCTTTTAAATCATCTCGGTAATCTAAATACTCAACAACTACAGCTTTAGCTTCTTCTATGTTCTCTTCATTTTCAAGACTTCTTCTTCTAGTTATATCTGCTAATGAAGTATTGTCTATCGGATGTACAATATTTGCATATACATTTAATACTGCTGGGAAAACTATTAAAAAAAGTAACCATAAACCAGCAGCAGTAATGGCTGTTAATGAAGAATTCTTTTTCAAGCTTATTAAAAGAAACATTAAGGCAAACCAAAAGCTGAAATAACACAAGACTGCTAATAACCATAAACAAGCACTTAAAATACTTACTTTTTCAGCAACCGTAAAGGCTATTATAGACAAAAGGATTCCTAATCCTAAAACTAAAACATAATAAAAAGCAATTCTAATTAAGAGGATTTTTCTTAGCCCTATAGATTGTAACCTTAATAAGGGTAACATTCCGTTTTCCTTCTCCTCTGCATATAATCCATAAGTAAAGGTTATGATAAGCAATGGAAACAAATAAACAAAAACAAACGATAGGTCTAAATTTCCAACATAGAGTTTAAGTGGATTTGCTAATTCATTTTCAAACAATTGATAATATAAGCTCATTCCCGTTAACTTATAGTAATAAGGTTCTATATCTCTTTGTCCTAAAGACATGTGTGCTAAACCATGAGGAGGTAAAATTGCATGATATCCATGTCGATACCATGCATAAGCAGGCTTAGAAGCTATGTCAAATAATTGTTTATCTTTTAACGAAGTATGATTGGTATAAAAACTCTCTTTATACTGTTCAAATTCTTTCTTTTCAATATGTTTAACATTCTCAATTATTTTACGCTGCTCCGTTATTTTTGAATGCCCGTAATAAACAGCATAAATACCCAATAAAAATACGATGGTAAGCAAAATTATTTGAAACGTATTTCTAACGATTGAAATACCTTCACGCCTCCATAATAATATTGTTAATTTCATATCAATTTATTTTTGTGAGAAGAAGGTATTAGTAAGAACATTATTAAAACCCAAAAAATTAATGACATTAATTCTATTCTGTAATTTTTAAAGGTTTTCATTACACTAGGTGTACGATATTCTAGCCCAGAAACCGTTTCCCATAAATTTCTTCCTGCTTTGTATTCATAAAACTCGCCATAACGTGAATTTACAGCCATATCATAATTCATTTTTCTCATTAGTTTAAGACGGTATGCTTTTGTTTTTTCTTGAAAATCATTAAAACTGTACCCGTCTGTTGCAGCAAAAGCCATTGAAAAATTTCTTACTGAAATGTAAGGTGCAACAAACCCTATTATACTTCCTATTCTATTTTGATATTCAAACCTTCTGTTAAGAAGAGAATCATGAACTTTTTGTACTTTATAAGCATATTCTTCTCCTTCTTGCATTCGTATTGCTTCAAAATTTAGTGGTAATTGATGTAAAGAGTCTACTCCATATTCTTTTAAGTACTGTTCCTTTAATTTAACAAGTCTCTCTTCTTTAGAGCCATCCATAGGCAACCCCTTATCTATATCCTTTTTAATTTTCTCTTTATATGCTTTAAGAGATGGTAAAGGATATAAACTCTCTCCTATATTAGCCGAGGTTTTTGGAATAATAATACCAGTCGTAATCCAAAACATTAATAAAGTTAGAAGAGAGTTTCGCGCATTTGAAGACTTAAAAGAAACCCAAACAGAAAAGTTTGTAAAAGCAAATAAATACCCAACGTAAAGAAAAAAGAGAAATAAAACTCGTAAGCCTACATCTTGCATTACTAAGCTATCATCTTCAATTATTCCTACAATATAAAGTCCTGTAAAAAATAATATTAATATAAGTAGGACTATTAAAAAATAAGCCAAAACTTTACCTAAATAAATGGACCTCATTGAAACTCCTTGTCCTATTAACAACTTCAAGGTTCCCGTTTCTTTTTCCTTACTAAAAGTTTGAAAAGTGATGAATATAATAAGAAGTGGTAATAATAACTGAAGTACCAAAGCTGCACTCAATTCTCCAAAACGAGCCATGTTACCATATCCTTGTACAGGTCTAAACATAAACTCATGGGCATAATGTGCTTCTAAATAAACGGAGGTTCCTGTATACGTATCCAATCCAAAATCAAAAAGACTTAAAAGCGTTTTAGGCTTAAAAACATATGTCCCGTAATGAGCCGCAATATGCGGATGCTTATTTCCTTGTTCTAACCACTCAGTTCTTCTTTCTTCTTGAGCCTTTTTCACCATATCCATTTCCTGTTTATAAGCTATATGTCCAGCATAAAGTGAAAAGCCTAAGAGGAACAAAATAATAGGAAACAAAATTTTTAAAGCATTTTGCCTTGCTATACTGGTAAGTTCTTTTTTAGCTATTAAAAATACTTGATGTATCATCTGTTTACATTTTTATTTTTTAGATGTAATAACTTATTACATACTATTCATGCATGTGTTTTAAGTACTTTTGTTCTAAATCATGAAAAGAAACTTGATTTGATTCCATCTTTTCAACCAAAACTCCTTCTTTCATAATACCAATATGTGTTCCTGTATCTTTAGCTCTAAAAAGATCGTGTGTTGCCATTAAAGTGGCTACTTTTTGTTGCTTCATGTTAAGTAGAAGCTCAGAAAACTCATTACTTGCTTTAGGGTCTAACCCAGATGTAGGCTCATCTAAAAGTAATACCTTGGCTCCTTTAGCTCTCGCTAAAGCAATCCCTACTTTTTGTCTCATTCCTTTAGAGTAACTACGAACTCTTTTCTTAATAAAATCTTTTTGTAAACCTGATTGTATTAATAAGTTTTCTAATGCTTCTTTTTCTATATCCACACCTTGTAGACCACAGAAAAAGTGAAGATTCTCCAGTCCTGTCATATATTGATACAACTGGAGATTTTCAGGAATATAAGACAACCATTTTTTTGTTTCTTGTGGGTTCTTTGTTACATCTAAATCATTAACAAAAGCACTACCAGATGTAGGCTCAATAAAATTTAAAAACAAATTAATAGTTGTTGATTTTCCCGCACCGTTAGCTCCGAGCAAGCAAAAAATATCTCCTGCTTTAATATTTAAATTTAAACTATTCAAGGCGGTAAAATCACCATATTTTTTTGTGAGATCTTGTGCTTTTAACATGGTGTATTCTATTCGTTATTAAAATCTTCAAGACCTGATATGTAACCTCCTGTAGACGTAAACATTTTACTAGATGTATTTGAACTAGTGTCAAAACTAAACACAGCATTTTCATCATTCGTTGCTGTTGTAAATAATAATTTTTGGTCTTTATAAGGAAGAATAATCATACTACGAGATCCATATGTGGTAGGAAGTCCTGATACAGCCCCTAAACTCGACTTTTTTTGAACATCAATCTCAAAATATTTAAATTGCGGTTGTCCCGTTTGATACTCATAAAAATCACTTACTTCCTCTACTCTTGCTGTAAAACTTCTTCCATTAGGCGCATGATAAATTCCATAACATACATTTCCTGTTATTTCTTGCATATTCATAAAATAATCTGGGTCAAAAGAAGTTTCTCCATTAGGTATTTTTAGCAAACCACTAGGGCTACTTCCACTACTCATTGTAGTTCCTAAACCTTGTACATAAATATCCCCATTAGTAGTTTTAATCATTCCTGCATTTGCTGCATGTCCGCCAAACACCATTCCTGTTCTTTTATCCGAAATTATTTTTTCTACCTTTTTCTCTTTTAAATCAATTACCGCTACATATGCCCAATCGTTTACTGGAGCAAAATTCTTCTCATAATGCACTCCCATAAACAACTTTCCATCGCGTTCAATCATATCTGTATAATAGGTACGTGTAGCTTCAGGAAATTCTTCTTTAATTAATGTTAAAGCTACTTCGTCTGTAATACGCATCGTAGTTGGATTGAAAATAATAAGCTTTGAAATTCCCCCTGCTACTGAAGCATACGCTACCTCCTCACTTTCAAAATAAAGGGCAGAAAAAGTATTTGCTCCAGGAACAACAATACGTTGATCTTCAACTGCATTTCCTTCTTCATTAAATGAATATTTTGCAAGAGTTGCAGGTGCTCCAAAAGGCAATGCATACAACTCTTTATTATAAGAAACTGTTCTTGTATTTCCAGTTAATTCTAACGCCTTGTCATTTCCTATCGTTGAAAATTCTAAACTTGATTTTCCTTGAATATAAGAGGTCTGATTAGGAAATGCTCCACTTACTGTTGTAATCCCAAAATTAATAGTTACTGGATCGGTTCCAACTGGTGAATTATCATCGCTACTACACCCTATGAATGTAAAAACTAATACAAATGTGTAAAGTGATACTAAACTTATTTTTTTTAAGAATTGTGTTTTCATTTTTTATTTATTGATGTTTATTTTTAATTTATAAATGTTCTAAGTGTTATATAAAATGCTCTTCCAGGACGTTGTACACTAAAGTTATCGAATACTTTTTCGTTACATATATTGGTTGCTTCGGCAGTAACCGTCCATCTATTTTCTGGACGAGAAAGAGTAATCCCTAAATTTTGAGTAAATTGAGATGGAATGGTGTTTTTTAAATCTTTATTACCATCTACAGCCCAAAACAGATAAAATTCATTTACGTAGTTTGCAGACCACCATACTGAAATAGTATTTTTTGTGTGCAAGAAATTTTCTTTGTGATAACGTACTTCTGCATTTCCAAAAAAATAAGGAATGTTAGGTAGTCTTGCATTAAAATAACGATTATCCACAGCACCAGTAATACTTTTCGGTGAACGATTTCGTAAATCTTGATAAGTAGCATTTGTTTTTATATCAAGAAAATCAACCGGACGATAGTGCAGCTCCATATCAACCCCAAGCGTACGTGATTTTAGTAAATTTTGATATTGGGAATAAAACTGTGAGGTTCGCAACCAAATAACATTGTTTGTTCCTCGATAAAAAAGATTCGTATCCCAATTAACCTTTTTTGTTTTTAGCTGAAAACCTAAGTTAAGATTATGACTTTGTTCTGGCTCTAAAAATGGATTGGATTTTATTAAGGTAAAGTCTCCAAAAAGCTCCACTTCATCAGGAAGTCTCGTAGCATACTCGTAAGAAGACTTTACTAAAAAAGATTTTGTAAGATGGTAACGAAGCGATTGTAAAAATCCAAAATTTGATGTTTCTTGCTGGTTAGGAACAAAATCAAGGTTTTTTATTTCATACCCATCCGCATCTAACCAAAAATGTTTTGCTGCTGTATAACTCGTTAAATTTTTTGAAAAACGGTGCTCATAAGCTATTCCTAAAGCATTTTTAAAAAGCTGGGTTGGATTCTTAAAAAAGTCTTCTCCATAAAACTCAGCCGCAATTGAGTCTTCTCCTACTCTTCTGAACCAAGATGAAAAAAGATTCAATGTAAACTTTCCTTTTTTCCAAGGATGGTAGTTTAAATTAACTCGATTTAAAACACTTTGAGAGGTTAATTTTAAAGAATTTCGTGAGGTAGAAATTTCCCCACCATCTGTCCGTTTACGATATATTTTACCATCCCAAGTATAGGCATTCAGGGTAGTATCAATAAAATGTCCTCTGGTACGGTTATAAGCACTATACCATTTCATGTTCATTTTCTTTAAAATATTCTTTTTTTCATATTCTAAAGAAGTTCCAACGGTTGATTCACTATAAGTGGCTTCCCCATAAGGTTGAGCCATAATAGCATTGTGCTGTATATCATCGTCAAGTCCTGAATAACGCGCACTGAGAACCAATCGATCTGCATACTTTTTATCTAAAACTCCTGCATAAATGTTTAAAAGATGGTTAGAGTATTTATCGTGAAAGCGTTTAACTCTTGCTGGTTTTGGGTTTCCTTGTTCGTTTGGTATTTCGACATCTACTTTATAGCTATTGTCAGAGTGATTAAAAAATGAATTTACCCCAAACATCCATTGATTGTCTGAACTCATCAATTGCGCATTTACGCTCATTTTATGGCTATTAAACGATCCTGCTGAATAGGAAACATCTAAATAATCTGAATATGATTTTCTAGGAACTATATTAATCGCTCCTCCAAGAGCATCTGCTCCTAAGTCTACAGGTACTACTCCCTTATAAACTTCAATTTGTTCTATTAAGTTTGAAGGCAATACATTTAACCCTAATCCCGCTCCAAAATATGATAAAGGAATTCCATCTAGAAAAAAGGGCACCGATTTTCCAGTCATCCCATTTACATAGATTTTTGCATCACTACCAAAGCCTCCTGTTTGTCGTACATTTACCCCTGAAATTTGTTTTACAATATCACTTGTATTAATGTTCCTCTCTCGAAACTTTTCCATTTGTAAAACTGACACGTTAGCTGTACTCTCCCTTAATCTTTGAACTGTTGATTTTCCTTCAAGAGTTACCTCATTTAGCTGATTTTGCTCAGGCTTTAATTGAATCGTAAGTTTTATATTCGTTTTTTCATCTAAAACATCTATCGTCTGGTAATTTGTTTTAAAACCTATATAAGATACTTTTAAGCTATATTTTCCTTTCGGAATCTTTTTAAATGTAAATTTCCCATCTTCATTGGTTACTGCATTTTTATTAAGTTCTTGTATTTGGAGATGAGACTGAAATAAAGGAATTCCTAAATTGTCAGTTACTACTCCTGAAACTTTTACTGTTTGCGAATACAAAAAACTACTTGTTAACAGGCTAAAAAATAGTATGCATATAACTTTTTTACTTCCTACTTTTTCAAAGTATAACATCTCTGATTTAAAATAATTTTTAGCCATTATAACCTTACTTGCTTTATCAGTCCTTCTGCTTCCATTTCTTTAAATACCTCTAATTCTTTTTTTGATAAACTGTTTTTAGTGAGTAATCCGTCGGCTTTATCCCATAATTCTTTTGCTTCTGATCTAAGAGAAAAAGCTTCATCAGTATCCTTTTTCATGAGGTAATTAAGTTCTGGTGATTTACTAACTAATAGTATTTCGTGATTCTTTATTAAGTGTGCGGGGTTCTCTTCTAATAAAGGCACTATTTCTCGTTCTTCATTGTAGAGTAAAAAAGTTTTTCCTGTTGAAATTGAAAGTGATTTTGTTTCATTTGGATTCATTTCAAAAGCTTCCATTTCTGTTTTCATACAACCTTCAGAGTTGATAAAGCACCTTACTGTTTTTACTGGAGTTTTCTCTTCTGAATGATTGTAAACCATTGCTATTTTTTCTTCTTTTTTTACATTGATTAGCGAAACTTTTTCTACCCAAAAATGATCGTCTAAGTGAGTTTTTGAGTACTTTATATTTCCATTATTATGTACCTCAGATACGAGAGTATATTTTCCTAAAGGAGCATTATCGGGTATATTATATGTAAAATAATAATGGCGACCCGCCTGTATATTTGTAAGAATTTCTACAAGTTTTTCACGTTTACAAGCTCCTTCTAAATATGAAGCCAACACTAAAAGCGGAGTGTTTTTGTTTAAATATTTTAATTTTTGTGGTACTACTTCCTTGTTTTCATTTTCTTCTGGAAAAGCAACAACATGATTTTCAAAAAGCATTGTTACATTACCTTTGGGATCTTTTACTCCTATTTTTACCAATGGACATAAGTGTTTATCTTTTAAGTGTACTGTATTAAAATTCCAATGTATAGTAATGGTTTTACCTTGAATGGTTCTTTTGGGAAAAATGCTCATCCTTATTTTTTCAATCTTTTAATATTTTCTTTGCTGTATTTTTGAGGATATACTTTAAACCATTTTACCATGGTTTCTTCACCTAAATAGTCGTAGGTTGTAGACAACAAAAATTCCAATTTCTTGAGGTACTCTTCTTTTGCTTCATCTGGTGCAATTCTCATAGCCTCACTTCTTTCATCTTTTTCTTTTTTAGTTGCAGGAAGATGATGAAAGTAAGGGGTGTTTAAGTATTCTTTACTAAACTTATGGTAAAGTGGTGTAAACAGTATAAGGTTGTGCCACATTTCATCTATAATTAATAAATCATCTGGAATGAAGACTCCTGGAATTTGACTTATATACAAAAACTTCAACGTTTCCATTAATATATCTTCAGCTTCAGTTTCTGTAACATCATACATATCTAAAAACCTAGATATTACATTTTCATCACTAAAAGTTAGGAGTTTATGTAATTGTTCTTCTGTAACTTTTCCTTCCATTATATTTAACTGTTTTTACTTTTTAAAAAGCGGTAGGAATTTATCCTACCGCTATAAATTTGCAGACTATAAAGTGTTAACACAGTGCCCACAATTACTACAATGTGTAGTTCCAGCTGCTTGCTTAGACTTATCAGCTAAAATTTCTGAAATCATTGATTCTTTGGTTTTCATAATTAAAAATTTTAAAGTTTGGCCTACTCTATTCTATAAGGTTTTCAGCATTCCCTTTGTTGCAACTTCTTTAATATTATGGTATACAAATCCAATAGAATTCCTAGGCTTTTCAAAATGAGACTTAGTCTTTTGAAAAACTGAAAGATTTCTGTAAAGATTCTTTTGAAATTTAAATTTTAGTAATAACCTATGCTCTAGTATATTTAGGTACTCTTCTTACTTCTTATATTATATCTAATGCCTATAACTGTTTAAAACCCTTAAAAACACGTAAAGACATCTAAGCTGCTATAATATATTTTAGATAAGATAATCCTGCATCTAAATATACTACGAGCTATTCCTTTAAAACAATAAAGAAAATAGGTTATTAAAATAAAAACAAAGCGGTGGTAAGAGCTTTTAAGCTAGTATTTTCTCTCCTCTTTAAAACTGAGATATCACAACAACCTATCCCTTATTCATCACAAGCATTATTTAAGCTAATACACTATAACAGCTCAAATACTTGAATTAAAAAAAGTTAATAAGAAAAAGATTAAATGTAAAAATAAAAACTCTTACACTAAAAAAGGTGGAGGTCTAGAAAAAAGTTGCTCCGCAGTAATAGTACCTGAAATAATAAAATTATAATCTTTAATTACTTCCCTCAAAACAATATATTCATTGCTTTCTATTGAAAAGTCTAAAGTATCAGGAGTAACTAACGGAGTTAAATCACTTGCAACTGCATGATCACATATCGTACAGTGTGATGTATGGTCTTTATCGTCTGTATGGGATAGCACGTGCAACCCGCCTACTTTCATTGATAGAAACAGGACAAGAAATAAATATGCAATGCTATTTTTTAAACGATTACTTTCCATTTGGTTACGAATATAATAAATTAAATTATATAAACACATATTTTTTTACTACTTAAATTTTATTACAAAACTCTCGTAGTTAAACTAACTATATTTATGGAAAACTATGCATAGTGTAAAGCAACATCTTAACAACAATTTTTAATTTACTGAAAACAAACCCACTATCCTCTCTCCTATTTTTTCGTTAATAAAAAGCTAATAAAAACTATTTTTTCACCCGTTGAATATAGTATTTTCGCACCCTTTCTTACAGAAAAAATCACATTTCAAGGGTACGAGAACAACTATGAACGACGAAAAAAACTGGTTACAATATTATAAAAACAGCTTATCTGATAGTGAAAATTTAGCTATCGACATTAGTAAAATAAAAAACCTTTTTCATCAAAAATCATCCGATTTAAGTAACGCACTCATCAACTCTAAACAAGCAGGTCAACTATTAGATGTTGAAGAACGTAGAATTAATCGGTTAAAAGGAATTACTAAAAAAGACAACCCTAAGTGGCATAAGGTAGAAGAAACTAAAATATTAATAGCACCTTTTCATTTAGTATATCAAACCGACAACACTAAATTCAAACAGCGCACCATTCATCCTTTTTGGATTAGTGCTATTGTAAATCGTTCAGGACAATTATCTGCTCCAAAAGATGGCTTTCCTTTAATTGTTCGTAACTATCTAACACCTATGGCAGATGTTAAGAATGATTTTATCTTCTCTTCTATCGACACCGTTTTAGATGCTAAAGACCTAGATGCTCCCGATTTTGAAAACAGCGAAGAGCCTATACCTTGGGATGAATACTGGAACTATATTAACGAAGTATTTTCTGCGATAACTTTTAGCAACCTATACCGTTATCAAGTAGAACGCTATACCACACAATATGAGCTTACTTATTTCGCATTAAGTTCTAAAATTTCTACCGCAAAAAGTATTCTATTTCTGTACGAAAATCTACTTAAAAATACGGATGAGTTACCTGTACTCTCTAAAATCATCAATCCATATACTAGAGAACGACAAGAAGCCATTACCGATAACGGATTTTTAGTGTATAACCATTTGCATTTAGGACAAATGTCGAATAAGTTCCCACTTTCGGTTAGTCAGCGAAAAACATTACTATCGTATTTAGTAGCCGAAGAAAATGCAGTTACCGCTGTAAACGGACCTCCAGGAACTGGAAAAACTACCCTATTACAAAGTTTAGTGGCTACCGAGTTTGTAAAAGCCGCTATTAATGGTGAAGAAGCTCCTATAATTTTAGCCTGCTCAAACAACAACCAAGCAGTAACCAATATTATTGATAGTTTTATCAACTCTGAAAGTACTATGGGAGAATTAGCCAACCGTTGGATTCCTGATTTTAACGGATATGCTACCTACCTCCCATCCAGTTCAAAAAGTGAGAAAAAACTAGCCAATATCAATTACTTAAAAGGAAACTTATTTGGTCATGAAGGAACACTTTGTAATCTGGAAAATGAAAAATATATCTCTGAAGCAGAATATTATTTTTTAACAAACTACTGTCAGTATTTCAATACCCAAACAAATTCACTTGACGATGTATGTAACCATCTACAAGAAGAAATTATAGGTATTCAAAATATTTTAGCTGATGGTGTTGACTTCTCTAGAAACTATATAAATGCTGTAAACTACATCAACAGCATACTTGTACACGAAGAAGATTTTGTTCAAAAAAGTACGTTTAAAATCTCCAAACTACAAGAATGGAGAACTGTTTTAAACGATTTAAAAACAGCTACAAAAGACACTGATTTTATTGATAAAGTAAAACACTATTTTATTGATGAAGCTCAGTTTGAATCAAGAAATGCTGAACACATTTTTAAAGCTAACGCTGAAACATTGTTGAATGCTAAAAAAGCAGCAGCATATATAAAAGAATGTACAAACAATGTAAATCTGCTACTGCAATCACATTTAAGCCTAAAAAATTGGAAGTATGAAAATAACATCAAAGGATTTCCTTTTGTTTCAGAAGAACAAATGTGGGCGTATGAATATGAAAAAATAAACTCTAATGATGCAACACAGCGTTTCTTTTATGATGAATTAGATATTGATTTACGCCATAAAGCATTCTTATTAGCAACCCATTATTGGGAAGCGCGTTGGTTACTAGAAACCAGAGAAATGTTAGAGGAAAACACCGAAAAAGGAACAGGAGAATATGCTATTAAAGCAAAATGGAAACGAAGAGCTATGCTTACCCCTTGTTTTGTAGCTACTTTTTACACAGCTCCAAGTCACTTTTTATACAGTCAATTTCAAGGAGAAAACGAAAACGGAAAACCTATTTTTGAATACTTACCACTATACAACTTTTTGGATTTGTTAATTATTGATGAAGCTGGTCAGGTTACTCCAGAAGTAAGCATCCCTGTATTTTCATTAACTCAAAAAGCCTTTGTAGTAGGTGATTTACAACAAATTGAACCTATTTGGTCTATCCCTAAAAAAATTGACCAAGGAAACTTAACAAGTCTTGATATTATTGAAAATCAAAATGACACACATTTAGATGAGTTAGGTTTTTTAGCGTCTAGCGGAAGTATTATGAAAATGGCTCAAAATGCTTGCGAATTTGAAACACCATTACCCGCTAAAAAAGAACAAGGATTGGTTTTATTGGAACATAGACGATGTAATGATGAAATTATTAGTTTTTGTAACGAATTGGCATACGATGGTATTTTAAAACCTATGAAAGGAAAGGCGAAAGAAAATCAAGCATTTCCATCAATGATGGCATATCATATAGAAGGAGTTAGCGAACGCAAATACAACAGTCGTCAAAACATTAGCGAAGTAAAAGCTATTATTTCTTGGTTACAACAAAACAAAGAAACCATTCAAGAAGCATACGATGTAGACGCTATTGAAAGTGTTTTAGGAATTATTACTCCTTTTGCTAGTCAGAAAGGAGAATTATCAAAAGCCTTAACCGATGCGGGTTATAAAGTAAGCGACATTAAATTAGGTACTGTACACGCATTACAAGGTGCAGAACGAAACATTATCTTGTTCAGCTCCGTATATTCTAATGACGACGAAGGAACCTTGTTTTTTGAAAAAGACAACAAGCCTAACATGCTAAATGTAGCGGTTTCTAGAGCCAAAGAAAGCTTTATTCTTTTTGGAGACACTCGAATTTTTGATGAAACCAAAAACACGCCTTCAGGAATTTTAAAAAGACACTTAAACATTTATGAAATGGCTAACTAACTACATTTTTATACATTATATTTTATTAGTCTTGCCTATAACTTTTCTTTTTTTAGACCTTTTACCTACTTAAAATACGTCTGTAAAATTCTTAACTAAAAATTAATTTGAAGTATTATAATTTATATAATTCACTTCTAAATCTTCTTAAAAATACTTACTTCCCTTTAAAATATCAACTCCTATCCCATTACCCAATACCTTTAACTAATAACCAAAATCCTAACGCTTAAGAGTTTCTTAAAACCAACTCTAACTTATATTCCTTATTTTTAAAGGTATATAATGTCAAACTAAAACTAACCAAAAAATGACAAACCCCTCACAAAATCAATCTTCATCATGCTGGAACTGCGATGGAGACATTACCCAAGTTACACAACGTTTAAAAGAAATGTTTGTAGAAATGGGGCAAAAAACCCGTATTGAAAACGGACAACAACCTGCCGAGAGAGCTGTATTTAGAAAACAACATGGTATCGCTTACGGTCGTTTTGTAGTAAACAAAGACATCGAAGAACAATTCAAAATCGGAATTTTTGCTGGTGATACTTACGAATGTGCTGTTCGCTTTTCAAGTGATACTGGACCAACTTCTCCCGATTTACATTCCACCTTAGGAGTCGGCTTGAAACTCTTTGGTGTGGAAGGTCCTAAATTGTTAGGAGACGGTACCAATACCGATTTTATCTTTCAAAACATCGACCGTTTTTTTGCACGTGATGCACAACAGATGTGTAGCTTTACCACTGCTGGTGTTATTGACCGCGATTATGATTCATACATAGCAAAGCACCCTGAATTAGCCAGTATTCTAAAAGCAATGACCAAAGAAGAAGCTAGTGTACTAAGTGCTAGCTATTGGGCAATTCTTCCTTTTAAATTAGGTGATTCACAAATTGTAAAATATCGTTTAGTTCCTGAAGACACTTATAAAGGAACTCCTTTTAACGATAACAATTACTTAGGTATCGATTTACAACAACGTTTGTTAACCAAAGAAGCGACCTTCCGTTTCGAAATACAATTACGTACTAACGATGCTACCATGCCATTAGATGATGCTCAGGTAGTTTGGAGTACAGAAGAAAGTCCGTATATCTGCATTGCTAAATTACACTTGCCTCAACAAGATGTAGCTAGTATTGGACAAGCCGAGTTTGGAAGCAACTTAGCGTTTAATATTTGGAGAACCTTACCGCAACACGAACCATTGGGGTCGATTGCACAAGCTAGAAAAGTGGTGTATGCGGCAAGTGCCGAAGCACGTCATCAAGCCAACGGACAGCAATTACAAGAACCTAAAGAAATCAATCCACAGTTTGAAGGTAACACCGATGAAAATAGTGACTGTATCGTAAAAGCAGGTATCTACCCTCCTATTGGCGTGATGCGTGTAGGAAATAGTGAAAACGAATACTTTATTGGTCCACTGGTTGACAATCCTGAACCACAAACCGATCCCTATGCATACAGAGATAAAACAGGAGCCTTAAAAAGACAAGCAGCACAATTTAGAATCTACGGATTCAATGCTGCTGGAAAAGCGGTAAAGGAATTAACGGCTGAAAATGCAAAAATTACATGGCATAGCCATTTAGCCAATCAAAAATCGTCTTGGTATCAGTTCAACATTGCCTTAGATATTCCTGAAGCTGCTGATATGCCTCCTTCTATGTTACGTAATATTGATGTAAAAGACCGTAACTCTTTATTAATTGATGGTGGCGCAAAATCTATTACCGGAGCCAATGTTACCAAAGGTCCTTTCTTTGAAGGGGAATTTCTTTCGAAAAAAGTGTACTTAGGTGAAATGCGTACGGATGAAAAAGGACGTCTAATCATGTTAGGTGGACACGGAAAATCGGAAAACATCAACGGCGATATTGCCATTACTTTTGCCAATAACGAAGGTTGGCACGATGATATTTCGGACGGACCTGTTACTGCGGAAGTAGAATACGAAGGAACAAAATTAAAAGTAGATCCAGCCTGGGTTATTTGTGCACCACCAGATTATGCACCAATGCAAAAATCGGTACGTACGATGTGGGATTTAATGCGTGATGTAGCTGTAAAATCTAAAATGTTGGTACGTCCTGTAAGACCATCGTTTACCAAAGATATATTACCAATTTTCCAACGTATGACTGATTTACAATGGGTAAATGCTGGTTTTGCTGGAGCTTTTGGTTTTGGCGGTCAGTTCAACTACACCACTAATGAGTGGATAAAACGATTAGGGAATCCGTCACCTGCCTATATGGAAATGCGTAGAACGATTTCTAACAACTTCCGTCGTTTTGACATATCAGGAGCAGAAGCACCTCAACTATGGCCTTGGTTGTATGGTGATGCAATTAGTATTCCTTCCACAGGCTCTGTACGTCAACATGCTACGTTATCTGATTTACAATTAGAATTTTTAGATCAATGGGTACAAGGTGATTTTGATGCTGATTATGTAGACATGACTGGATGTCCGCACGTACCTAAACCACCAACGATAGACGAACTTCCTGTTTCAGAACAACCAGATATGTTAACTAAAGCAGCTATGGAGTTTTGTTTAGCTGATGCTTTTCACCCTGGTTGTGAAATGACGTGGCCTATGCGTTCATCTGGAATGTACATGGCTCCTTTTAGAATTAAACATGCACCTAAAACACCGCCTGTTAATACTACGTATTATGGTCCAATGATGAATAACGATATATTACCATTGGCAAAAGGACCTATTTTAGGCGGACAAGTAGCTGGGGGAATTACTCGTTGGATGGCGATTCCTTGGCAAACAGATACCGCTAGTTGTAGAGATGGATACACTAGTGAATACGATCCATATTTACCTACGTTTTGGCCTGCTAGAGTACCAAATAACGTTTTAAATGAAGAACGTTATAAAGAAACAATGGATTCGAATTTATCTGAAGAAACCCGTATTCAAGCCTTTAATTTCCGTTCCGATTGGTTAGACAACCTTCCCTTAGATGGTGAAGCACCAACTTATACAAATCAAATTAATAGCATGATTAAGTATTTTGATAAATTAGCCGTGGTTCAAAAGCGTCCAGGAGTTCAGCATGATCCTAATTTCCCTGAAGAAATGCAGGTGGGGATTACTCCTACTCCAGAACAAGAGGCAACATTATTAAAAGCTACCATACAAGAATTACAAAGTGTTTTAACTGCTAAACATGCGTTAAAGAAAGGACTTCAAAATACAATAGATACAGCCGTAGAAAAACTATCACACGATAATTTATTAAACGAGCAATTTGTTTTGGAAGATGCTCAGCGTAGTTTATTAAGCTTAACGGAAGATGAACTAGAAAAAGACTTTAAAGCAACACCAAATGTTATTAAAACCATACATTTAATTGCTTCTAAGTTACATCATATGAAACAGTCTGATTCGCATCAAGAAGCAGCTCCTAAAAGAGTTGAAGTTGGTATTCCTGAGAAGATGACACGTTTTTCAAGATATATTCCTAAATAATATACGAATTGAAAGAATATAATAGTACTACTGACATACTAATTATAGGTGGTGGCATTGCAGGTTGCATTGCCGCCATTTCTTTAGTTAATTATTATAATGTTACATTGCTAGATAAACTAGTTGAACCTGTTGATAGAATTGGAGAATCACTAGCACCTGCTGCACAACGAATTTTAAAAGAGTTAGATTTATTAGAAAATGAATCGGAAGCCATAAAACAAACCATATTTCGTAATAATTTAGGAATGCAATCCTATTGGGGAAATAGTCAACTTCAAATTGTTGACCATATGAGGAACCCCGATGGATTCTCTAGAAGTTTAGACAGAAAGAACTTTGAAGTATATCTAAGAAAGATTGCTGCTAAAAGAGGAGTTAATTGTATTTGGGGAACACGCCTTTCTAATAGCTCTTATGAAAATAATTACTGGAAAGTAACCACAAAGTCTGATGACTTAAAAAACAGAACCACACATACTATTCAGGCAAAATTCGTAATTGACGCCACTGGTAGGCAATCTCATTTCACCAAAAGCTTAGGTATTCAACGTACACAGTACGATAAATTGATTTCTTGTTGGATGAGCTTACCTAATACCCAAGAAAATACCATGAGCACCATTGCTACTGATGATTTAGGTTGGTGGTATAGTGCTGTAGTTCCCGATAATAAAAGGGTCATCGCTTTTCAAACGGATCCTGATTTAGTGGATAGAAACACTTTTAAGCATGTAAATACATTTTTATCCTTTGCCAAAGAACACAAACTCATTCAGCCTTTAATTGAAGGTAACGAAACTACTGTTAACTTTCATGGTACGGTAAGTGCTAACTCTACTCGTTTAGAACAAGTAACAGGTAAACAATGGGTTGCTTTGGGTGATGCAGCTATGAGTTTTGATCCGCTTTCTTCTCAAGGAATGTTCAACGCTATGGCAAATGCAATGCAGCTTCAAAAACTACTTATTAAGTATGATTTTATTAAGGACTTGGACTCCACCAAGGAGGGAAAATTCAATATATTGTATGAAAATCAACTACAACAAGTTTGGAATCATTATCTAAAACATAAAAACTTTTTCTACAGTACTGAGACTAGATGGAAAGAAGCTACTTTTTGGAAAAGACGCAGTAACTATTAACTGTTGATTTCTTAATTTTAGAACCCAAAAAAAGACCGCTTCACTTTTAGAGTAAAGGTTTTTCTGCTAAGTTTTGATCCCTTATGTTATCATTTCTGTAAAAGTTAACTAATTCGTTGACATTTTTGGTTAAAAATATTAGAAGCCACACCATTTAAACTTTGGTGTGGTCTTTATTGATTATAGTAATAAATATATTATAATATTTTTTCTTTTAAATATTCTTTTGATTCAAAATAAGTTCCATGAATTAAATCTTCCTCAATGGTTCTCCATAATCGTTCAATTTTCCATTGATTTGTGGTCTATAAAGCCTTATATATCGATGTTTTATTCCTAATTCACTCAGTATTCTTTCAAATGGATGAAATGACGATTTATCTTAAAAAACTCCTTCAGCAATTTTTTGAATATTGGTTGATCTTCCCATTGAATAATAATGTAAAATAGGTACTCCTTTTTGTTGTAGTTCCTTACTTTGAGCAATGCACCACTCTACTCCTACTTGTCGTACTTCTGCATTACTCTTACAATTCACAACCTCTTTTACCAAAGTATCTGGTAAATCAACTTTAAAACGGTGCGGAATTAAATTCAATTGCTTTTTGGTTGAGATTGGTTTTAATCCCGGAATAATAGGAACCATAATTCCCTCTTCTCTACATTTTTTTACAAACTCAAAATACTTTTGATTATCAAAAAACATTTGTGTTATCACATAATTTGCTCCGTTTTTAATTTTCTTCTTTAAAAAGTGAATATCAGAATCTAAACTTGGTGCTTCCATGTGCTTTTCAGGATACCCAGCTACCCCGATACAGAAATCGGTTTTTGATGAGTTTTGCAAATCATCATCCAAGTATCTTCCTTTATTTAAGTTCTCTATTTGTGTAACTAACTCACTTGCGTATGCATGTCCGTCTTTTTCAGGTTTAAAATAAGTTTCGCTTTTTACTGCATCACCACGTAATGCAACTACGTTATCAATTCCTAAAAAATTGAGATCAATTAAGAAGTTTTCAGTGTCTTCTTTGGTAAATCCTCCACATAAAATATGCGGAATAGCATCTACTTGGTATTTATTTTGAATCGCCGCACAAATACCTACTGTACCTGGACGTTTTTTTACTACTTGCTTTTTTAAGAGTCCGTCTCCTAACTCTTTATACACGTATTCCTCACGGTGATAGGTTACGTCTATAAATGGCGGATTGAACTCCATTAACGGATTAATATTTTTGAATATTGACTCTATTGTATCTCCCTTTAATGGCGGAAGTATTTCAAACGAAAACAACGATGCTCCGTTAGCTTTTTCTAAATGTTCTATTACCTTCATAAGTGTATCTTATAAAGACGTATTTAACTATACCAATGAAGCTGCAATTAACGATATTGCTGCCATTACCAGTAGCTGTATTGCAAATCGAATCTCCAAATTATACTTTTTCATTTGTCTAATTTTATTGATTTTTTCATATGGCAATATTACTACTGTTTTGTAGTTTTTAGTTTACCTAACTTAAAACTTATTGTTAATTAAATACGCTCTTTTGTTTGTTTATTTTAAAGTTATTATTAGTTATCTGATATGTTTGGATGTAACCATTTTCTGGCTTTTTCTAAGGGTATATTTTTTCGTTCTGCAAAATCCCTTACCTGATCGTCTGTTATTTTACCTAAACCGAAGTACTTAGCTTCTTCATTGGCAAAATAATATCCTGAAACTGCTGCTGCTGGCCACATGGCTAAACTTTCTGTTAAACTAACCCCTATATTTTCTTCTACCTGTAAAAGCTGCCAAATCGTTTCTTTTTCTAAATGATCTGGGCATGCAGGATACCCAGGTGCAGGACGAATTCCTTTGTACGCTTCTTTTATCAATTCATCATTCGTTAAGTTTTCTTCGGATGCATAGCCCCAGTGTTTCGTTCTTACTCTATGATGCAAATATTCTGCAAAAGCTTCTGCAAAACGATCAGCAATGGCTTGTGCCATAATTGCATTGTAATCGTCGTGATTTTCTTTGTATTGTAATGCCAATTCATCAGCGCCAAAAATGGCGGTACAGAAAGCTCCTATATAATCCGTTTTATCTGTTTCTTTGGGCGCAATAAAATCTGCTAAAGCAAAACTTGGTTTTCCTTCACGTTTTTTTAATTGCTGACGCAAGGTTCTAAATACTGCGACTTCCTTTCCTTTCTTTTGAACTGAAATATCGTCGTCGTTAATAGAGTTTGCCTCAAACAAACCAAAAATAGCTTTGGGCTTTAATGCTTGTTTTTCTATGATTTGTTGCAACATCTTTTGAGCATCTGCAAACAAATTGGTTGCCTCTACTCCTACTACTTCATCTTCTAAAATATCAGGAAACTTTCCATGTAAATCCCATGAGCGGAAAAACGGACTCCAATCAAAATATGGTACCAAATCTTTTAAACTTACTTGCTCTAGCTTTTGTACTCCTAATTCTTTTGGTTTAGTAATGTTAGTAGTCTCCCAATCTATTCTGAATTTTCGCTCTCTAGCTTCCTCAATTGGTATGTAGTGCTTCTGTTTTCCTCGTTTTAAGAATTTATCTCGAAACTCTTCGTAATCTTTCTTCAACTTGGCAACATACTCGTTTGAGGTTTCTTTATTCAATAAATCTCCTACTACTGTTACTGCTCTTGACGCATCATTTACGTGTACCACTGCATTTTTATACTGCGTATCAATTTTTACAGCAGTATGCGCTTTCGAGGTTGTTGCTCCACCAATCAATAAGGGAATTTCCAAATTTTGACGTTCCATTTCTTTGGCTAAATACACCATTTCATCCAACGAAGGTGTTATCAATCCGCTTAAACCAATAGCATCTACGTTCTCCTTTTTAGCAGTTTCTATGATTTTTTCTGGTGGAACCATCACCCCTAAATCGACAATCTCGTAATTGTTACAACCTAATACTACGGATACAATGTTCTTACCAATATCATGCACATCTCCTTTTACCGTTGCCATCAATATCTTTCCGATAGCTTGTTGTTCCTCGCTTTTCTCTGCTTCAATAAAAGGATTCAAATAGGCTACCGCTTTCTTCATTACTCGGGCAGATTTTACTACTTGCGGTAAAAACATTTTTCCTGCACCAAACAAGTCTCCTACTACATTCATCCCTGTCATTAAATGTCCTTCAATTACATGTAGTGGTTTTGCTACACTCAAACGAGCTTCTTCAGCATCTTCTTCTATAAAAGCATCTATTCCTTTTACTAAAGAATGTGTAATACGGTCTTGTAGTGGTAAACTTCTCCATTCTAAAACTTGCTCACTGCTTTCTTTTTTAGTTCCTTTTACCGTTTCAGCAAATTCTAATAAACGTTCTGTAGCATCGTCTCTTCTATCTAAAACAACATCTTCAATATGTTCTAATAAATCCTTCGGAATATCATCGTAGACTTCTAACATCGTCGGATTCACAATTCCCATATTCATTCCTGCTTTGATAGCATAGTATAGGAATACCGAGTGCATAGCTTCACGTACGACATTATTTCCTCTAAAAGAAAATGATACGTTACTTACTCCACCACTCACACTTACATGCGGTAAATTTTCACGTACCCATCGGGTAGCTTCAATAAAATCCAACGCATTTTTTCGATGTTCTTCCATTCCAGTTGCCACTGGAAAAATATTTAAATCGAAAATGATATCTTCTGGCGGAAAACCGACAATCTCGGTTAATATATTATACGAACGCTCTGCAATTTCAATTCTTCGTTCGTAGGTGTCTGCTTGTCCTACTTCATCAAAAGCCATGATAATTACCGCAGCTCCGTATCGTTTTATCTGAGTTGCTTCCCAAATAAATTTTTCTTCACCTTCTTTTAAAGAAATAGAGTTTACAACCGATTTACCTTGTACTACCTGTAATCCAGCTTCGATGATTTCCCATTTAGAACTATCAATCATAATAGGAACTCTGGCAATATCAGGTTCAGAAGCTATTAAATTTAAAAAGCGTACCATTGCTTCTTTTCCTTCAATCAAACCATCATCCATATTAATGTCGATGATTTGTGCTCCTCCATCCACTTGATGACGCGCAATCGCTAAGGCTTCGTCGAACTTTTCTTCTTTAATCAATCGAAGAAATTTACGCGACCCTGCTACATTTGTACGTTCACCTACATTGATAAAATTACTTTCGGGTGTTATAATTAACGGTTCTAACCCCGATAATTTCATGTATCTTCTTTCCTCACTCATCTACTAACTATTTTGTCCTGCTGCAACAAATTCAGCTTTTCGTGGTTTGTATTTCGCTGCTATTGCTGCGATAGCTGAAATATGTTTTGGCGTGGTACCACAGCATCCTCCTATAATGTTGATTAAGTTTTTCTTTAAATATTCTTCTATTTGCTCCGCTGTTTCTTCTGGAGTTTCGTCATACTCTCCAAAGGCATTCGGTAATCCGGCATTTGGATGTGCAGAAATGGCAAACTCTGTTTTAGAAGCAATCGCTTCTAAGTGTGGTTGTAATAAATTAGCCCCTAAAGCACAATTAAAACCTACGGATAACAACGGAATATGAGAGATGGAAATTAAAAACGCCTCGGCTGTTTGTCCCGACAAGGTTCTACCTGAAGCATCGGTAATGGTTCCAGAAACCATGATAGGTACTTCTATATTACGCTCAGCTTTTACCTCTTCAATGGCAAATAAAGCTGCTTTGGCATTTAGGGTATCAAATACGGTTTCTACCAACAAAATATCTGAACCACCATCAATTAAGGCTTCTACTTGTTGCTTGTAGGCAATACGTAACTCTTCGAAAGTAACTGCTCTGTATCCCGGATCGTTTACATCAGGTGACATACTTGCGGTACGGTTGGTAGGCCCGATAGAACCTGCTACAAAACGAGGTTTATGTGGTTCTTTCGCTGTAAATTCATCGGCCACCTCTTTGGCTATTCTAGCAGACTCGTAATTTAACTCGTATACCAACTCTTCCATTTGGTAGTCTGCCATGGCAATGGTAGTTCCTGAAAAGGTGTTGGTTTCTACAATGTCTGCTCCTGCCGCAAAGTATTTTCTATGTACTTCTTTTACGGCTTCGGGTTGCGTAATGGACAACAAATCATTGTTTCCTTGCAACGGTGTTGGGTAGTCTTTAAAACGTTCTCCACGAAAATCTTCTTCAGTAAATTTATATTCCTGAAGCATGGTTCCCATAGCGCCATCGAGCACAAGGATTCGTTTTTGTATTTCTTGATAAATGTTTGACATTCCTGATATTTAGTGTACTGTTATCAGGAAAAGAGGAAGTAAAATTCTTTTCGTTATCTCTCTGTCGAAGCAGTAGAATGTAGCACCTTCTTTGTTTGCACAAAGGGTTGCTAAGGTTTCAAAGGGTCTATTCCCTCCACCTTTCTTGATAACATCAATACGTTAATGAACGGGACAAAGTTATAGTATTATTTTTAGTTACTAAAAAAAATGAATACTTTTATTAAGTAGATATTTAAATATTTTTTCTAGCTTATAGATATCTCTATCTTTTTTAACATTTTAAGTTGAAATTTATAGCCTTATGGACCACAAATAATAATGGCTAATTTTCCATATTATCTCATTGTTTTTGATTGATTAGATATAAACTGTCTAATTACAATATTTTCTAAACAAGCTATTCGAGTAAGTATAACTCCTCCATCCATTTCCAAATAACAAATCCTTGTTTTTCACTATCATTATCTGAATGGGAGCTTTAATTACTTTTTATTCAGGCTATTTACATGCATTACAACACATTAATCAATATACTTTTGTAAAAGATGTTTGCTATATAGCCATAGAGGTAATTATTAAAAGTATTTTAATTCAAAAAAACTCCTACTCTAACAGAGTGCTAACATAAATAAATATTAATATCTTATTATTCTAGTTAATATTTATCATCGTTTCATATAAACGTTGAAAAACTAAAAAGCTCAAATTGTAAAAACAATTTGAGCTTTTTCACTAATCTCTATAGTTGTCTTAAAACAGTTCTTCTACTTCAATAATTAAATCATTAATGAAGTTTTCTGCTTTCTTAATATCATTATGTAGTACTCTGTCATCATTTACTAAAGGTACATCTTCTCTAAACATTCCTACAAAAGAAGATAAAAACTCAGAAGTATTCTCTTCTCTAAAAGAAAGTCCTTGAGAAGCATTCATTAACTCTATTGCTAGTACAGAACATACATTATCTACTACTTTTTTTGCTTTCACAGCTGCATTGGCTCCCATGCTTACATGATCTTCTTGTCCATTACTAGACACAATAGAATCTACACTAGAAGGAGTACAAAATTGTTTATTTGCACTCACAATACTTGCAGCTGTATATTGTGGAATCATAAACCCACTATTTAAACCTGGGTTCGATACCAAAAAGTCAGGTAGCCCTCTTAAACCAGAAACTAATTGATAGGTTCTTCTTTCAGAAATATTTCCTAATTCTGCAACAGCAATTGCTAAATAATCTAAAGCTAGGGCTAGTGGCTGGCCATGGAAGTTTCCTCCTGAAACAATAATATCTTCATCAACAAATATGTTTGGGTTATCTGTTACTGAATTTATTTCTGTTATGAATGTTTTCTTTACAAACTCTAACGTGTCTTTTGTTGCACCATGAACTTGTGGCATACATCTAAAAGAATAAGGATCTTGTACGTGCTCTTTTGGTTGCTTGATTAATTCACTTCCTTCTAATACTTCTTTAATACGTTTAGCTGTAGCTAACTGTCCGTTATGTGGGCGCACTAAATGAATCAACTCATTAAAAGGCTCAATTCTTCCATCAAAAGCTTCTAAAGAAATTGCACCAATAACATCTGCTAAATAAGAAAGTTTATAAGCCTTTAATAAATTATATACACCATATGCACTCATAAATTGAGTTCCATTTAACAATGCTAATCCTTCTTTAGACTGTAAATTAATTTTCTTCCAACCAAATTTTTCTTTTAAAACATCTCCTGAAACTCGTTCTCCTTCAACATACACTTCTCCCAATCCTATCAATGGTAAAGAAAGATGTGCTAATGGTGCTAAATCACCAGATGCTCCTAACGAACCTTGTGTATATACAACAGGTAAAATGTCTTTATTATAAAACTCAATCAAACGCTCAACAGTGGCCAACTGTACACCAGAATGACCATAACTTAATGATTGTATTTTAAGCAACAACATTAACTTTACAATTTTTTGAGGAACTTCATCTCCAGTTCCACAAGCATGACTCATTACTAAGTTTTCTTGAAGTTGTTGTAAATTATCTCCATTAATTTTGACGTTACATAACGAACCAAATCCTGTGTTAATTCCATAAATAGGATCGTTATGAGTTTTCATTTTCTCATCAAGGTAAGCACGACATTTTAATATCTTTTCTTTTGATTCTTCTGATAAAGAAAGTTTTTTATCTAGTAATACAATACTATGAATATCTTCTAAACCAAGTGGTTGGGAATTTATTATATGTGTAGTATTCATTTTAATATTTTTATGGTGTACAAATAACCAAAAAAAAGAGAAAACTTCAAGCTGATTTTTTATAAAAAATAGAACTAAGTTTAAATAAAATGTTAATTTCTTTGATAAAAAAGTTAAAAAAACTAACTTCGGCGGCTTAAACACCGTTATTCTCACTAAACATTAAAGAATGAAAAAACTAGTACTTTTAGCCCTCATAGGAGTTACCATAATTTCATGTAAAAAGGAAGAAAAACCTGTTAAAGACTACTTGGTTTTAACTGGTAAAATTGATAACCTTAAAAAAAGAACTGTTACCTTGAATGGTTTTCAATTTGAAAAGAAAATAAAATTTGACAGAAAGACTGGTTCTTTTGTTGATACTCTTAAAATTGATAGAGAAGGCTATTATACCTTGGTTTACAATACAAAGCCTATTAAAGCTATCAACTTATATTTAACAAAGACAGATGATACAGGTATTGTATTTGATTACGACAACCCAGATTTTATTAATTTTGAAGGTGCTAACAAAAAAATAAATAGCTATCTTCATGAAAAACAAAAAACTTGGCCTGAAATACTTGTTAGTGCTAATCAATATTTTGCCTTAGAAGAAGGTGAGTTTTTAGCAAAAACTAATGAATATAAAGATGCTGTAACTGAAGCATCTATTTCTAAACAATTGCCTGCTGATTTCTTAAAAAAGGAAGTCAAAAATATTGACTATGAATGTTTAAGAAACCTTTATAATTATCAAGATTATCACAGAACATTAACAGGAAATAAAGACTTTACCGTTTCTGAAAATTTTCCTGATCCATTAGAGAATTTCAACTATAATGGTAACGATTATACAATTTCATACTTCTATAGAGTGATGTTAGAGACCGAGTTAAAAAATTTAGCTCGAGAAAATAATAAAGAAGGTGATGATTATTATTTAACTTATCTAGAAACTGTACAAACTGAGGTTACTGACTCAATCGCTAAAAACGATTTGTTATATAATAGTGCTCAAAATAGTATTACATATGCTAGTGATTTAAAAGAATTCTACAGAAAATTTATGGCGTATTCTACAAATGAAACACATAAAAAAGAGATTACTAAAGACTACAATCTTTTAAAAACAACAGCAAAAGGCCAACCTGCTCCTAAGTTTAAAGACTATGTAAATTATGATGGTGGCACAACTTCTTTAGATGATTTATTAGGCCACGGAAAGTACTTATACATTGATGTTTGGGCTACTTGGTGTGCTTATTGTAAAAGAGAAATTCCTTTATTAAAGCGATTAGAGCAAGAGTACCATGGTAAAAATATTGAGTTTGTAAGCATTAATGTTGATGCTAAAGGTAATGATGAAAAATGGAAAGAAACCATTCAAGATAGGGAGATGACTGGTATACAGCTAATGGCTGGAGATAGTCACTTAAATTTAGAATGGGCTCAAAACTTCTTAATTAAAGGTTTACCGAGATTTATCTTAATCGACCCTGACGGAAATATTGTAAGTCCAAACGCTCCTGCACCATCAGAAGGAGAACGTTTAATCAATATGTTTGAAGAATTAGGTATCTAATTTACCAATAAAATAAAAAAGACCGCTAATAAAAATTAGCGGTCTTTTTTATTTACTTATATTTCTAAAACCTATTATCTCCATCTAAAATATCTCCTAAACCTCCTAAAACACTTCCTTCTCCTCTATCACCTTTTCCAGTTTGTGAAGCCATAGCCAACACTCTACCTGCTAACCTACTAAATGGTAATGATTGGATATATACAGTTCCAGGGCCTCTCAACTTTGCAAAAAACAATCCTTCTCCACCAAAAATGGTATTCTTTATACCTCCTACAAATTCAACATCATAATCAACGTCTTGAGTAAAACCAACAATACAGCCTGTATCTACTTTTAAAACTTCACCAGGTTGCAATACCTTTTTTGCCATTGTACCACCTGCATGCACAAAACCTATACCATCGCCTTCCATTTTTTGCATAATAAATCCTTCTCCTCCAAACAACCCTCTTCCTAAGCGTTTTGAAAACTCAATTCCGATAGATACCCCTTTAGCTGCACATAAAAAAGCATCTTTTTGACAAATAAACTTCCCTCCAAATTCTGTTAAATCAATTGGAATTATTTTTCCTGGATAAGGAGAAGCAAAAGAAACTTGTTTTTTTCCTTGACCATCATTGGTAAAAACCGTCATAAACAGGCTTTCACCTGTTAAGATTCGTTTTCCAGCAGAAAAAATTTTCCCTAACAATCCTTTTTCTTGATTTGAACCGTCTCCAAAAATTGTGTTCATTTTCACATCGGCATCCATCATCATAAAACTACCACTTTCGGCAACTACTCCTTCTTGCGGATCTAATTCTATTTCTACATACTGCATTTCTTCTCCAAAAATGCGATAATCTATTTCGTGTGCATTCATAATTTTTTGTTTTTATATTTATAAGAAGAGTTTTTTACTGTTTTGTTACAAAAGATTCATTTTCGCTTAATACTTTTAACACTTTTAAAGCCTTAAAAGTCACTTCTTTTCTTTCTCTACTAAAAAACTTCATATCAAAATTCTTTTTTGGAACTACATTTGTAGCAAAGAAATAAGCATTTTTTTTAACTAAAACATAGCCTACAAACCAACCATTATTTTCTTCACCTCTTACTGACCAACCTGTTTTACCTCTCAGTACATACTGATTGCTTTTATACATTATCATCATATTTTTCATGATACTATCGGTACGCTCACTAATAAGTAACTCTGAATTATGTAATCGTTTTAAAAAGTCTATTTGCTGAAATTGATTAATCTTAGATTTACCTTCTAACCAAAAATTATCTAAAGTCATTTCATTTACATCCATTGAACCAAAATTTAACTTTGCTAAACTGGATTTCATTCTTTCAACTCCAATTTTTCTAGCTACCTCTTGGTAACATGGAACACAAGAGTAGTGAAAAGCTTCTTTAAACGTTAAATCTTGCTCCCAAATCTTTAGATACCTAGATTCTCCATTCCATTTAAAGATTGCGCTATCATTTTTTACGACTCCAGCTTCTAAAGCAATGATAGAATTCGGAATTTTAAATGTTGACGCTGGTAAATTTCCAACTTTACACCAATCAAAATTATTAGAATAATGCACATCTTTATACAAATCATAAACTAGTATAGCTCCTTCTAATTCTGCCTTATCAAGTATTTCTTGAAACTGATTATTAACTAAAAACTTTGTTTCAACTTTCTCTTTTTTACTCTTTTCTTCACTCTTACAAGAAAATAGCAGTACTATAATTATAAAAATATAATTAAACCTCACCACAAAACTAATTTTTAACCTTTAAACTCCATTCATATTCAAATTTTGAAACAGAAACACCTTCTTCATTAAAACCTTCTGAAGTAACAGTTATTGTTTGCCCTTCACCTGTATCTATTGCTTTTTGTATAGTTTCTCTTATTAATCTACCATCGTTACATTCAAAACGAATTTTCCCTGTAGCCTTTTTAGTAAAAGTTCCATTCATATTAGTAACCAGCATAGAAATTTTTTTATTCGAAGCATCTATTTCTTTCATTACCAAAATACCTGTAGATAATTCTGATGCCATTCCTTGTACTGCCCAAAACATTGATTTAAATGGATTTTGATTTACCCATTTGTGGGTAACTTTAACCTCTGCTCTGTCGTTAGTAAGCGACTTTAATCGCACTCCAGTAAAAAAAGCTGAGGGTAACTTAAATAATAAAAAGGCATTAACTTTTCTTGGTGTAAACTTCATTTTTTCAGTATTTACAGGCAATGTACAGCTTTTTATTTAATTATATCGCTTCATTTAAATGTTAAATTTTGTTAATTTTTAGTACTATGTATTGCATAATACCTTTTAAAAGATATATATTTGCATTGTAAAGTATTATATAAATCATTTCACTATGCAATACAACAACCAAAATACCAATGCTTTTTTAATACATATTTCTGCTTTTGCAGGGTATTTATTTCCTTTAGGAAGTATTATCACCCCGCTTATATTATGGCAAACCTTAAAAGAGAGAAGTCCTTTTTTAGATGAACATGGTAAAGAGGCCGTTAATTTTAACATCAGTTATAGTTTATACATTTTTATACTAGGCCTTTCTTTTATTCCTTTTTTCTTCGGAAGAATTTTCAACGGATTTGATGGTATAGATATCGACTTTGGTGGATACCATGGACACGGAGGATTGTTTGGTATTTTTGGATTCGCTTCTGTTGTAAGTATTGTCGCTCTTATTAAAGTAGCGCTGATAATTATAGCAGCCATGAAAGCTAATAAAGGTGAAATGTATAAATATCCACTTACAATAAAATTTATAAAATAACCCATAAACCGCATTACATGAAGATAGAAAACACAAAAGCACAAATGCGTAAGGGAGTTTTAGAGTACTGTATCTTATCTATTTTACAAAAAGGAGATGCATACACCTCTGAAATACTCTCAAATCTTAAAAGTGCTGAAATGATTGTGGTTGAAGGAACCATATATCCGTTACTTACCCGCTTAAAAAATGCAGGATTATTAAGTTACAGATGGGAAGAATCAACCTCTGGACCTCCAAGAAAATATTACGTACTCACAGAAAATGGCGGAATGTTCTTGAAAGAATTAGACAAAACATGGCATAATTTAGTAAACGCAGTAAACCAAGTAACAAGTACAAAATCAACTAAAGATGAATAAGACAATAAATATAAACCTGGGCGGATTTTTCTTCCACATAGATGAAACTGCCTATCAGAAATTAAAACGATACTTAGATGCCATCGCTCGTTCGTTAAGCGATGATCCGCAAGGAAAAAATGAAATTATTGCAGACATAGAAGCTCGTATTAGTGAGTTACTATCTGAAAGAATTACCGATGCTCGTCAAGTAGTAAATGAAAGTGATATTGAAGAAATTATTGCTATCATGGGGCAACCTGAAGACTATGCGGAAGCTGAAGAAGGGTATAGCGAAAATACTTCTTTCAACTATAAGAGAAATACTTCTAACAAAAAAATGTTTAGAGATGGTGATGACAAGTTTCTAGGAGGAGTATGTTCTGGACTTGGGCATTATTTTAATATCGATGTGGTTTGGATTCGTTTAGCTTTCCTTATTTTAACATTAGCAGGATTTGGTTTTGGAATTATAGGATATATCATTTTATGGGTTATCCTTCCAGAAGCTAAAACTACTTCAGAAAAGTTACAGATGGAGGGTGAAGCTGTAAATATTGACAATATTGAAAAAAAAATTCGTAATGAGTTTGAAAACCTTTCTTCAAAGGTAAAGGAAGGCGCCCATGATTTATCGGATAAAATTTCAAATGCTGATTATCAAAAACTACGTAACCAAACTAAATCTGGTTTTCAGGATTTCATAGACACTATGGGTAAAATTTTACTAGCCGTATTCAAAGTGTTTGGTAAATTCATGGGCGTTTTATTAATATTTATCGCTGGTATTACAATCATTTCATTGCTACTAACCTTATTTTCTGTAGGAAGCTTAGAAATCTTAAATTTTGATGGAGACATGATTCACTACCCTCCTTTCTTTTATGATTCGGCTATGCCTAAATGGTTATTGATGACATTTGTATTTTTCTTAATAGGAATTCCTTTTGCTGTCCTATTTATTTTAGGATTACGAATTTTATCTCCTAATGTTAAAAGACTTGGTATTGCAACAGTTTTAACATTATTCGGGCTTTGGTTAGTATCTTTATTAGCAATCGGATTCTCTGGTATTGAATATTTTACCACACATGCTTACGATGGTGCACATGTTTCAAAACATAGTATTACCTACAATCAAGAAGAGCCTTTAAAAATACGAGTAGTAAACGATGATAATATTTACTATCAACATAGTTTGCGTAATAGAGATAATTCAGTATCTGTTCATGTAAATGATAAAGAAATGAAATACTCTAATGATATAAATATCGATGTCCGTAAGAGTGAAACTGGTAATGCTTATATAGAAATAAAGAAAACTTCTGAAGGAAGAAAGCGAAATGATGCCAACATTAATGCAGAAGCCATTCAATACAACTTTAAAACAGCTAACAACACTATTGTTTTTGATGCCTTTTTTATTAGCGAATACAAGAACATGTGGAAAGATGAAGAAATTGATGCTGTTTTATACATTCCTGAAGGAACAACTATATACTTTGAAGGTTCGTCTCGTAACTTTTTAGATGATGTAAAAAACGTCCAAAATGTATACGACCGTGATATGGCCAACCATCATTTTAAAATGACTTCTAAAGGCTTTAACTGTTTAGATTGTGATGAAGAAGATATTAATAATGAAGATTCTGACGATTGGGATTCTGATAACAATGATGAGGTAAGCTTCTTATTTGACAGCACAATTAATAATACAAAAGCTGAATTTATTATCTCAAAGAAAACTACTGAAAGTGAACTTAACAAATTAATCAATTGGTTTAAAGATCGTAAAAATATAGATATTGATATTGTTAGCGCTAAATTTAATAATGATAAAACAATTGATAATCTAGTTTTAGGAATTGATTGTAACGACGGATATGTAGGTAGTATTAAAATTTCAAACGGTACATTAGATACTATATCAAAAGGATTCCGTAGACTGTATAATGAAGAAGGAGCTTTAAGCTTTAAAACTTGGTAAATGCATAAACTGAAAAACTATGAATGATTTATTTGACTTCTTCTTTAAGGGTAACTTTTTTATGAAAATAGTTACACTTCTATACACACTCTTACTTTCATGGGTAATGAATGGACAAGTACAAGAAATTCCTAACTACAAACCTGTTGATATTGATCTACACAATCAAATTGTAAAAATGGATAGTATATTCTTTAACGCTTATAATACTTGTGACATGAAAACACAAGCAGGTATTTTAAGTGATGATATTGAATTCTTTCATGACAAGGGTGGTTTATCTACCTCTAAAAATGAAATCATAGCTGCCACTAAAAAAAATATTTGCGGTAAGGTTACTCGTACCTTGATAAAGGGTAGCATTGAAGTATACCCTATTAATAAGTATGGAGCCGTTCAAATAGGTTATCATAAGTTTTTTAATAATAGAGAACCTAACGCTAAATCTATTCCTAGCAAGTTTATTGCTATCTGGAGAAAAGAACATGAAAAGTGGTTAATGACAAAAATTATTAGCCTGCATTAAAAATATAGTTGACACTAACAACATTAGTTCATTGGTTAGCTAACTCCGATGAAACTAATACTTGGTTTTATTAGTTAAGTCAAAGCTGTACAGCTTTGGCTTTTTCTTTGCATGAATCTCACTTATTAAAATACTAAAACCTATATCTTTGTTTAAAACATTCCTTGTATGAATTTAACCATTGAGAACATTTTATTAATAGGGTCTTTATTACTTTTAATAAGTATTATTGTAGGAAAAACATCTTATAAATTTGGAGTTCCTACTCTACTCCTTTTTTTAAGTATCGGAATGCTTGCAGGCTCTGATGGTATTGGAGGTATTATTTTTGACGACCCAAAAGCCGCACAATTTATAGGAATTGTTTCTTTAAATTTTATTCTATTTTCTGGTGGTTTAGATACAAATTGGAAAGCTGTTAAACCTATACTTAAAGAAGGGTTAGCACTTTCTACTTTAGGAGTATTGCTTACCGCTGTTTCCTTAGGACTATTTGTTTGGAATGTTACCAACTTTACGATATATGAAAGCTTATTATTAGGTGCTATTGTTTCTTCTACCGATGCTGCAGCTGTATTCTCTATTTTACGCTCTAAAAACTTAGCATTAAGAGAAAACTTGCGCCCTACTTTGGAGCTAGAAAGTGGTAGTAACGACCCCATGGCTTACGTATTAACTATAGCTTTTTTAACACTAGTTATTCATCAAGATCAAAGCTTAACCTCTATAATACCTTTATTTTTACAGCAAATGATATTTGGTGCTATTGCTGGTTTTTTGTTTGGTGTGCTTAGCAAAAAAATAATAAACTCAATAAAACTTGATTTTGAAGGGTTGTATCCTGTTTTGGTTATTGCACTTATGTTTATTACTTTTTCTTTCACTGATTTTATAGGTGGTAATGGCTTTTTAGCTATTTATATTTGTGCTGTTTATTTAGGAAACCAAAACTTAATTCATAAAAAGACTATTTTAAAAATGTTTGATGGATTAGCTTGGTTAATGCAAATAGTACTGTTCTTAACCTTAGGACTACTTGTTTTTCCTTCACAAATTGTTCCTTATATTGGTATTGGACTTATTATTTCACTCTTCTTAATTTTTATTGCTCGACCTGTAGGAGTTTTTATTAGTTTACTTTTTTTTAAAATGAAATTAAGGAGGCGTTTTTATATTTCATGGGTTGGCCTACGTGGGGCCGTTCCTATAGTATTTGCTACCTACCCTCTTTTAGCTGGTATAGATAAAGCTAATATTATTTTTAATATCGTATTTTTTATATCAGTTACTTCTATTATAATACAAGGTACAACACTTAGTATTGTTGCAAAATGGTTAAACGTTGCTTTGCCTGAAGAAACAAAAAAATTAAGTGCCACAGATATGTTGTTAGAAGAAAACCCGAAAGCTTTAATGCAAGAAATTATAATTACAGAATCATGCAAATCGGCAAATAAAAAAATTGTTGAATTAAACTTTCCTAAAAACGCTATTATAGCCATGATAAAAAGAGATGGTAACTATATTACTCCTAATGGTTCAACTACAATAAATAATGCTGATATTTTAATTGTTCTTGCTGATAAAAAAAGTGTTTTTAAAGAAGTTAATAAAAGTCTTAAAAATTAACTTTTTATGAGTTTTAGTATTATTTAATAAAGTAACTTTGCAGTATGAATAAGGTTTTGAAATTTCTAAGTCTACTTTTTATTACAACGGTATATTTTACCGCTATTGGGTATACTCAAGAAGAGCAATCTTTTTCTAATAAGTTACGCAAACCTAATTCTGCTCTTAAAGAATATAAACAAAAGCTTTCTTCTAAGGGGTTACAGCACACTACAGAATCAGAAAATCTTACCAATCACTTTAACAACCTTCCTTCTACTAATGTAAAAAACACATTCTCAGAAGCAGGCATCAATTTTAAATCTGTTGAATTATTTTTCAACAGAAAATATATTCAATACATTTCTTTATCAAGAAATACTATAGTAAACTATAGAAAATCTGATTTAATATTTCCTTTTCATTACCATTGGTGATTTTTTTGAACTTTAATATTCAACTAATCAATTTTATCATAAAAAATATACTCTTAACTAATAATTAATTAAGAGTAAAACCCAATTTAATTAAAAATAAATGGATTTAGGAACCATAATCATTGGTGCTGTACTATTAGTTATATGTATAGTTCCTTTTATACTTGTACGTAAAAAACAATTAACAAAAAAGAAGAAAAAACTTCAAATACTAAATAATATTTCTCTAGAATATAACTGTAATATAGAAGAATATGAATTTTGTAATGATTTTGTTTTAGGAATTGACAAATCTAAAAACTATCTTTTCTATTTTAAACAATCTGAAGAAAACACACAAAAAGAAGTCATAAATCTACAAACAATTGAAGAATGTATTGTTATTAAAAAAACACGAAGCATAAACGATAGAACAATTGAATTAATAAAGCTGAATTTTATAAAAGATAATGAAACTACTTCAATTATTATTTATGATGAAAAAAAAGACCTGTTAATTAGCAACGAATTACTAGTGGCAAATAAATGGGCTCTTCTAATTAATAGTAGTTTAAAAAAACAATAAGCTTTAATATATAATCTAAGCCTTAGAATTACTTAAGGCTTAGATTTTTATTAAACTCTTTTTATACTTGCCTAACATTTTTTTTATGAATATTTTCGACAAAAATTATAGTTATAAATTAACTGCTATGTAAATACAAAAAGAATAAAGTGATTACCAAAAAAGTTTCTTCGTTCTTTCTATTATACAAACAACATTAAATAAGTGAATATGGGAAAAATTAAAATTGAAAGCACTGTTGGTGCTAAAATTTATGCTAATGAAAAAGAACTAGGTTTAATAAAAAAAGAAAACAAAGAATATGTAGTAGAAAACGGCAGATATGAAATCTATGCCAAAGCGTCTTGGTGTGGTAGTCAAAAAATAAATATAAATGTTACCGATGATAAAACCATCACCTTAACTCTTAACAGTTTTAAATACGAGGGAATTATAAGAACAATTATGATGTTACTTGTTGCTTTATTTATGTTTTCAAAAAGTCTCTTTTTTTTAATTCTTGCAGGAATTATTATTCTATATCCTTTATACTATATTTCTTTTGGAAAAGATAATTACTTAGAATTAAATGAGAAGCATGAAAACAACCTAGTTAATACACAAAACATTTAATTTTTACTTTAACAAACCACAACTTGTTTAATTAATACACCTATAAAAAGCTATGAACTACAAAATAATAAAACTACTCTTTGACCCAAGAGAAACGATTAATAAAAAAGAATTTTTATTTGGAATAATAATTTTATTCATTTTAGCCTTCTCTCTAGTTATTAATTTTATCACAAATATTAGTATCACAGCATTTATAAGCCATAAAGGAGTTCAAAAATTAGCTACATATCAAATTATACAGCCATTTACTATCCCTTATTTGCCTATTAACTTTATACTTTTTTACAGTTCTATTATTCTAGCAATTAAAAGAGTTAAAGACCTTAATTCTAAAGTATGGGTAGGTGTACTAACCGGAATATTTATCTTTCTTTTTTTTGATGTTACTTTCTTAAAAACAACTACTAGCACAGGAACACTTTCTAATTTATTAGGAGTAGAAATAAATAATGAAGTAAAAAATTATCATCTATTTAATATGGGGATTTATATACTTTTAGGAGTAAGTTCCATATTCATTCTTTCGATTCTAAAAGGGACAAAACACTATGTAAAAGATGTTTACAATAAAGGAAGATTAACCATCTTTCAATTTATTAATCAATTAGGTTTTTTACTTATTATCATTTTTGTCTTGTCTATACTTTTTATTACTCTTTTTGGTATCGCTAGTAATAACAATACTCTTAATTTCCTTAATCGAAACATGTTTTGGCAATCAATTATTCTTGGTTTTACTAGTCTTTTAATTATTATGTGGTATTTAAAACTGGTTTACATGAGATTAAAAAACACTACTTTTTCTTTCTTGAACTATTTTTTATGTTTTATAGTTTATATTATAAGTTTAGCCTCTTTAATTGTAATAACATATAAAGTTGATAATTTAAATTACATAAATACATATCAAACTTTTTTCTCGCTTATTAATATAGCATTTTCATTTATAAACCTTTCTTTATTTTTGTTAGACAAAGACTCGAAACCACTAGTGCTTGGTATTAAAAAACACAATTAATGAAACAGTTCTTCTGAAATTTTTAAATTCTCCTAGATTGATCATTACTAATCACATGGAAACGATTAACTATTACCCATTAACAAAAAAACTTAAAGTTATACTAACTAAACATAATATATTTAGTAAGACTCGTATTTTTTATAAAGATGGAAATAATAACTATTGAGTAAAAGCCTCTTTATATCAACATTATTGTATATTAACCATTATATGAGCTATATGAAATATAAAACCCTATTCCTTTCTTTTTAATTAATCACAACTTCAACATTTACTTAAAGTACCCCTGTAGAAGTTAGTAAAAATGATTTTCTATCGGTGACTCTATTAAAGTTAAGTCAGCTATTTAAAAAACAGAACACTCAACATTTATTCTCTTGAAAATTAAAAGGTTTTTTCTATAAATATTTTTTTATAAACTCTAAAGTTATTAGTGTTAGCTATAAAACTATGATTGATTACTTATTAAAAATTGAATTGTCCATCTCCAGAGTAAGGAGAGGAGAAGTAATAAAAAAAATACTGTAGCTTTGTAATTATGCAATGTTTCATTTACTCTTTTTCAGCTTCCCAAATTGGCGCAAGATTCCTTTTAAATTCTTTAAACCTATCTGGCATGTTTTTAAAAGGAGTAACAACAAAAGTAAAGCTGTCGTCTGCACTAAATCGCCAATAATTTCCTTTTAATGCTCCATCTTCTGTTTCAACATTCCAATCAGGGATATTAATTAAAGAGAATTCTTTAGCTTCTTTATTAAAATCTAAAGCAAAATCTCTTAATACATTTTCAGAAGGATACTTCAGTATAATTTTTGCGTTTAAATCCCCTTTATCAGTAACATAAAAAGTACATGATTTTGATGGATAGGTTTCTATTTCTTTTCTCCAATTTCTTGCTATCACCTTTTCTAGCTCTGTACTAACTTGCATACTATCTGCTTCATTCGCTATAAGTGCAAATATGTTTTCTTGAACTATGGTTATTGTTTGCTTATTTGGGTTTATGGTAACGGTTGTTTTCTCCGCTCCTATCCTACTGTTTTCTCCAAAGAAAACTCCCAATACAAAAAATGCTATTTTTATTACTTCCATCTTTTAAAAATTACATAGCTGTTATTAATTAAAAAGCCGAAACATATGTTTCGGCTTCAAATATTTTAGTTAAACCAAATAGTAAATGATTTAATTTTGGCTAAATCTGGAATTTGTTCTTTGGTTACTTTTTGAGTACTAAATTCTTTTAAACCTAAATCTTCATTATCAATCGTTATTGTTGCGTTTAAATCATCAATAAATAAGGTTGCTGATGAAAATGATGACTCTACTTTACTTACCTTAGTATTTGCATTAATTTCTTGAAAAGTAGATTTTATATTTACTCCTGATTTTGTTTTAAAACGATCATCAAAAATCTCAATACTCTTAATTGTTGACGTAGAGTCTAATTGTTCTTTTGGAGTAATTGTTAGTAAATGCTTTCCTCCTTTTTCATATACTAAATACTTATCATCTTCTTGAAAAAGATTATTTCCTTTAGCCCCTTCACTTAATACTTTAACTACTGAGTCTTGCTTAAATACGTTTTCTATTTCGTTAACAGTTGTTTTCGTTGTTAACTTTCCTACTTTTCCTTTAGCAATATCAAATTTGCTATTACCACACTGGATAAATAGTACTGATATTACTGCGATAACTAAAGGTTTCATAAATGTTCTCATTTGTCTTCTTTTATATTTAAAACGTCTATTTCTTGTATTTCTTATTTTATTACTTTTTTCAAAATTCCAAAGGCTGCTCTTATAAAGGTAGCACTGGTTAATACCTTTACTATTGGGTTCATACGTGTGCTTCTACTACGTGTTGAAGATTTTCTTCTTGTTTTTTCTTCCTCCTCTTTGCGTGCTTCTTCAGTTTTTTCTTTGTTGACTTTTTCTATCTTCTCGTTTAGCATTTCGTAAGCACTCTCCCTATCAATAGTATCGTTGTATTTCGGGATTAATCTTGAATTATCTAAAACTTGTTTAATTTCCTTATCTGTTAATACATCCATTCTACTCATAGGTGCACGTAACATGGTTCGTGCCAATGGTGTTGGAATTCCTTTTTCATTTAATACAGAAATCAACGCCTCTCCTATTCCCAACTGTGTTAATACTTCTTTAGTATCGTAATATTCAGAATCTGGATAGTTTTCTGCGGCTAATTTAATTGCTTTTCTATCTTTTGCTGTAAAGGCACGTAAGGCATGTTGAATCTTCATTCCTAACTGTGCTAATACGTCTTCCGGAACATCTTTTGGGTTTTGTGTTACAAAGTATAATCCTATTCCTTTAGATCGAATTAATTTTACGATGCTTTCTATTTGACTTAATAACGCTTTTGAAGCTTCATCAAATACTAAATGGGCTTCATCTATAAAAATCACCAATTCTGGTCGACCACTATCTCCTTGTTCTGGAAAAGTTTCATATACCTCAGCTAGTAACTGTAGCATAAAGGTTGAAAACAACTTTGGTCTATCTTGAATATCTGTCAAGCGTAATACAGAAATAACGCCACGTCCGTTTTCATCAATACGAGTTAAATCGTCAACATCAAATGATTTTTCTCCGAAGAATAAATCACCTCCTTGTTGCTCAATTTCAACAATTTTTCTAAGAATAGCCCCAGTACTTGCGGTAGAAATTCGTCCGTATTCTTTTTTAATCTCTTCTTTTCCTTCATTGGTTATGTATTGAAGGATTTTCTTGAAATCTTTTAAGTCTAATAACGGTAATTGGTTATCATCACAATATTTAAAAATAATCGCTACAATTCCAGATTGTGTTTCAGTCAAATCTAAAATACGTGATAATAAAACAGGTCCAAATTCAGAAACTGTAGCACGTAAACGAACTCCGTTTTGTTCTGAAATTGATAAAATTTCTATTGGATATTTTGTTGGAGTAAATGGTATTCCGATTTTTTCATGGCGTTCATCAATCTTAGCATGCCCTGGGCTTGGTTGTGCTAATCCACTTAAGTCTCCTTTTACATCCATTAACAATACAGGTATTCCTTTTTCTGACATGTTTTCTGCCAGCACTTGTAAGGTTTTTGTTTTTCCTGTTCCTGTTGCTCCAGCTATTAATCCGTGACGGTTTAATGTTTTTAAAGGAATATTTACATGAGCGTTTGTTACAGTTTCTTCTCCTAACATTCCTGCTCCTAGCGTAATAAACTCTCCTTTTGTTGTATAGCCCTCTTTGATGTAATTGAAAAACTCTTCGGTTTTACTCATTATTTATGACCTTTTTTGTGATAAAAACACGTAAAAGTAACAAAAATCATTCATTAATTTTTAATGTTGCCTATCTTTGCACTCTTATGTTGAAAAAAGAAGTACAAGAGTTAATTAATACAGGAGAAATGCTTCCGTTAATGGAAGAATTTTACACGATTCAGGGAGAAGGGGCACACACTGGTACTGCTGCTTATTTTATTCGTATTGGTGGTTGCGATGTAGGTTGCCATTGGTGTGATGTAAAAGAAAGCTGGGATGCTAATTTACATCCGCCTACAAAAACGGATATTATTGTTGAAAATGCAAAGAAATATGCCGAAACTGTGGTAATTACAGGTGGAGAGCCTTTAATGTGGAGTTTAGACTATATTACAGGGCAACTTCAAGAAAAAGGTATTAAAACACATATTGAAACTTCTGGAGCGTATGACTTTTCTGGGGTTTGGGATTGGTTTTGTTTATCGCCTAAAAAAACAAAATTACCTTTAGAACGTGCTTATCAAGAAGCAGATGAGTTGAAAATGATTATTCATAATAAAAATGATTTTCAGTTTGCTGAGGAACAGGCTGCTAAAGTTGGTAAAAAATGTAAATTATTTTTACAACCTGAATGGAGTAAAAAGGAAAAAATGACTCCTCTAATTATTGATTATGTGATGGAGCATCCTCAATGGAAAATTTCCTTACAAACACACAAGTATTTAAATATACCATAAACAAAAAAAGCAACCATACTTCGACTACGCTCAGTAAAAAGGTTGCTTTTTTAATATTCATTAGGTTCTATATGAATTAAAACATGCTCCAAGTCTGGGAGTTTTTCTCTTAAATAGTCTTTTAATTTATGAGCAATATCGTGTCCTTCTTTTACTGTAATAGTACTATCTACAATCGCATGTAAATCTACATGATATTTCATTCCTGCTTTACGAACAAAGCATTTTTCTGTTCCTAAAACACCTGTCACTTCCATAGATTTTTCTCTTATTTCTTCTATTAAATCATCATATACATGTTCATCCATTATTTCACCCAGTGCTGGTCTAAAAATTAGGTAACTATTGTATAAAATAAAGAACGAAGCCAATAAAGCTGCCCAATCATCAGCAGTTTCATAACCTTCTTTAAAAATAAGTGCTATTGAAATCCCTATGAATGCCATTACAGAAGTAATTGCATCACTTCTATGATGCCACGCATCTGCTTTTAAAGAAGAACTATTAGTTTCTTTACTCTTTCTGATAACCACTTGAAAGGATATTTCTTTCCAAATAATAATTGCCCCTAAAACGAGTAACGTCCATGGTTTAGGAGTTTTGTGTGGAGTTTGGATATTCTGTATACTTTCATAGGCAATAATTGTAGCCGAAGTTACCAAAAAAGCAACTACTACAAAGGTGATTAAAGGTTCTATTTTTCCGTGTCCGTATGGGTGATTTTTATCTGCAGGTCTTTTCGCATATTTCAACCCTAACAACACTAAAAGAGAAGAAAAAATATCGGTAGTAGATTCAATTGCATCTGCTATTAACGCGTATGAGTTTCCAAAAATACCTGCTAGTCCTTTTATAATTGCTAAACTAGTATTGCTTAGAATACTAAAATAGGTGGTTTTTATAGCTAACTCTTCTTTACTCATTGAATTATGATATTACAATCTCTTTTTATGAGGTTGTACGAAGGTACTTGAAAAGTATTGAAAAAAAAAGACTCACCAATTAGCGAGTCTCTTGGATAGTTTATAAAACTACCACTTTAACAACAATTAATAGTTAATAACGAATGAAAAATTAGTTCCAGCCTCCTCCTAAGGCTTTATATACTTTTACATTTGCTAATAATTGATCTCTTTTCGTTTCTATGATTTCAATTTTAGACTCTAATGCTTCTCTTTGTGTTAACAACACTTCTGTATATTCTGCTCTTGCTGATTTAAACAAACGAACTGAAAGATCTATAGATTCATTTAACGCTTCTACTTGTTGCTTTTTTAAATCGTAACTATTTTTCAAGTTGTCAATTTTTGAAAGCTCATTGGCTACTTCTAAATACGCATTTAAAATAGCTCTTTCGTATTCATAAACAGCTTGTAATTGTTTATTATTGGCTGTTTTATAAGCTGCTTTTATCGCATTTCTATTGATTAAAGGTCCTACAATATCTCCTGCTAAAGAATAGACTAACGATTCTGGTGTTGATGTTAAAAACTTAGGTTTAAATGCTTGTAACCCCACTCCTGCTTTAATTCCTATTGATGGATAAAAATTAGCTCGTGCTATTTTGGTATTCAATTTAGCTGCTGCTAACTCGTATTCAGCTCTCCTTAAATCGGGTCTGTTTTGTAACAGTTGTGATGGAATTCCTGCTTTTACTCCTTCAATAGGTTTGTCTATAAAATTATCTGAGTTTCTTTCTATAGGTTGTGGGTACCTTCCTACTAAAAAGTTAATTTTATTTTCGGTTTCTACAATCTCTTGTTGAAGTTCGTATAGGTGACTTTGGTTTTTAAGTACACTCGCTTCAAACCTACGTACTGCTAATTCTGTTGTTCTTGCGGCTTGCTTTTGAAGCTTTACCATTTGCAATGCATTTTTTTGAATCTCTAAGTTTTGTGAAACCATAGATAATTCATTATCTAATGCTACTAATTCGTAATATGAATTTGCAATTTCTGAAACCAAATTAGTTACCATAAAGTTTTTTCCTTCAACACTAGCTAAGTATTCTAATACTGCTGCTTTCTTCTCATTTCGTAACTTCTTCCATACATCTAGCTCCCAAGAAGCTGAAAGTCCTATTGAAAAATCAGTTAATGGTTCAGGAAATTTTTCACCTTCGCGGATATCTAAATTTTCTTCTACAGCACCATTTCTAGTATACTTCCCAACCTTTTCTAATTCAGCTCCTGCATACATATTTACAAACGGTAAATACTCACCTTTTTTTGCTTTGATGTTATTTTTTGAAATAGCTACTTGTTGTAACATTATGTTCAACTCTTGGTTCTTTGATAAAGCTGTATCTATCAGAGAAATTAAATGTGAATCTGAAAAAAAGTCACGCCATTTAATAGTAGCTGTACTTAATGAGTCTGCTGGTTGATTCTTAAAATTCTCTGGTACTTCTTTGTTCTCCTCTCTTAATACTTGATTTGGCACGCAAGAGCACAAAATTAAGAGGACAAGCACACTTAAAAAGTGTGCTTTTTTTATTACAAATGAACTTCTTCGTTTAGTTTTCATTGTTTTCTCTTTTAATTATTTTCTTTAGAAGTTTTTTAAGCTCTGTTATTTTAACTTTTGTTTTACTTCCTTCAACTTCATTTATTCTTATAAATTCTTCAGAAACTGGTTCATTAGCTTCGTCTTTAATTAAGCTTCTTCCATCACTCATTTTAGCAAATATGTAATAGAGACCTGGTATAATTAAAACTCCGAAAATGGTTCCTATTAACATTCCTCCTAAAGCTGACCCACCAATAGTTCTGTTTCCAATAGCTCCTGCTCCGTGAGCTATAACTAACGGTATTAATCCTGCTATAAATGCAAATGAAGTCATTAAAATTGGCCTGAATCGTTCTTTAGCTCCTTCAATAGCTGCTTCAAAAATTGTAGCTCCCTGACTTCGTTTTAGTACTGCAAATTCTACAATTAACACTGCATTTTTACCTAATAAACCAACCAGCATTATTATTCCGATTTGTGCATATACATCATTCGCTAGGCCCATTAGTTTTAAGAGTGTGAATGACCCGTACACTCCTACTGGAAGTGAGAAAATCACTGCTAATGGCAGTATAAAACTTTCGTATTGTGCTGCTAACACAAAGTATACAAAGGCTAATACAATGATAAAAATATACACCGATTCATTACCTCTTTGTGCTTCATCATAGGTAAGTCCTTCCCAAGCAACATCATACCCTCTTGGTAATTCTTTTGCTGCTACTTCTTTAATTGCGTTAATAGCATCTCCACTTGTGTATCCTGATGCTGGTAACCCTCTAATAGCTGCTGAATTATATAAATTGTATCGTGTTATCTCATTAGGTCCTAGTTTTTTTTCTAAACTCATGAACGCTGAATAAGGCACCATTTTTCCTTCCTCATTTTTAACATATAGCTTTTCTAAATCTGAAGGGATTCTCCTGTATTCTGGCGCTGCTTGTGTATACACTTTAAAAAATCTACCAAAACGAATAAAACCTTGTTCATAGGTACTACCTATTAAAATGTTTAGGTTTTCCATGGCTTTACCAATGGTTACTCCTTTTTGCATCGCTTTTTTATTGTCGATTTTTAATTCGTACTGCGGATAGTTTGCAGAATAAAAAGTAAATAAACCTGTAAGCTCTTTTCGTTTTGATAACGATTCCATGAATTTGTTATTGATACGTTCAAATTCGTGGTAGTCTGTTGAGTTTGTTTTATCTAATAAACGCATTGAGAATCCTCCTGAAGATCCAAAACCTGGTACTGCTGGTGGTTCAAAATATTCTATAACCGCCCCTAAATCTTTGGTTTCTTCTTCTAATTCTTCCATGATTTCGTGAACTGAATGATGACGTTCTGACCATGGTTTTAAGTTAATTAAACAGGTACCTGCATTGGATCCTCTACCTTCGGTCATAATTTCATATCCTGCTAAAGATGAAACTGATTCTACTCCTTCGGTTTCTTCACAAATCTGTTGTAGTTTTCTTGCTACTTCATTTGTACGTTCTAGGGTAGCACCTGGTGGTGTTTGAATAATAGCATAGATCATTCCTTGATCTTCACTAGGGATAAAACCTGCTGGTAATGTTTTATTGGTAATAAATATTCCTGCACAGAAAGCTAGTAATACTCCAAAGGTTAACATTCTTCGTGCTACGATTCTGTTTAACACTTTTACATATTTTCCTGTAAGCTTTTCAAATCCTTTGTTAAACCAATCAATAAATTTATCTATTATTGATTTTTTTCTTTCTTTTCCGTGGTTATTCTTCAACATCATTGCACACAATACTGGTGTTAATGTTAATGCTACCACTGCTGAAATAATGATGGAACCCGCCATTGTTATAGAGAACTGTCTGTAGAAAACTCCTACGGGTCCTGTCATAAATGAAATTGGAACAAATACCGAAACCATAACCAATGTAATTGCTAAAATAGCTCCTCCTATTTCTCCTAATGCAGCCTTAGATGCTTGATAAGGCGTAAGATGCTCTTTCTCCATTTTTAAATGGACTGCTTCTACAACTACAATAGCATCATCTACCACAATACCAATGGCTAATACTAATGCAAACAAGGTAATTAAGTTTATTGAAAGCCCAAAAAGTTGCATTACAAAGAACGCTCCAATTAAAGATACTGGTACTGCTATAATTGGAATTAAGGTTGATCGTAAATCTCCTAAGAAGAGAAACACCACAATTGCCACTAAAACAAAGGCATCTCTAAGTGTATGTATTACTTGTTCTATTGAGGCATCTAAAAAGTTAGAAACGTCATAACTAATTTTAAAATCAATCCCTGGTGGTAGATCTTCTTTTAATTCTTTTAGTTTTTCTTTTACCGATGCTATTACATCACTACCATTACTTCCAAAAGTTTGTTTCAAAACAATAGATGCTGATGGATGCCCATCTAAGTTTGAGTAAATATCGAAGAATTCACTCCCTAATTTTACTTCGGCAACATCTTTTAACTTTAAAATTTCTCCTTCTTCATTTGCTCGAATAATAATGTCTTTATACTGATCTGGTTCATTATACCTGTTTTGATAGGTAAGTACGTATTCTAGTGATTGTGATTTGATTCCTGAACTTCTTCCGAGTCTTCCGGGTCTTGCCAAAATACTTTGGTCTTCCATCGCTTCTAAAATTTCTTCTGCAGAAATATTATAGGCTCTCATTCGGTCTGGTTTTAACCAAACTCTCATCGCATATTTTCTACTTCCTAAAATTTTAGCACTGGCGATACCATTGATTCGTTGAATTTCTGGTATCATTTTGGTATATGCATAGTTGTATAGGAACTTTTCATCGTTATGTTTTTCTTTACTAAAAAGGTTCACATACATTAACATACTTGGTTGTACTGGAGTAATAATTACTCCTTCTCGCTGTACTAATTCAGGTAATAAAGGCATTACTTGATCTACCCTTGTTTTTACCCTTACTACTGCTTGGTTGGGATCTGTACCGGGTTCAAAAATTACACGTAGGGTTCCTTCTCCTGCACTGGTAGCATCAGAAGCGATATAACGCATTCCTTGTACTCCATTGATGGCTGTTTCTAGAGGAATTAGTGTTGAGTTTACCAATACATCTGCACTTGAACCTGGGTATGCTATAAATATGTTTACCGTGGTTGGTGCAATTTGTGGAAACTGTGATATTGGGAGTTGTTTTATTGATAACAACCCCGTAAAAACAACTATTATCGAAATAACAATTGCTAGTACTGGTCTTTTTATAAATTGACTAAACATGTATTGTTGAATTTTAGTTTTTGATTACTCTGCATATAAGTCTAAACTAGACATTACAGCATTTGGCTCTTTAAACTCAACATGTATCTTTTGTTGATCTTTTACCATACGGATTCCTTCTAACAATATTTTATCGTTTTCTGTAAGTCCTTTTTCTACTATAAATAAGTGTGGTAATTCTGCTTCTACAGTAATTTCTCGTTGTTTTACTGTATTGTTTTTATCTACTACAAAAACATATTTTTTATCTAATACTTCAAAAGTGGCTTTTTGTGGAATTATTAAAGCTCCTTCGTACGGAACTTCCATTAAAATACTTCCTGTTTCTCCGTGTCTTAAAATTCCATCTGGATTTGGGAAAGTTGCTCTAAAGGCAATGTTTCCTGTTTCATTGTTAAACTCTCCCTCAATCGTTTCTACAATTCCTTTTTGATTGAATGGTTTGTTATTTGCCATTAAAAGTGTTACTTCTTTTTTCTTGTCTTTATCTTGACTCATTATATAGTCTAGATATTCTGTTTCTGGCACATTAAAATATACCCACATTTTACTGTTGTCTGATAGTGTTGTTAGGAGTTCTCCTTCATCTAACAAACTTCCTTTTCTAACATGTAAGTGGTCCATTATACCATTAAACGGAGCCTTAATACTTGTAAAACCCAGGTGTGTTTGGGCTAGCATTACTTCAGCTTTTGCTTTTTCGTAATTTGCTTTTGCTAAGGCTAATTCGTTTTTAGAAACTACGTTTCCATCTGCTAATAATTCCGTGTTTTTATATTCAATTTCAGCAGCTTTTGCTTCTGCTTTTGCTTTTTGTAAATCTGCCTTATAAACATTTGCTGATATTTGAAACATGTTTTGTCCTTTTTTTACATGCTGTCCTTCATCAACAAATACTTTCTTTAAATATCCTTTTTCAAGCGCCCTCAATTCTATGTGCTGAATGGCATGTATTTGACTTACATAATCTTTGGTTATTGATGTATCTTTTTTAATGGGATTGGTTACAAGGAACTTTGTTTCTGGGTGTTTAGATTCCTTTTTTGATTCGCAGCTAATGTTAATTAATAGCGCAAATAGGCTCATGAAAATGAAGATTTTTTTCATTTTTTGTATGTATTTGTAAAGTTAGAGTGAGTGTGTAACCATTGAAAAACAATGGTTATTCTAAAAATTTAATTAAATTTTTATGTGTGGGTATGTAAAGTAAACTAAATAAAAGCTTTAGGTTTACTTTACCGAAGAGGGTATCAAATTATAAAAACTTGAAATTTAATATGCAATTTTAAAATAGTACTATAAGTGTACTCTTTAAAGCGTTGTGCTTTTTCTTTTACTACACAAAACTGGCACTCAAAAAACTGCGCATGTAAAATGGCTGATAAGTAACTTCCGAATTTTGACAAACTTTCATCTACTTCATTTTCGTCTTGGGTTTTGTCTTCAATTTCACTGATTTCGAAATAACTCTCCCTTTCAGAATCTTGATATTTTTCGCTAAAAACGTAATTACTGATGTGTTGAATAATAAATTGTGGCTCTTCTTTTACGTTTACAGATTTAAAAGTAGCCACTGAGGTAGTTGTATCAAAAGTCTTTTGGTCTGCATATGATGTAGACCATCCTTTTAATAAAAGTATTAATAAAAATAGATATTTATTAAATGTATTACTCATTTCAATCGGCAAAATTATAGATATATATTCATTTAACAAATAATTCGTATTGTAAAATATTTATAAAACAAAAAAAACTCGCCGATTGGCGAGTTTTAATAGTATGTTTTTTAGGATATAAAGCTATTCTTTATAAACTCCCATATTTTCGTATTTCTCCATACGCTGAGCTATCAACTCTTTATCTTTAAGCTTATTAAGTTCTTCGTACGCTTTTATAATTTGCTCTTTAACAGCTTTAAAAGTTCCTTCACGATCAGAGTGTGCACCTCCTAAAGGTTCTTTTATGATATCATCAACTATTTTTAGTTTCATACCATCTTCTGCCGTTAATTTTAATGCTTCTGCTGCTTTTTCTTTTTCTGACCAACTACGCCATAAAATAGAAGAACAGTTTTCAGGTGAGATAACTGAATACCAAGAGTTTTCTAACATATACACTCTATCTCCTACTCCTATTCCTAAAGCTCCCCCTGAAGCTCCTTCTCCAATAATTATGGTAATAATTGGAGTTTTTAAGCGAGTCATTTCAAAGATATTACGAGCAATTGCTTCTCCTTGTCCACGTTCTTCAGCTTCTAATCCTGGGTAAGCACCTGGAGTATCTACTAAAGTTACTACTGGTATTCCAAATTTTTCAGCCATGCGCATTAAACGTAATGCTTTACGGTATCCTTCTGGGTTTGCCATACCAAAGTTACGATATTGACGTGTTTTGGTATTGTATCCCTTTTGCTGACCTATGAACATAAAAGATTGGTCTCCAATCTTACCTAGTCCTCCAATCATAGCTTTATCATCTTTTACACTACGGTCACCGTGTAATTCCATAAATGTATCTCCACAAAGTGCTTTGATATAATCTAAGGTATAAGGACGATTTGGATGACGAGATAACTGTACGCGTTGCCATGCCGTTAAATTCTTATATATATCTTTCTTAGCTTTTTCTAATTTTTTTTCAATCTTCTGACATGTAGCTGTAACGTCTACATCACTTTCTTTTCCTATATCAAAACATTTTGCCAACTGATCTTCTAGCTCTTTTATTGGCATTTCAAAATCTAAATATTCCATTGTATTCTTGTATATAGTTTGATTTTCTAATTTACTAGTTAGTTGTTTGTAAAGGCAAACATACTAAAAAATTGTACAGTTTACCTTCATCACTTTTCTTAAAATATTATTTTTTTATAATTTTCTTTTTTATGGAAGAAACATTTTTGAGTACTCCATTTAATAATACTACTATTAAAACAATACAAGCCCCGTAATAAAACTCTGGATTCATTTGTTCTTTTTCTCCAAATATTAATAATGCTAAAATAATAGCGTATATAGGTTCTAAATTAATCGTGAGCATTACTGTATAAGGTGTTAAATACCTCATTACTTGCACTGAAGCTATAAAAGCATAGGCTGTACAAATACTACTTAAAATGAATAAATATATCCAGTCACTTGTTTGTAATTGAAAAAACTCTATTGAAAATTTTTGTGTAAATAATAAATATATAGTTACTCCTAAAACTCCAAATAATAACTGATAAAATGAAATAGTATTTGCTTCGTGTTTTTTTATAAACAAACCGTTTAGTACTGAAAATAATGCGGAAAGAAATGCTGAAATTAATGCATAAATAATACCTAGTGTATACTGACTTTCAAAATTAAAAATAATGTACAATCCCATTATTACTAACAAGCCTAATACTATTTCTATTGTTTTTATTCTTCTTTTAAAAAAGAAAGGTTCTATAAATGAGGCAAAAAAAGCTCCAGTACTCATCATTACTAAAGCTACAGATACATTTGATACTTTTATTGCTTTGAAAAATGTTATCCAGTGTACTGCTATAATTACTCCTGAAATGGCAAACTTAATTAATGCTTTTTTTTCTACTTTAAATGACTTCTTCCTTATTAAAAAATATAAAGCAATAAAACCTACTGCTAACAACATTCTAAACCAAACTAAAGGTACTGCATCAATTGATATTAATGCGCCTAAAATAGCTGTAAACCCCCAAATAAATACGATTAAATGTAAGAGTAAGTAATTCTTTAATTTATCTCCTTGCATTGAAATATAAATAAACAGCGTATAAACCAAATACCACATTAGGTCCCCAAACATTTAACAATGCATTTGCTCCTGCTACAGCTCCTAATACTTCTGCTACTTTTAAAAAGAATACATAAATAAACATAACGCTTATACCTATTGCCAAATTAACTCCTATGCCTCCTCTAGTTTTCCTATGTGCTAGTCCTACCGCAATTAACGTTAATATGTAGCTCGCAATTGGTAAACTTGTTCTCTTATATAATTCTACTAAATAAGCATTTAAGTTTTTTATTCCTCTTTTTCTAGACACTTCAATAAACTTAATCAACTCTGGTGAGTTCATTTCTTGTGCCATTATATTTTTATAATTAAAATCTTCTGGTGTAAATGTAAATGTAGTATCTAAACTTTTCCCCGAAAAAATACTATCTCTTTCTTTAAAAATTTTTCGTTCTTTCCAGTTATATAATTTAAACGTACTATCTTTTTCCTTCCAATTAATATTATCAGCTATAAGTTTCTTTTTTAATTTAATACCGTCATATAAATCTATTGAAAAATTATAGCCTGAATTTCTTTTTAAATCAAAACTTTGAATGTATACATAAGTACTATCATTCAATTGTAAGCTAAACTCTCGGATGGAATTATCTGCATACTTTTTTTTCTTTAAATACTTCTTTTCAAAAGCTTTTCGTGTTTTACTACTTGAGGGTACAAAAAAATGGTTCATTGAGAGTGCTATTCCACAAACTATAGTTGCTCCTATAAAATATGGAAATAAAAAACGTGTGAATGATACTTGTGAGCTATTGATTGCTACAATTTCTGTGTTACTTGCCAGCTTAGAAGTAAATAGTATAACTGCTATAAACAATGCTAATGGCATAAATGTATTAGCATAGTAAATAATAAAGTTTTTATAGTAATCGTTAACTATTTCAAACAATGTTAAATTTTCTTCTCGTAAAAACTTATCAACTTTTTCTGCAATATCAATAGCTACCGCAATAGGTATTAAAATAAGTAATGTAAACAGAAAAGTTACTAAGTAACGTTTTAATATGTACCAATCTAGTATTTTCAAATTACAAACGTTTATCCATTTGTTTTACCATTTTGTCTTTCCATTCAGTAAAATCTCCTGCTATTATGTGTTTACGTGCTTCACGAACTAACCATAAATAAAACCCTAGGTTATGAATAGAAGCTATCTGCTTTCCTAACATTTCTCTTGCAGCAAATAAGTGACGTAAATAGGCTTTAGAATACATGGTATCTACCCAAGTAATGCCCATTTCATCAATTGGAGAAAAATCGTTTTCCCACTTTTTATTTTTAATATTTATGCTACCGTGTGCTGTAAATAACATTCCGTTACGTGCATTACGAGTTGGCATTACGCAATCGAACATATCAACTCCTAACGCTATGTTTTCTAAAATATTAATTGGTGTACCAACTCCCATTAAATAACGTGGTTTGTCTTCTGGTAAAATTTCAGTAACCACTTCTGTCATTGCATACATTTCTTCAGCAGGTTCTCCTACTGATAATCCTCCTATCGCATTTCCTTCTGCTCCTGAGTTTGCTATATACTCTGCTGATTGCTTACGTAAATCTTTGTATGTACTTCCTTGTACAATTGGAAATAAAGACTGACTATATCCATATTTTGGAGGCGTGTTCTCAAAGTGTTTTATACAACGATCTAACCAACGGTGAGTCATGTGCATAGATCGTTTTGCATAGTTATAATCACAAGGGTATGGCGTACACTCATCAAAAGCCATAATTATATCTGCTCCAATGGTACGCTGTGTTTCCATTACATTTTCTGGTGTAAAAAAATGTGTAGAGCCGTCAATATGACTTTTAAACTTTACTCCTTCTTCATTTATCTTCCTTCTTCCTGACAAAGAGTATACTTGATATCCTCCACTATCAGTTAAAATATTACGATCCCAATTCATGAACTTATGTAAGCCTCCTGCAGCTTCTAAAGTTTCTAATTTTGGACGTAAGTATAAATGATATGTATTTCCTAAAATAATATCAGGATTGATTTCGTCTTTTAATTCTGATTGATGTACTCCTTTAACCGTAGCTACTGTACCTACAGGCATGAATATTGGAGTTTCTATGGTTCCATGATCAGTAGTAATAACGCCTGCGCGTGCTTTACTTTTTGGATCGGTTATTTTTAAGTCAAATTGCATAAGTGGCAAAGATACACATGTAAGTTGAATGTTTAAAAGTAGATAGTTAAAAGTTTCTTATTACTAATTTTTAACTTTTTCTTCTTCTTCCAAACTTGGATTTAAAACTTGCTTCCTTCTTTGGTTGTTTGTTATTTTGAGGAGAGGCTTTTTGATTCTTTTTTTCTGCTTCTTCGTATGTTTTTGACGAACCTGCTACGAGTTTATTAATTTCATCCATTTCTTTAGATGATAATTCACGCCACTCTCCTACTTTTAAACTTCCTAAAGTTACGTTCATAATACGTGTGCGTTTTAATTTCTTTACATCATATCCTAAGTATTCACACATACGTCTTATTTGACGATTTAAGCCTTGTACTAAAATTATTTTAAATGTGGTATCATTTATACGTTCTACCTTGCATTTCTTTGTTACAGTTCCTAAAATAGGAATTCCATTACTCATTCTTTTTATAAAGCGCTCATCAAAAGGTTTGTTTACCGTAACAATGTATTCTTTTTCGTGGTTATTCCCTGCTCGTAATATTTTGTTTACAATATCTCCATCATTGGTTAAAAAAATTAATCCTTCTGAAGGTTTATCTAAGCGACCAATAGGAAATAGTCGTTGTGGATGCCCCACAAATTTCACGATATTTTTACGTTCTTTACTATCAGTAGTACAAACAATGCCTTTAGGTTTGTTTAATGCTATATGTATCGTTTTGGGTTTTGCTTTTAATGGTTTTCCATCAATTTTTACCACATCTCCTTCATGAACTCTGTTTCCTAACTGGGTAGGTTTCCCATTTATCGTTACTCTTCCCTCAGTTATAAATCGTTCTGCTTCACGACGTGAACAAATACCTGTACTACTAATGTACTTGTTAAGATTTATTGATGTATCGTTATTATTATTTTCCATGTAATCAAAAAAAGACAGTCTCAAAAGTACTAAATATTGTCATTTCACGAATTAAGAGAATCAGATTTCTCGACTTCGCTCGAAATGACATACTTTCGAGACTGTCTTGTATGTTTTAGATTTTATCTTTTAAAACATGATCATTTTTTGTGTACAACGTGCTAAACTTGGTCTTCTTTCATAATCAAACCCAAGTGTAATCATGTGTGTTCCGTAATTATAATCTTGTGTTTTATTCATATTGATACTAAAACCATACGACATGTAAAGATTATTTTTCTTTAAACCAAGTAATGGTGCAATAGCATTTGGTTGAAAAAACTGGTCATTTAAGAACGTATAACTTAAACCAGCCCAAACATATCCATCTCTAATTCCTCTTCTTGCTTTAATATTCATATCTGTTCTAGAGCGTTTATCGGCTTCTCTATACTCTACTAGCATTGATGGCTCTAACTCAAAGTTTCTGCTTAATTTCGTAAAGGTGTAAGATGTAAAAAGCACATACTTTCTTAGTACTTCTGGTTCACCGGTTTGAAAATCCTCTATCTCTTTATTTAAGATGTTCATAATGTTTGCACTAATACTAAATCGTTCGTAACGATATAACAAACCTACATCAAAGTTTGAATTGTTTAAAGTTCTGTTTGATACTGTTTGCCCTGAGTTATTTTCTGATGTATCAATACCAAATTGCGTAAAGCTATAACTTAAAGCAAACGATAGAAAACTATCATGAAAGTCACTTAATGTTAAGTGACTTGCAAATGACAATTTTGCTCCTTTTTGAGTGGTATACCCGTTTTTATCATTAAATAACGTGATTCCTCCACCAAAAGTATCTGCGATACGTGCTTCAACTGTTAATGATTGTGTATCGGGTGCGTCTTTAACTCCAATCCACTGGCTTACTCCATTTAATCTAACCTGTAAACCTGTTCCTATACCTGCATAGGTTGGGGAAATTAAAAATGGATTGTCTGCCAAATGACTTACATATTGGGGTAATTCTACTTCTTGTGCAGTAAGTTTTACACTACTAAATACTACACTTAAAATTATTACTATTTTTCTCATTTCTTTTTATCTATATAGTGTAAAGTGTCCCATTATTTTCTTCTCTTGACCTGATAACTCTTTAAAGTAAATAGTATACCAATAATCTCCTGATGGTAATGGTGTACCTTCATAAGTACCATCCCATCCTTCTACAGAACCTTTAAACTCGGCAATGTTACGTGCATATCTGTCGTAAATAAACACTTGAATATCATGATATTCTTCTACTTCACGAGGGTACCAATAATCATTTGTTCCATCTCCGTCTGGAGTAAATAAGTTTGGAACGAAAATAGTAATATACTCTCCTCTTATAGTTACTGTTTCCTCACAGCCTCTAGCATCTCTTACCGTAATAGTGTAATCTTTTGTTTGTAAGATTAAGAACTCATTATCTGATCCAAAATCACCTCCATCTACACTATACTCATAAGGTGGTAATCCAAAATCTGCATTGGCTATTAAAGTATTCTTAACCGAATCATCAATATCTAAGGTTAATGCTTGAATATCTTCAATACTAATTGGACTACTAGTAGAACTTTCAGAACATGAAGTTATTGTATGTGTTGCTGTAACATAGTATCCTGTTCCTGCTGGTACATCAATAAATTCTCCTGTATTATTTGTTACTACAGGGTTTCCTATTCCGTCATATAATGTGTAAGACATATTAGCTCTATATGCTTCATCAACTATTGCTTTAATAATATTTCCTACCTCACAGGTATATGCAAAATCAACTGTTAATTGTAAATCTACTGGTTCAGCCGTAGTTACTCTAATTGGGTCTGCAACATTACAACCTGCTTCATCTCTTACTGTAATGTAGTAAGATGTACCTGCTTGGATGTTTTCTGCTGCTCCTAACACAATTGTATTCGTTGTATATGGTGTAGGTTGTTCTATATTATTAATACTTACGTAGTAAGGTTGTGTTCCTCCTTGTACATCTAACTCTATTGTTGGAGTTGCATTATTAATACAAGTTTGTTCTGTAACTCCTACCAATGTTGCTGTAAATTGTTGTGGTTGATCAATAACTACATCAATAGTATCAATACATCCAACCTTATCTTTAACAGTAATGGTATACGTACCTGCTGTTAAGTTTCTGAACACATTATCGGTAACAAATTTATTTGTTGGGTCTGTACTAATATTGTATTCATATCCTGTTAAGTTTCCTCCTGAGGCTAATACTGTAATAGTACCATCATTTCCTCCAAAACAACTTACATCTGTATGGTTTTCAGCAACTACTAAAGGTTCTGGTTCTACAATAGGATGTGGTGCAGTATCTTCTGTACATACTTCTCCAAATCTATTAGTACTTCTTACTCTAATTTTATATGTACCAACATCTAAACCTCCAAAAGTATTTGATGTTGTCCATGTTCCATCAACTGGATTATTACTACCATCTAACAGTTGGTATTCGTAATTACCGAAACCGCCTGTTACAGTTGCTGATAACACTCCATTAGCATCTCCATTACAGGTAACAAATCCTGAATCGACTACTAAAGTTGGTACTAAAGGTTCGTATGCATTGACTGTTACTACAACTGTATCTTCACAATTATTATCATCACGTACGTAAAATGTTTGAGAACCTGAACTTACAGTTGTAAATGTATTAATAGGCCCAAAATTCACTCCATCGTTACTATATTCATAATTGCCTGTGCCTCCTATTGCACTCACTACTACGGTTGCATAACGGTTATTACAAGTTATATCTGCAGTGATATTTGCCGAAGCTTCTACTTCTGAAGGATCAATTATATCCACCTGCTCTGTATACGTACAGCTATATTTATTATCTCTAACAGTTACTGTGTAATTAGTACCCGCTGGTAAATTGCTAAATGTATTTGATAACTGTTCTACTTGCGTTACTCCGTCAGGATAGGTTAAAATATAACTATAACTTACAGTTGCATCTTGTGTTTGACCTCCTGTTACATTAGTTACTTGAATGGTTGCCGTTCTTTCTCCTTCACATAAGTTTGGAGTAACAGTTACATCTGCTGCCATATTTGTAGTTGGCTGTAATGTAAATGTAAATGTTTCTTCACACCCTGTAACATCTCTAACTGTTGCTGTATAATTACCTGCTATTAACCCAGTAATTCTTCTATTACTATCAAAATTTTGAACTGGTGTAGCTGGTGCTGCATCATTTACTAATTGATACTCATACGGTGCCCAACCTCCTTGAGCTTCTAACAAGATTTCTCCAGAATCAGTAACATTACAATTAATATACGTTGGTGTACCTGTTAATGCTAATGCGTTTGCTGGTTCTTCAATTATAAAGTTTGCACTTTGTGCTTTACAGAATGGTGTATTCGTCATACTTACAACCACATAATATTCACCTGCTACTAAATTAGTAGTAATTGTTTCTGGAGTACCTCCTGTACCATTTCCTGATGTAATAACAGTTGGGTTACCTACTTCAAATACTTCGTAAGTATAAACATCTGTATATGGTGTAGCTGCACTAAAATCTATTGTTGCACTTCCTGTACCACCAAAACAAGCTCTTTGAACATTACTTACTAATATATCAAAGGTAGGTTCTGGTTCTACCGTGTGATATACTTCTAAAGTACATCCTGTTGCTGCATTGTATATCTCAATTGTGTAATCATCAACCGGTACGTTATTAAATACTGCTGCATCTGCATCTGATACCACATTTAATGTTCGTGTATAAGGAGTAGCTCCTGTTCCTGTTATTGTATACTGAATATTTGGTAATGCTGGCACTACTTTTACAGTGATATTCTCTCCTGTATTACAGTCTGTATCTTTAATTACATCGATATCTGCTGCTGTCATTGGAGTAAATGGAGCTATCCTTACTACTCTAGATACAAAACAATCTGTATTTTCATCATATACTTTTACTGTATAATCTCCTCCAGCTAAATTAGTTGATATATATGTAAAGTTACTATCGTCTTGTAATACATCACCTGTTGCATTATCTTCAAACACAACTCGAACATAGTTTCCTGTTCCTCCTATAATCGCTGCCTTATCAACTGTAATTATAGCATTGTTTGTTGTATTAGTTCCTGCCGTACAAGCAAACTGTGTTACAGTAATGGCGTTTGAAATATCAATAATATCATTTTGATTAATACTTACAGTTACATCTGTTGTACATCCATTTACTCCGGTAGCTGTAACTATATAGTCATCTTCTGGTAAGTTCGCAAATACCGTATCACTTCCTGTTAAAACAGCATTATATGTTCCTGATACATTATTAATCTCATAACTTAATGGTAAAATACCATTATCTACTGGTGAAACTGTAACTTCTCCTGTTGATGTTCCAAAACAAATATCTGTTACTGTAGCTACTGCCGTGAAATTAGGAGTTTCAGCATCTTCAATTTCAATTGTTTTAACTACTGAACATTCTGGTGTTGCTCCTGTATCATAAACTGTTACGGTATATACTCCTGCTACCGTAGGATTCAGCGTTAATGTTGTACCTGCTAAATTCGTTCTTCCTACTGCTATACTTGGTCCTGCAACTTCATAAGCATAACTACCAGAGCCTGAAGTTACTTCTAATGCTACAGTTGCTGCCATTGGTGCATTACATGTTAACTTCTTAGTCTCTGTTAATGTAAATACTAAATCTGGTGTTATTGTAACATCCGTTGGGGTACCTTCTGTACATCCATTAGAATCTACAACATTTACTGTATAAGCATCTGCTGCTAAATTGGTAAATGTATAATTTGCAGCATTCAGTATTTGCGTTTCTACTACTCCACTTCCGTTAGATAATGTATAAGTATATGTACCTGTACCTCCTGTTGCTGTTACTGATATACTTCCTCCTATTGAAGAATCGCATGAATTGTCATTCTCAGTTACTGTAAATGTTACCGCTGCTGGATTTGCTATGACTACTTGATCAGTTGACTCACAATATAATCCGACAGCACCATTTTTATCTCGTACTACTACT
>NZ_JBEGIO010000001.1:1647439-1734916 GCF_042865525.1 Tenacibaculum sp. ZH5_bin.1 | reverse complement strand
ACGGTTCCGGTTACTGCAATAGTGCTTCCTGCTTCTGAGGCATTGACAATGTTGTCTGCCGTAATGTTGTCTACACTTATGGTAGGAACTGGGGCAGTCGTGTCTACATTATAAGCATGGGTCGTGTTGGTGGAGCAAGTTGCATATGAAAGGAAACTAGCCTCTACTGTCGTGTCTGCATCGGCTGCTAAGTCTGATCCTGGAACATTGATGCTGTAGTTTCCACTACCATCTACCGTTCCGGTATAGCTATTTCCGTTGATTGTTAGGGTTACGGTGTCTCCTGTATTGAAATCTCCGCCTACGGTTCCGGTTACTGCAATAGTGCTTCCTGCTTCTGAGGCATTGACAATGTTGTCTGCAGTAATATCATTTATAGTTAAGCTAACTACTCCTCCTACGGTAATGGTTGCTGTAGCAGAAGTTGCTTCTGTACAGGCATCACTTTGTACGATTGCACGGTATTGCGTGGTGGTGGTAAGGTTGGTTGCTGTTAAGGTCGTAGTGGTATTGGCGATATCGGTATCAGTGGTAAAGTTATCGGTAGAACTTTCCCAACGGATGATATTTCCTGTCTGTCCACTTAGGGTCAATGTTGTTGAATTGGTTCCGGTACACACATTGGTACTTCCCGCAATGCTTCCTCCTACCGAAGTCGGATCTACAGTAATGGTTGCTGTAGCAGAAGTAGCTTCAGTACAGGCACCACTTTGTACGATAGCACGGTATTGCGTGGTGGTGGTAAGGTTGGTTGCTGTTAAAGTCGTGGTGGTATTGGCGATATCGGTATCAGTGGTAAAGTTATCGGTAGAACTTTCCCAACGGATGATATTTCCTGTCTGTCCACTTAGGGTCAATGTTGTTGAATTGGTTCCGGTACACACATTGGTACTTCCCGTAATGCTTCCTCCCACCGAAGTAGGGATAATTGTAAGAGATACTTCGTCAGAAGTTAAAGACTGACAGGTATTAAGTGTGCTTGTTACTATTAACCTGTATTTATTAGTGGAAACTGTTATTGGTGGATTGGTTAAGGTTAATGCAGGGGTAGTTGCATTGCTATATATTCCTCCATTAGAAATATTATTCCAAGCTCCAGCACCAGCAATTTGTTCTTGCCATTGATATACTAACCCTGTTGTAGTACTTGTGCTACCACTGTAATCCGGATTTGTTCCTGGGGCGGTTCCTGTATAAGTAGTTGTACTTAAAGAGCTTGCTGCGGCTGTAAAAGTAACATTGCTCCCTAAACATATAGTACTATCACTTGGTTGTGTGTCCATTTGTATTTGAGTAGCAACTATTTCATTACCTGTGGTCTCTTGTCCTTGATCACCTCCTATATCTGCTGCTCCAGAAGCATTTACAAGGTTAGGAACTCCATTGCTATCGATACTTCCTTGAGCTGCTATATCTATTCTTCCATTTCCGTCTAACTGACCAGAAGAAACATTTTCACTTGCTTCTACTGCGTCAAAGCACCCATCATTATCACTATCTAAATCTAAATGATTCGGAATTCCATCATTGTCGGAATCTAACAGACAGCTTAATCTAGAGAATGGTAAGTTTCTTCTTGATATGGATGGGCCTTCATATTCTACAGATAAATTTTCTGCTCCTGTTCTTTCATAAAATAACACTTCGAGTTCATGGACTCCTGATTTAAGAGTTATTTGACCACTTCGTGTTTGACTTGCATGTGGTCCGTCGTTGTCAACGACTTCTATACCATTTATAAACAGTTTAGACCCATCATCAGATGTTGTATAGAACGTATAAGCCCCATCTGTATCTATTCTTAACAACCCTTTGTATCTAACACTAAATGTTTCATGATCCCCTGGGGTATGTAGCGCCCACAGTTGATCTACATTAAAATTAGTACTTGTTCCTGTTGCTAAAGCCCCTGTAGTTGGTATATCGTCTACTGTATTTGATAATGGATAGGAATTATAAAACTCATAACTGATAGTTCCTGTACAATTATTTTCCTCCGTATCTAAAATACCATCATTATCATCATCCAAATCATCTCTATCTGCAACATTATCTCCATCACTATCTGCTAAAACTGTTACTGTTACTATAGCTGTATCACAATTTGTTGAAGGTTGACATAAACTATATACTAATTCATATACACCAGCTGGCACACCAGGTGCTACAGAAACTTCTCCTGTATTTGTGTTTAATGTTATTCCTGGGTTTTCAGAACTAACTTCTGATAGTTCTACTCCTGATGCTGATGGATTAGTTATACCTGCTACGGTATCATTTGTTAACACATTTGCTACAGCTACTCCCCCATTTGTACTTACTATTTCTCCAAAATCATCTTCTGCAACTATAATAGGTACACCTCCAACTCTTGTAATAAATACTCCTGAGTCAAAACTTGAATCGGTCACATCTGCAATAGCTATTTTCATATGGTATGTTATACCTGGTGTCAAATTTATATTTGCTGTTAGTTTTCTAGTAATACCATTAAACTCTACACCAATAGGAGTGGCTCCAGGATTGTTGTTTAAAGGACCAGCATTATTTGGGTCAGCATCATTATCTAAAACATGTCCATTATTAATATATAATGCACCTTGCGACAAATCAGGAGTAATACCTGGATAGTTTGCTCCACCTCCTGAATACCCTCTAAAACCTGCATTTATGTTATTAATTGCTACTGGATTTGTAGTACCGGGTACCTGTGCTAAGTTTGCACCTGGTGCCATATTTGGTATTGTTGGATCTAATCCAAATGGATCTGTCACGAAAAAACCAAAAACATCATTAAAAGGAGACCCTACATAATCTGGGTATTCTTCTGAACCAAATTGATACTCTAAAAGAACTCCTGTATAATTTGGCAATGCTCTAAAATCAAATTCAAAAACAACTACATCTCTAGTTGCTTGAGAATCTATAGCTGTTAAATCAGCATCTATATGGTCTGTTCCAGAAGCATTTACAGACAACCCTGTTTCATTATTTGTAACAAAAACCTGATTAACATTAGATGTTGTAAAAGCTATACCTCTATCAAGTTCTAAGTTAGCTCCTCCATCTCCATTTGTAAAAAGAGCTATTTGATTTGTTGCACCTCTAGTGATAACAGGGTTTGTTATTACTACTCCTGCAGACTGTAACTCTGTTGCTATTTCTAAAGCTGTAGGATTAGGCGTAACTGCTACTTGAGCCCTTACGTGCACTATTACACTTAGAAAAATTAAGGTTAAAAAGAATTTAATATCTTTTCTTGTTATAAAGTTATTTGAAATGTAACTCTCCCCCATATTAATACATTTTATTTTATATATACAATTTTATTCCTTGAAATTCTTCAAGACTTTTATTCTTAATAAACAATACAGTGGGATACAAAAAAGCCCCACACAAAAACATTAAGTTGCTCTTATACAACTTATTTCTCGTGGGGGGCTTCAAATTTTTGAATACGCAAAAGTAAACTTTTTTTTACTCTCACTAAAACATTAGACGTAAAATTAACAATTTAAGTCACATTATAATAATAAAAAATAGCTTATTTGTTTTTGATCACATAAATCTATTAACAAACTTTAAAAATAAGATTTTTAGTATTCATTATCAATATAGCAATATAATCAATAGTTTTTAAAACTAATTCTTTAGTTTATTAATAATTCACCGTAAATTGCCTACAAATTAAAATTCATATACTATGAAAAAAACATTATTAGGACTATCTCTGGCCTTCTTTATATCTACAGGGTATAGCCAAGCTTTAAAAGAAACACAACAAAAGCTATCAAAAAAAGGAAAAGTAAGTACTATGAAAATCCCAACCGATCCTTCAGTTAAGATAGGTAAACTATCAAATGGGATGACCTACTACATCAAACAAAACCCAAAACCAGCTAACAAAGTAGAATTAAGATTAGTTGTAAATGCAGGTTCAATTTTAGAAGATGATGATCAATTAGGTTTAGCTCACTTCATGGAACACATGAACTTTAATGGTACCAAAAATTTTAAAAAGAACGAACTAGTAGATTATCTACAATCTATCGGAGTTAAATTTGGTGCCCACTTGAATGCTTATACTGGTTTTGATGAAACTGTATACATCTTACCTATTCCTAGTGATAATAAAGAAAAACTTGAAAAAGGGTTTCAAATTCTTGAAGACTGGGCACATGGTGCTTTGTTAGAAGGAAAAGACATTGATGAAGAGCGTGGTGTTGTTTTAGAAGAATATCGTTCTCGTAGAGGAGCTGATAGCCGCATGTTAGAAAAATACTTACCAAAAGTAATGCATGGTTCTAAATATGCTGAAAGATTACCTATTGGTACTAAAGAAAATTTAGAAAACTTTAAACACGAAAGTATTCGTCGTTTTCATAAAGACTGGTATCGTCCAGATTTAATGGCTGTAGTAGCTGTGGGTGACGTTAGTGTTGATGTGTTAGAAGAAAAAATAAAATCACACTTTAATAAGATTCCTACTGTTAAAAACCCTCGTAAAAGAGAAGTTGCTCCATTAAAAAATCACAAAGAAACGTTTATTGCTATTGAAGCAGATAAGGAAGCGCCTTTTTCTAGTGTGCAATTAATGTATAAAGATTATGGTGAAGCTACACCAGATGTTACCGTTACTGATTACAGAAATTCAATTATAAAATCATTATTTGCTCAGATGATTAACAATCGCTTAGATGAGCTACGTAATAGTGAAAACCCACCTTTTGTGTATGGGTTTAGCTACCATGGTGGAACATGGGCACGCGATAAAGAAGCGTACCAATCAAGAGCTGGTGTAAGTGCTGATGGACAATTAAAAGGCTTACAAGCTTTATTAGATGAAAGCGAGCGTGTTAAAAGATACGGTTTCCAACAAGGTGAATTAGACCGAGCAAAAATGAATATTAACGCTCGTATGGAAAAAGCATTTAAAGACAAAGACAAAAGAGAGTCTGGAAGAATTGTTGGTGAATATGTGAACAACTTCTTAGAGCAAGAACCTATTCCAAGTATTGAATGGGAGTACAAAGCTCATCAAATGCTATTGCCTTCAGTAAAATTAGAAGAAGTAAACAAACTTATTGAAAGTTACTTACATGATGATAATAGAGTTGTAGTTATTACTGGACCTAAAAAGGTTGTTACCGAAAAACAAGTTACTGATGCTTTAAATAATGTTAAAACAAAAGAATTAAAACCTTATGAAGACAAAGCTGTTGCAGCTTCATTAATAACAAAACAACCAACACCTGGATCTATAGTAAACGTTACTGAAAATAAAGATTTAGGCACAAAAACGATGACCTTAAGTAACGGAGCAAAAGTTACCTACAAAAAAACCGATTTTAAAAATGATGAAGTATTATTTGAAGCATTTAGTTTCGGAGGAACTTCTTTATACTCTGACGAGGAATTAAAAGCCACGTCTTTTGCTAACAGAGGGCTTGCTGAAGCAGGAATTAATGGTTTTTCTAAAACAGATTTATCTAAAATGATGTCAGGTAAAATTGTTCGTGTTTCTCCATTCATCAGCCGCATAAGTGAAGGATTTAGAGGCTCTACTACTCCTAAAGACTTAGAAGAACTGTTCCAAATGGTACATTTATATTTTACCTCTTTAAATAAAGATGAAAAAGCGTTTAACTCTTATGTAAATAAGCAAAAAAGCTTCTTAGGAAATCTACTAGCTAGTCCTAATTTCTTTTTCCAAAAAGAAATGAGTGAATTTGTTTACGGAGAAGATCCTCGTTATACAGGTTTTCCTTCTCCTGAAAAATATGAAAAAGCTGATTACAACTTAGCATATAAAAAGTATCAAGAGCGTTTTGCTAATGCTGGTGATTTCAACTTCTATTTTGTTGGTAATGTTGACGAAAAGAAACTTGCTGAATACGCAACTAAATATATTGCAGGTTTACCAGGAAAAAGCTCTAATGAAACATATAAGGTTTCAGATTTCAGACCTTTATCTGGTTCTCATTCTAAAACAGTTACTAAAGGTAAAGATCCTAAAAGTAATGTTCGTATTACCTATCAAGGAAAAGCTAAATACAACAAAAAAGATGCTTTAGCTTTTAAAATATTAGGTGAAGTTGTTGGAATTAAATTAACTGAAAAATTACGTGAACAAGAAGGTGGTGTATACTCTTCAAGAACTCGTGGTAATATATCTAAAATGCCTTACGGATGGTATAACTTTACCATTTCATACCCTTGTGCTCCGGAAAATGTTGAAAAACTAAAAAACATTTCTGTAGCTGAAGTTGCTTCTGTTGTTAAAAATGGACCTACTAAAGAAGACTTAATGAAAGCTCAAAAAGGAATGATTGCTGACTACAAAGAAGACCTTAAAAAGAATCGTTTTTGGTTAAACACTATTAAAAATGTAGACTATCAAAACAACGATGTCTCAGACATAGCTTCTTTTGAAGACAGAGTAAATTCTTTAACTATAAAAGATATTCAGAAAGTAGCTAAGAAATATCTAACTAACGGATATATTTTAGGTGTTTTAAACCCTGAAAAATAATTTTAAATAAATTATAACTAGCAAAAGCTCTCAAGAAATTGGGAGCTTTTTATTTTTTCAGAAATCTGGACTCGAGAAAACCTAACCCATAACCGCAAAACTGAGTGATGGTTGTTACCATACTTAACAAAGCTACTTGTAAATTTTTATTTTGAAATAGAGAATCTAAAAAGATACAGGTAAAATAAAATCCAAAAAAAGTTAATAATTTCCAGTAACCAAAAAAAGCTACTATAATGGCAATATCACCCCCTATAATAAACAAACTCGGAAACCAATAGGTTAATTTTGCCGTTTCTGGATATTTTTTATTCAATATAGGTCTTGCAGTACCAAAAGCAAATGTTTGTTTAAAAAACTGTTTAATAGTACTTCTACGCTTATGATATACAAAAGCCTTTTCTATTAATTGTGTTTCAAAATCATTTTCCCAAAGACGGAAAGTTAAATCGATATCTTCTCCTGCTTTCATTTTTGAAAAACCATTTGTTTTTTCAAAAGCAACTTTTGACAAGCCTAGATTGAAGCTTCTGGGTTGAAATTTACCAACCGATTTCTTTTTTCCACGAATTCCTCCTGTAGTTAATACCGAAGTCATTGAATAATTAATTGCTTTTTGTAAAGCAGTAAAATTAGGATGCGCAGCATCTGGACCTCCAAAAGCATCTGTATAACTTTCTTCTAATGCTTTTTTTACTTCGGAAAGATATTGTGGTGGAACAATAACATCAGAATCCAAAATAATAAAATAACTTCCCGATGCTCTTTTCATTCCATAATTACGACTTGCTCCTGCTCCACTATTCCCCTTGGAAAAATACTTTAGATTAAGCTGAGAAGTGTATTTATTTACAACTTCTTCTGATGAGTTTTCAGAACCATCTTCAATAACAAGTACCTCAAAGTCGTCTTTCAACTCTTGTTTAGTCAAGCTTCCTAACAACTCATCTATTTCTTGAGGTCGATTATAAACAGGTATTATTATTGAAAAACTTATAGTCACTATGCTAAAACTGCTTTGTTAATTTGTTTAGTTATACCATCCCAAAGCTGTATTCTTTTCTGTAAAGATTCTTTAGCATAAAACAAAACATCATCCCATTTTTGTTGATCATTACCGCATAATTCTTCAATCATTTGTAATGATAATGGTCCATGTTCATCACCGTCTAACTCAATGTGTCTATTCAAATAATACGTAAGTTTACTGTATGAACTTCCTTCTTTCTCTTCCGTATTTTTTACAATTTCTAAAAACATATCAGGAATCACATCTTCTCTTCCATAGGTAAAACTAGATGCAATAATATGTGGTTGTCTTGTTTTAATAACTTCAAAAGAAAAATTTACAAAATCTTTCACTTCTTCAATAATTGAACAGTTTTCCAGAGCTTGCTCAACAGATTTACTGTCAAGAATATCTGAAATAAAACTTGAAATTTGAGAAGTACTTCCTCCTGCTTGACGCATCGCATCAATATACATTTCAAAGTGACTTTTAGGCTCTCCTAACTCATTAATATCAGTTTCTTCACCTAACACAATTTCATTAATAAAACGAGCTGTTTTAGTATTTACAGCAGGTAACCAAGGTAAATTCACACAAGTAAGTTCTCGTTGTAATGCTTTTAATAACGACATAAAATCCCACACAGCGAACACATGTGATTCCATAAATAATTTTACATCATTTATATCATTTAACGAATTATATAACTCATGTTCTTTAAGCTGTTGTCTTAAGGATTTTAACTCCTTTTCTATGTGTAAAATATTGCTCATTTGTAACTATCAATAAAAAATGCAAATCTAACGATTTGCATTTAATTATATATTCTTTCGGAACCTTTCCGACTACGCTTAAGGCACAAGTTAATTTACTCTTCAGTAAACCTTTCCATTACCGCATCACTTACTCCCATATTAGAGAAACCTCCATCGTGGAATAAGTTTTGTAACGTTACTTTCTTAGTTAAATCTGAGAATAATGAGATTGTATAATCAGCACATTCTAAAGCTGTAGCATTTCCTAACGGAGACATTTTTTCAGCATACGAAATAAATCCGTCAAATCCTTTTACTCCTTGACCTGCTGTTGTTGGCGTTGGCGATTGAGAAATTGTGTTTACACGTACTTTATGATCTCTTCCAAAGAAATATCCAAAACTACGAGCAATACTTTCTAAATACGCTTTATTATCAGCCATATCGTTATAATCTGGGAATACACGTTGTGCTGCCATATACGTTAATGCAACAATACTACCCCACTCGTTCATGGCTTGTTTATTATATAAAACGTTCATTACTTTATGAAAAGATACTGCTGAAACATCCCATCCTTTCGTTGTAAAATCGTATTTAGAATCTGTATAATGACGACCTTTACGTACATTAACTGACATACCGATAGAGTGTAAAACGAAATCGATTTTCCCTCCTAAAATTTCCATAGATTTTTCAACCAAGTTGTTTAAATCTTCCATAGAAGTGGCGTCAGCAGGAATAATTTCAGATCCGGTTTTTGCTGCTAAGTCTTTAATACCTCCCATACGCATTGCTATTGGTGCGTTGGTTAATACAAACTCTGCTCCTTCTTCATGAGCGCGTTCTGCTACTTTCCATGCAATAGAATTCTCATCTAATGCTCCAAAAATGATTCCTTTTTTTCCTTTTAATAAATTATACATATTTAAAATATTTTAGTCTATCGTTGTTTGTTTTGAAAGCAAATATACTCTTAATTTAATAATTCTTTTGCATGAATTAGAGCACTTTCAGAAACATCTTTTCCGCTTAACATTTCTGCTATTTCTCTAATACGCTCGTCTTCTGACAATAACTTTAAATTAGAAGTTGTTACTCCTTTTTCCTCTCCTTTAAACACTTTATAGTGCTGCACTCCTTTTGAAGCTATTTGAGGTAAATGTGTTATAGTTATTACCTGCATATGAGCACTCATATCTTGCATTATTTTTGCAATTTTATTAGATACTTCCCCTGAAACTCCGGTATCAATCTCATCAAAAATAATGGTTGGTAGTTGTATGTTTTCTGATAGTATTTTTTTAATCGATAACATGATGCGAGATAATTCTCCACCTGATGCTACCTTTTTCAATTCTCCAAAATTACCTCCTTTGTTTGCTGAGAATAAAAATTGTAAATTGTCTTTTCCGTTAGATAAATATTCTTCAGAAGCTAGTAATTCAATTGCAAAACGAGCATTTGGCATTCCTAATTCCGACAAAAGATATTCTAAATCTTTTTTCAACTTCGGAATTACTTTATTTCTAGATGTCGTAATCATTTTTGCTACGTCATCTAACTTCTTAGCTACCTCTTTAATTTCTGCCTCTTTTTGAGCCACTATTCCTCCTGCATCTTCAACCTGTGCTACTTTTTCAGATAATGATGCATGAATTTCTTGTAATTCACTTATAGTTGATACTGAATGTTTCTTTTGAAGGTTGTAAATAAGTTGTAACCTATCATTTAGTTCTTCAATTTCATTCGGATTAAATTCAACTTCTTCATTCGCACTTTCTAACTCAGTAACTACATCATCTAACTCAATTTTCACGCTTGTTACTCGATTCGCTAACTCTTCATATTGCTTAGAAAAAGAACTAATTTTTTGCAGTTTACTCTCTAAAGAGTTTAGCAATGTTTGAATTCCTATTTCTTCATTAATCGAAACACCTAAAGCTTCAGATAAGTTCAACTTTATTTCTTCAATATTGTTTAATTTATCTAACTTTTCTTCTAAAACTTCTTGTTCTCCTTCTTTTAAATTAGCCTCTTCAAACTCATTAAACAAATGTAAATTGTACTCGTACTGCTCTTTCGATTTCTCAGTTTCTTCTTGAAGTACTTTCAGCTCTTTTCGTAATTTGTTATACGTACGCAAGCCTCTTTTATACGATGCTATTTTAGCTTGATTTTTTGCTAAGGCATCAATAACAGAGAATTGAAAAGATACATCTGACAACTGCATGGTTTGATGTTGCGAATGAATATCAATGAGCTTTGTTTTTAAAGCATTTAATATCGATAAAGTAACTGGTGTATCATTAACAAAAGCTCTCGACTTGCCCGAAGGCAAAATTTCTCTTCGAATTATGGTTTCTTGTTCATAGTCAAGATCTAACTCTTTAAACAACTCTTGTAAAGCATATCCTTCAACAGAAAATTGAGCCTCAATAACACATTTTTTTTCTGTGTTTTTTAAAGCAGTTAAGTCGGCACGGTTCCCCATTACAAGCCCTAAAGCTCCTAATAAAATGGATTTCCCTGCTCCAGTTTCACCTGTTATGATAGATAAACCGTTCGTAAAATCAATCGTTAACTGATTGATTAACGCATAATTATGTATAGATAAATGTGTAAGCAAATTCTATTCTTTTGTAAAAAATAAAAGTAAGAATTTTGAATGAATTAAGTCAAACTAAAACAAAGGAAGTCTATTGATTTTTCAACAGCTTATAAACGTTACATTTAAGCCTATAACAAGTCTAATACTACTGTAATTTCTTCCACTTATCTTTATAAGTAGGTGCAATCTTATTTAAAACTGTTATCATTTGTGATTGATTTCTCGATGCACTACCATCAGAAAAAACATTTACTATTTCATCTCCTTTAGCATCTAAGAAAACGCGAATCATATAATTACCAATAGTAATATTGTGTAGTTTGTCTAAATCTAAAACACTTTTTTCAATTGCTTCTTTAGCTGAATTTTTATTATCAGCAAAATTATCGAAACCGTTACGGTGATAATTGTAGTAGATACTTCGTAAGGCACTAAATTTAGAAGACAATAAATTATCTATTAAAGCAAAACGATTTTGTTTTCCTACTTGATTTTGCCAACCAGACTCTCCATTAGATTGCGCCAGCAACATAATGTTTTCCGCTTGTTTTAAATAAGTCTCTCCTCCCTTCAAAGCAAAGGTATCTGTATCAACTCCTAATATTGTATACACATAAAAAGCAATTGTAGAGATTAAATTAGATTCGTAAATAGTTGGATTGTAAATTAACGGATCGAACTCATTATAACGAAAGTTAAAGTTTGTATCATTAATATTTAAAACAGGTGTAGCGTAGGTTGAGTTATATACAGGTCGTGTTGACTGCACTTGTAAACTTCCTGAAAAATTACTCCCGTTTTGCTCGTTTATGATAATATTGAATGCGCAGTTGATTCGTTCTTGTTGCTTAAAATTTTTATTTGTCCATTGTTTATCATTAATAAACTCTGTTAATGCTTTTTGTAACGTTTGATAAACTTGCTTGTTACTACTTTGTACTTTATCTGAATTGATAATTACAGTAGCATTCAACTCTTGTGAATAAGAAGAAAAAGCAACTGAAAAAAGAAAAACTATAAAGAAAAACTTACGCATTTAATTTTTGTATTATTTCGTTAACGATATCTTTTGACACTGCTTTTTTTGATTTTAAATCAAATGATTTTTCATTAAAATCAGCATCAATAATTGTAATTTTATTGGTGTCGGTTGCAAAACCAGCACCTTTATCACGTAACGAATTTAATACAATAAAATCTAAATTTTTGCGTGTAAGCTTACTTTTTGCGTTTTGTACCTCATCGTTCGTTTCTAATGCAAAACCAACTAACAACTGTTTTTTCTTAATTTCTCCTAGAGATTTTAAGATATCTTTAGTTGGTTCTAACTCAATACTTAACGCTGCTTCTTTCTTTTTTATTTTTTGAGTAGCTACATTTTTTGGTCGATAGTCTGAAACTGCTGCCGATAACACAGCTATATCAACCTCAGCAAAGTACTTATGACATGTTTCATACATATCTTGAGCTGATTTCACATCTATTCTATGAATAAAAGAATGATGTACTTGTTGATGAGAAGGACCTGCTACTAAAAACACCTCAGCTCCTAAATTAGCCGCTGTTTTTGCAATTTCAAACCCCATTTTACCTGAAGAATGATTTCCAATAAAACGAACAGGATCTATTGCTTCATAGGTTGGACCTGCAGTAATTAGCATTTTTTTCCCTCGAAGCGGTAGTTTAGATACAATATCTTTCTCTATAAAGTCAACAATGTCTTCTGGTTCAGCCATACGACCTTCTCCAACCAATCCGCTTGCTAATTCACCCGAAGTAGCAGGAATTAATATATTTCCAAAACTTTGTAAACTTTCTAAACTAGTTTTTGTTGATGGATGTTGGTACATATCTAAATCCATCGCAGGAGCAAAATACACTGGACATTTTGCTGATAAATAGGTTGCCAATAATAAATTATCGCAAGTACCATTTGTCATTTTAGATAAGGTATTTGCTGTAGCTGGGGCTATTAACATTAAATCTGCCCACAAACCTAAATCTACATGATTATTCCACAATTCATTTTCATCTTCTTTATCATAAAAGGTAGAATGAACTGGATTTTTTGATAAGGTGGAAAGTGTAAGAGGTGTTATAAAATCTTTAGACGCAGGAGTCATAATTACTTTGACTTCTGCGCCTGATTTTATAAACAAGCGAACTAAACTCGCTGTTTTATATGCCGCTATACCGGCGGTAACACCAAGTAAAACTTTTTTACCGCTTAGTACAGACATATTATTTTGTCTCTGGAGTTCTATAGTATACCTTCTCATTTAACCACTCTTCTACTGCAATAGCATGTGGTTTAGGTAAACGCTCATAGAATTTAGAAACTTCGATTTGTTCTTTATTTTCAAAAACTTCTTCTAAACTATCATTATAGGTAGCAAACTCATCTAACTTGTCAACTAATTCCTTCTTTAAATCAGAATTAATTTGTGTAGCTCTCTTTGCTATAATAGAAATAGCTTCATAAATATTATGTGTTGGAGCCTCGATAGCTTCTTTATTATAAGTTACGGTACTTAACGGCGCTTTCGTTTCTTTATAATCCATTTTTTAACTTTTAGCTAATTGTTCTTGTTCTTTGTTTAATGTTGCTAACATTTCGTTTGATTCTTCCATGAATTTTGATTCAGGAAAATTTCTTTTTAATTTTTCGTATGCCTTGATAGCATTTTTTATCCTTTCTGCTTTTCTCCTTTGTCTACTTCTTATAGCTAAATCGTGTGCTGCTTTTAAACGATAATATAAAGCTTCTTCTTTATACTTAGTTCCTAAATAATCTTCTAATAAATTATCAAAAGCTACAATTGCCGCTTTGTAATTTCTAGAGTCATATTCAGCAGTTCTATAATATGTTTTTGCTATCTCAAAAGATTTCTTTTCTAGTTTTGCTCTCAATTCAGCATGATACTTGTTAGCCTCTTCTAATTTATCTGAATCTGGATAATTATCTATAAACTTTTGAAAGGCCTCTAAAGCTTTATTTGTATCTGTTGGGTCTAAACTAAAGCTAGGAGCTGCTTTGTAATAACTTAAAGCTGATAAAAAAGCGGCTTCTTCTCTTTTTGAACTTTTTGGGTAATTTCCAGTAAATCTATTAAAGTAATATCCTGCCAACCCGTAATTTTTCTCATTAAAGTTAGATTGAGAAACCATAAATTGAATACGCTCCATTTGAGGTTTACCTCTGTATGAAGGTGTTATTTTTTCAAACAAACGTAAAGCTTTACTGTACTTTTGAGCTTCGTACATTTTTACAGCCATTTTGTATTGTTCTTCTACAGTTCCTTTATTCAATACTTTTTGATACTCTCCACATGAAGAAAGTACTAAAAGCATTACAGCAATATACGCTAGATTTTTCATTTTTTGCATCTGGCAAAATTAGTGATTAATTATGGATTATTAAAACGATTTTTTATCTCATAAATGAGATTTACAAGAAACTACAAAATCTGTTATAATTTTTCCAAAGAACTCCTAAATGTTTGTTAATCTTATTCCTGTGCTCCTGATGCAGATTGAGCTACTATTTGCTTTACATCATTATCAAATAAATACAACCCTCCTTTATCGTCTCCAATTAAATTAATTTTATCTAAAATATTACGTGCCAATGCTTCTTCCTCAATTTGCTCAGATACATACCACTGTAAAAAGTTATGTGTTGCATAGTCTTTTTCTTGTAATGTGATATGTACTAAATCATTTATCGATTTAGATACCATTACCTCATGATCAAACAATGTTTGAAACATATCTTTAAAAGAGCCAAATTTTGCTGGTGGTTCTTTTAAATCAGAAATATGAGCATGTCCACCTCGTTCGTTTACGAATTTTACTAACTTTAACATGTGCATACGCTCTTCATCTGAATGTGCGTACATAAATTGTGATACACCTTCAAAACCTTGAACTTCTGCCCAACATGCCATAGCTAAATATATTTGAGAAGACTCTGCTTCTACTCTTATTTGATCATTTAATGCTTGTTCTATTACTTTTGATAACATATTTTCTACTTTAAAAATTACTCTTTATACAAAGATGCTAAAAAAAGACTACAATAACGAAATTGTAGCCTTTTGCATTCTTTATTTTTGTTTAGACAGTTTATAGATTATCTATAAAGTCTGATATTTTTGTTTGTAGTTCTTCTGAAGCTGTTACTAATGGTAAACGTACTTCATCTAAACAAATTCCTAATTTTTGTAATACCGCTTTAATTCCTGCTGGATTGTTTTCTTCAAAAATTAGGCTTACTATATCCATTAATTTATAATGAAGTTCGTAAGCTTCTTTTGCTTTTCCTTCTAACCCTAACTGAATCATTTTTGAAAACTCTTTTGGTAATGCTTGTCCTATTACAGAAATAACTCCTGCTCCACCTGCTAAAGTTACCCCAACAGCCAAATCATCATCACCTGAAATTACTAAAAAGTCTTCAGGCTTATCTTTTAACAACTCATAGTATTGTTGTTGATTGTTTCCTGCTTCTTTAACTGCAACAATGTTTTCAAAATCTCTTGCTAATCGTAACGTTGTTGCTGGCTCCATATTTTTTGCTGTTCTACCAGGAACATTATACATAATAATTGGCTTAGGGCTCGCTAAAGAAATTGCTTTGTAATGTTGATAGAACCCTTCTTGAGTTGGTTTGCTATAATACGGGGCTACTGATAAAATTCCGTCTATTTCCGATAAGTCTAAAGATTGTAGTTCTTCAACAACAGTTTGTGTGTTGTTTCCTCCAACCCCTAAAACTAAAGGTAAACGCCCTTTATTTTCTTCAGCAATTACTTTTATTATTTCTAATTTTTCTTCTTTAGTAATTGTTGCACTTTCTCCAGTAGTTCCATTTATTACTAAATAGTTTGTACCGTTTTCAATATTGTAATTTACTAACTTTTTAAGTGCTTCAAAGTCTACACTTAAATCTTCATTGAAAGGAGTTACTAAAGCTACTCCAGTTCCTACAAACTTTTGCATTATATTTTATTTAAAATCGTTAGGTATTTTTTTAATTCTTGGTTTAAAACAGCTTCGTTAAAACTAGCATCAGATACTACTATATCGTACAATCTATCGTCAATTTCTGCAAAACCTGCTTTAAAATCTGCTTGTGACAACAAAGTTACCATATTCGTTAATAAGTTTGACGTTTTTGTATAGTTTATAAGTAGGTCGTATTTGTTTTTAACGAAATCTTTTAAATTGTCGGATTTTAAACTCGCTTTGAAACCAAAATCTTTTTCGGTAAAAAACTCTGGAGAGGGTTCCTCCTTTTTTGAGTACTCTTTACAAACTAGTACTCTTATGTCTGTTTTTTGAAAAGGAAAAATGTTTGTTAAGTTGGCTATTACTACATTTACTAAAGCTTCATTATCTAGCAATATTGCTACACTTTTAACTTTGGTTTCTTTATGAGGGATATTCTCTTTTTTTACAACTAGTTTGTCGTATGCTTTCTGAATAGATTTCTTCTTTAGGGTACTTATCATCTGTAAAAATTACGAGTAGCTAATTTATATTATTTCTCATCAATTTCTAATAATAAAAATTGATTTAATTGCCTTCCATACAACTGAAAATTATCATCAGCAGCCAAGATTAACGATTTATTTCCGTTTTGCAATATTGGACCAAAAGTAATCGCTTCAATGTTATCTATTATCCCATCGGTTAATTGATTTTTAACAGTACTAAAATCAAATAACAGCTCTTTTTTTAATGGTGTATATTTTTCGTTTTTTAAAGATTGATTTTCTAATGTATTTGTTGAAGTTTTATCTATAGTTGCTTTAAAAATTCTAACTACATTTCCATGGCTACCATAACCACTTTGATATGCTCTTTCAATTATAAAAAACTGATTCTTTCGGTATTCTAAAATAGCTGTAGTTCCGTTTAGGTTTATTTTTCCTTTAGCTGGTTTATCAATTTTTTCTAATTGATATGCAAATTGTTTGGTCGCTTTTTTTGATTCGTTATCAAAATAGGTAATTCTGATAGGAGATTGTGTTTCGTGAAATGTAGGCTCTTCTCCATCTGCTTCTAAAGGAGCTTCCATTGCTACCCAGAAACCTTTTCCGTCAAAACTTTTTGAAGAACTTTCAAAAACACCGTTATGCTTTGGTTTCGCTTTGGATGTTGCTTTGAAATAATTAGGTATTTCTACCCCTTGTTTAAAGTTTCCTTTTGTGTCTATTTCAAATATACTTGGGTCTTTTTTATATTGAATAGACCCTTCACTTACTAAATTTATGGTTCCGTTATCTACGAATACAGATTCTAAATCCAATACATGGTTTTTAGTAAACTTACTTATAGTATCAACTATAATAACATCTTCAAAATTTACCGATTGTATTGAATCATTTTTAACAATAATATCTCCTACTAAAATTCTTGGATTTGTAGCATCATCCACTACCATATAGTAGTTGTTATTGTAATAATCAATTCCAGAAATTCCACCGATAACAGTGTTATTGATAACTAAAGAATCTTTTATCAAATACTCGTCTAAAAACTTAAGTGTTGTTTTTTGCTTTTTACAAGCAAGTAAACCAAAAACGGATAGGACTAATACTATTTTTTTCATACTTACAAAAGTATTGTTTTTAGTTTATGTAAGCATTAAGAATTATAACGTCTAAGTAAATAGATTTTTATTATGTATGAAAAAATATATTCTTTTAATTTTAAAACTGATAGCTGCTATTATAATGCTTCAAACATTATTTTTTAAATTTACTGGAGCTCAAGAAAGCATTGATTTATTTATTAAAATAGCTGGAGATAATGAGGCTTATATGCGAATAGGTACAGGTGTTTTTGAATTAATTGCTTCCGTACTTTTATTTATCCCTAAAAAAACTTGGTTAGGAGCCTTATTAACTATTGGTTTAATGGGTGGAGCAATTATGAGCCACTTAACTATTTTAGGTATTGAACACGATGGCGATGGTGGCATTTTGTTTATTAGTGCTATCGTAACTTTTATCTCTGGAGTTATTCTATTAATTTTTAATAGAAATAATATACCTTTTGTTAGAAATAAACATTAATTTAAATTAAAAAGAGCAGTTCTAAAACTGCCCTTTTTGATTAATTTACTCCTATAAATATTTCTACTTCTGCATTTGTTGGGTCTGATGCTTTTGCTCCATACAACTCATAATCGGAAGTATAAGCTCTTTTTATATCTTCATTCCAAATTTCTAACCATTTGTTATAGACAATATTCTCTGTTAAGCTTCCCTTTGCTGCATATGTTTTATAGTTTGGTGCTGCTATTTTTTTACACACAAACCCTTCTGGGATATTACCTATTTCACTTACCTTACAACCGATGATTGTTGTGTATGGCTTAGTATAATCTGATTCATAATCCGTATACACAGCGTATACTTCATTTGAAAGTTTATTTGGGATTTGTTCAACTATATTCTCCGACATAAACCGTTGCCATAAAGCAGGTATATCTTTTGCTGCTTGTTGATTCTCGTTAGTAGTTCTTACTGAAATTCCTACCACGTAAAACGGTTCATTTTGTCCTGTATTCATTATGCTTTTTATTTTAAACAAAAATAAAGTGCCGCTATGTCAACCCTATGTCAGTAGTTTTTAATTTTCTTTTGCTACAACTGCTTTAACAATTAGATATTGAGAAACGATATACAGGATAATTATAGCAATATCAAACAACCTTTTAGGTGTATAAAAGTTATTCAATGCTATAAGGCTATCAGAAGCAATAAACAAAATAGCTCCTAACAACAACCATGAATTCGCTGTGTTTTTTTGCTGACGATAATTTAGTAATGCTGCTGTTCCAAAAGTTGAAATAGCTATTCCGTACACCAATACAGGTAGCAACATGTCTCCTAAATTATTATAAATTAAACCTAAGAGTCCCACAAATAACAATACAAAGGGAACTGCTGATGTTAGTATTTTAACTACTGAATCCTTATACAAAAAGCTTGTCGTTATTTTAATATAAACAACATGTGCTACTAAAAACGAGGCCAAACCAAATACAAAAAAGTTTGTTTTATCAAGCAAGAAAACATCACCCCAAAACGAAAAAAACAAAGCCGATAACAACCAGAAACGATGCTTACTTACCGATACCAAATACACTACCGCTAGTGATGTCATTAATAACGGTTTAAAAATCATTTCTATTGTTTTATTTTGTGTAATTACTGCATACAGATCGGTAATAGCAACCAATAAAAAAACGATGGAAGCTAGGGTTATTTTAGTTTGTTTGGTCATTTTTTTGTGTTAGGTGTTAGATAAATTAGTTTTTAATTTTCACTATCTACTGTCGTCTACTGTCTAAAAACTAAGCAATCGTATCAATAAAATCTTGTTCTGAAATAATGGGAATTCCCAGGCTTTCAGCTTTGGTAAGCTTACTCGGCCCCATATTATCACCTGCTACAATATATGTAGTTTTTTTAGAAATGGAACTCGACACCTTACCACCGTTGTCTTCAATTGCTTTTTTAAGTTCAGTTCTACTCATTTGATGAAAAACTCCTGAAACGACAAATACTTTCCCAGCTAACTTATCTGTTTGTCCTTCTAAACTTTCTGCTGAAACTTCTAGTTGAACTCCGTGTGATTTTAATCGGTTTATTAAGTCTATGTTCCCTAAATTGTTCGAAAAATCAATAATACTTTGTGCTATTCTATCACCAATTTCATCAACAGCAATTAAGGTTTCCAAATCGGCATTCATTAAATTATCGATTGACTTAAAATGTTTTGCTAGCTTTTTAGCCACAGTTTCACCTACAAAACGGATTCCTAAAGCAAACAACACTTTTTCAAACGGAACTTCTTTTGATTTTTCAATTCCTTCAATCATATTTTGTGCTGATTTTTCAGCCATTCGCTCTAACGGAACAACTTGTGCTACCGTTAAGTCATATAAATCTGCGTAGTTCTTTATCAGTCCTTCTTTGCGTAATAAATCAACCGTTTCTCCTCCTAAGCCATCAATATCCATGGCTTTTCTACTGATAAAATGCTTGATTCTACCTGTAATTTGCGGTGCACATCCAAATTCGTTCGGACAATAATGTTTTGCATCTCCTTCAGTTCTGACTAATTCAGTATTACATTCGGGGCAATGGGTTGCATATTGCGTAGGAACAGAGTCTTCTGGTCGCTTTGTTAAATCAACAGCTATAATTTTCGGGATAATTTCTCCTCCTTTTTCTACAAAAACAGTGTCTCCTACTCGTACATCTAACTTTGCTATTTGGTCGGCGTTATGTAATGAAGCTCTTTTTACAATCGTTCCAGCTAATTGTACAGGTTCTAAGTTTGCTACAGGTGTTATTGCTCCTGTTCTACCTACTTGATAGGTAATTTCATTTAATACTGTTGAAACTTGCTCTGCCTTAAATTTATAAGCGATTGCCCAACGAGGTGCTTTTGAAGTATAACCTAGTTCGTCTTGTTGCTGAAACGAATTTACTTTCACCACTACTCCATCCGTTTCGTAAGGTAACGTATGACGTTTAACATCCCACTCGTTTACAAAGTTTAATACATCCTCTATCGATTTGGCTAAAACAATTGTGTCTGGAATCTTAAACCCAACTTTTCTTGCAGCTTCTAAACTTTCAAAATGTGAAGCATATTTACGTTCTCTCGTTACTAATTGATACAACAAACAATCTAACGGGCGTTTTGCTACTTCTGCACTATCTTGTAACTTCAAGCTTCCACTAGCGGTATTACGCGGATTTCTATAAGGTTCTTCATCATTCGCAATACGTTCTTCATTCATTTTATTAAATCCGTCTAACGGTAAAATGATTTCTCCTCGCATTTCAAAATCTCTCACAAAATCACTATTTGGCAATAATGGAATGGATTTTATCGTACGAATATTGGTTGTTACATTATCTCCTTGAAAACCATCTCCACGAGTAACTGCTTGTACAAACTCACCATTCTCATAAGTAAGGTTTATTGAAGCTCCATCGTATTTTAATTCACAGGTATATTCAACTTCATCGGTTCCTAAAATTTTCTGGACACGTTTTTCCCAATCTAACAAATCTTCTTTAGAATACGAATTGTCTAACGAATACATTCTATGTTTGTGAGTAACCGTTTCAAAGTTTTTAGTTACTTCTCCTCCTACTCGTTGCGTTGGGGAATTTGAATCAAAATATTCTGGATTTTCGTCTTCTAACTGCTGAAGCTCTTTTAACTTAATATCAAATTCATAATCTGATATGGTTGGTGCATCCAACACATAATAACTATGATTATGTTTGTGTAACTCTTCTCTTAATTGTTGTATCTTCTCCTGAACTGTCATTAAATTATTTTCTAACGGTACCTGTAAAATGATTTATTTTTGAATTGATTGCGTTTCCTGATGCTCTTCTGAATGAAGCTAACTGACCTGCATGCCAAATAGCATCTGCTATTGGACCATTAATTGCATTCCATAATGGAAATTCTTTTTCTCCAAAGATTATTTTGAATTGTGACACATCATCACTACTTCTTAAAATATCACTAGCTCGTTTTAAGTTTTCTAAGGTTATTTTTCTTTTTTCACCAAAGGTCATTTTAACCTGTTTTTTTTCATTAGGTTTACTTAAAGCAGCATTTAAAATTACCTGCGATAAACTTAACACATGATCTATTGTTTCTCCTGTCGTTTTTGCTTCAGTGCTTGGTTTATACTCTAAATCTTTCTCAGTTAAACCTTCTGTCGCCCAATAATAACGAAATCCTAATCCATCTATCATTCTACTAATCACAGAACCCGCAGTAAACTCTTTTTCTTCTTTTGGAATTTCGTAATATGGTAATTTGGATTGTGCGGTTGTTATTGCTGCAAATAATAACAACATTGGTGTAAGTACTACTTTCATTTTTTTTTATTTTGATGCTAATTTAATAAAAAGATACGAGTGGTATACACTAAAGTAGTATACGAGTAAAAAACAAAAAACCGAGGTAATCCCTTACCTCGGTCGTTAAAAAATAAACTATGTGTATAGTTTATTTTTTTAACCACATAGTATAGATGGTTTCTTCATTTTTTGCTGAAACTAATAACATTGTTTCACTAATTTTTTCAATTTTTAAATTTTTATCAAAGCTTTTATCATCAAACTCTAACTCATTTTTATCGGTTATCAATTTCCATGTACCATTCTCTTCTTTATTACTCATCATTACATGATACCTTCCATCAGAGTTTAATTCTAGCCAATTACTACCATTCAAAAACTCGAATTTTTCATTTCCAATTTTCATTGAATCTACGAACCACTTACCAGACACTAATGTTCTCAGTTCTTGTGAATGGCTTAGTGAGCTAACACCAAGCACTAGAAATAGTAATATTACTACTTTTTTCATTAAGGGGATATTTAGGGGTTATTCTTTATTCAAATATAATAAAAAAGCTGAAGTAAATCAATACTTCAGCTTTTTATATACTTTTAAAATTATATTAATAATAGGTATAACGACGTACTTTAGCTATATGCTTTGCTAAACGCATTACTTGATGTGAATAACCATATTCATTATCGTACCATACATAAATTACGATAGTATCTCCGTCAGCTATTGTTGCTTTACTGTCGAAAATAGATGGTGCTGTTGTTCCTACAATATCAGAAGACACTAATTCATTACTTAATGAGTATTGAATTTGCTCTACCAAATCTCCTTCTAAGGCATACTGCTTCATGATAGCGTTTACTGACTCTACTGTTGCTGGAGTATTTAATTGTAAGTTTAAGATTGCTAACGATCCGTTAGGCACTGGTACACGAATAGCACTTGAGGTTAACTTACCTGCTAATGCTGGTAATGCTTTTGCTACTGCTTTTCCTGCCCCTGTTTCTGTAATTACCATGTTTAACGCAGCAGCTCTACCTCTACGGTATTTCTTATGCATGTTATCAACCAAGTTTTGATCGTTTGTATATGCATGAATTGTTTCTAAGTGTCCTTTTTTTATTCCGAAGTTATCTTCTAACACTTTTAATACTGGTGTAATAGCATTGGTAGTACATGAAGCTGCTGAGAAAATATCGATATTATCAGGGTTATTTTCTTCATGGTTTACACCGTGAACAATGTTAGGTACACCTGCACCTGGAGCTGTTAATAATACTTTACTTGCTCCTTTTGCTTTTAAGTGACGACTTAATGCTTCTTCATCTCTAAAAGCTCCTGTGTTATCAATAATTAACGCATCGTTAATTCCATATTGCGTATAATCAATATCTTCTGGTTGTGCAGCAGAAATCATGTAAACAGTTGTACCGTTAATGATTAAAGCGTTGTTATCAGCATCTACCTGAACTGTTCCTAAGAAATCTCCATGTACAGAATCTACACTTAACAAAGAAGCTCTTTTTTCTAATACTGTTTGATCTATTTTACCACGAGTTACTACAGCTCTTAATCGTAATTGAGAACCTTTACCCATTTTACTGCTCAACTCACGAGCTAATAAACGACCAATACGTCCAAAACCGTATAATACTACGTCTTTTGGTTGAATATTTTCTGCTTCAGTAGCATCTTTTAATTGCTCTTTTACAAAAGCTATTTTATCTACCGATGCTTCATCTTGTAAATGATATTCGTATGCTAATTTACCAATATCTAATTTTGATGGTGGTAAATCAATTGATTGAATTGATTTAGCTATTTCTAAAGCATCTTCTATTGTTATTGGCTTCGCTACAAACTCTTTAGCATAATCGATTAAATTTAAAACCTCACTAGCTCTTTTATCTACCAATGGATTTCTAAATAATACTAACTCGATAGATTTATCGTACCATAAATCGTTAACGATGTTTATAAACTCAACCGTAGCTCTTCGAACTTGTGCTTGATTTACTACTTCTTTTTCGTAATTTGTTATTGTTGACATAGTTGTGTGTTAACTAAAATTAAAAAATTTTTGCAAAAATAGGTATTTCTTCTTTATTTCTTGTTGGTTTTACAAAAGAAAAAAGCCCTGTTAAAAATCGTTTTAACAGGACTTTTTTTATTTAGTATATATAGTTTATTCTTCTAAATATTTTTTTCATTAACCTAATACCTAAATCGCTCTATTTGACCTGATGGACTAATCATCTCTAATAAAAGCCTTTTACCACTACCATACGAACGATCTAACATACCAACAGCTTCTTTTGCATTACTTACTTTTTTCCCATTAATTTTGGTTAAAATATACCCTTTTCCTACTTCAAATTGTTTAAAAGCTATATTTTGAGTTCTTTTAATTTTAGCTCCCCCATCTAATTTAAACTTTTCCCTATCTTCTTTTGTAAGATCTTCAAACTCTGTTTCTAAAACTCTACTTACTGGCAACTTTATAAGCTTGGTTAATTTAACTACTTTAGTCAACTCTTCTCCATCTCTATCAATTGTTAAATTCACATATTCTCCAGGTCTTTTTGCCGTTAACTGTCCTTTTAAATCTGAAAACTTAGAAATCTTTATATCGTTTACTTTTGTTATAATATCTCCTTCTTCCAAGCCAGCTTTTTTAGCCCCTCCTTCTTCTAAAACTTCTCCTATTTTTACTCCTTCAATATTTACTGCTTCAATATCTACATTAACTCCTAAAACAGCTTGTTGTACCATTCCAAACTCTAGTAAATCATCTACTATTTTTTTAGCAATGTTTGAAGGTACTGCAAATGAATACCCTATAAAAGAGCCTGTTCTTGAAGAAATAGCTGTATTGATTCCTATTAATTCACCTCTTGTATTCACTAACGCTCCTCCACTGTTTCCTGGATTTACAGCAGCGTCTGTTTGAATAAATGAATCTATGTTTGTGTTACCATTTAAATCACGCCCTTTTGCACTTACAATACCTGCAGTAACAGTAGATGTTAAATTATAGGGATTTCCTACTGCTAATACCCATTCTCCTACTTTAATATTATCAGAATTTCCAAAAGGTAAATTTGGTAATTCAAAGTCAGCTTCTACTTTTAACAATGCTATATCATTCGCTTTATCAGCCCCTATTAATTCCGCTTTTATTTTTTTCTGATTGTTTAACGTAATCTCAATATCACTTGCTCCTTCAATCACATGATTATTAGTTACAATATATCCATCAGGAGAAATAATTACACCGCTACCTGTACCAACTTGTTGATATTTCCTTGTACCATTTCCTCCAAAGAAAAAACTATAAGGATCTTGTTGTGTTCTTATAGATGTATTTTTAACATGAACCACCGCATGTACTGTTTTATCAGCTGCTTCTGTAAAATCTGTTGGTGTTGATGTTGAGTTTATTATTGTTGGTGTATAACTTGCCTTTACAGTTTGCATTGTTGGCTCTACCTCTTTCTCTACTATTACTTGCGGTTCTTCTATTAGTGTTTTGTATCCTGCAAGTGCTATTGCGCCTCCTAAAATCGCAATTCCTAAAGTTCCAATAATTTTCTTCATATGCTTACAAAATTTTATACTTCAAATATACAATTTTAACATTTCAAGTAAATGTGTTTAACTTCTATTTAACTGATTTTAACCGCTATTTAACAGTCCTCTTTCCTTCATAAAATATGTATCTTTGTCCTTTATTATGGATTTAGAATTTTACAAATACCAAGGAACTGGTAACGATTTTATCATAATTGATAATCGCTCAAAAACCCTTCCAAAAAATAAAACTGACATAATTGCAAAATTATGTGATAGACACTTTGGTATCGGAGCTGATGGTCTTATATTACTTGAAGAAGATAATACTACCGATTTTAAAATGGTATATTATAACTCAGATGGTAATGAAAGTACTATGTGTGGTAATGGTGGACGCTGTATTGTGGCTTTTGCTCATAAACTTGGACTTTTTGAAACCGAAACTACTTTTATTGCTATTGACGGGCTGCATCATGCCTCTATTTCTAACAACCTTGTTTCTTTACAAATGATTGATGTTAACAAGGTGAATATTTTTGACAAATACGTTTTTACCAATACAGGATCTCCACACCATGTTCAGCTAGTAAACGATCTTGCTAATTATGACGTGTTTTCAAATGGAAAAAAAATCAGGAATGAAATTTATGGTGCCGAAGGTAGCAACGTTAATTTTGTAGAACAAATAACAAATAACACTTTTAAAGTACGTACCTACGAGCGTGGCGTAGAAAATGAGACTTTAGCCTGCGGAACGGGTGTTACTGCCGTTGCTATAGCCATGCATGCTACTAAAAAAACCAACAGTTCATCTATAATCTTGCCTGTTGAAGGCGGGGAATTAGAAGTTTCTTTTGAAGAACAAGACGGAGTTTATTCGAATGTATTTTTAAAAGGTCCCGCTACATTTGTATTTGAGGGTAAAATAAATATTTAGTGCATACGTTAACTGGAACACATATCAAGTTAAGAGCCTTAGAACCTGAAGATTTAGAGTTTTTATTTCAAATTGAAAATAATGAATCTTTTTGGGAAGTGAGTCATACACAGACTCCTTTTTCTAAATTTTTACTGAAGCAATATTTAGAAAACGCTCACTTAGATATTTATGAAGCTAAACAATTACGATTAGTTATTGATGATAAAGTGACTGGTAAATCTATTGGGATGATAGATTTGTTCGATTTTAACCCGCAACATAAAAGAGCTGGTATCGGAATTTTAATTCATCCTGACTTTCAGCAGAAGGGATTTGCCTCTGAAGCTTTACAGTTACTAATAAAGTACTGTTTTATACATTTGCATTTACATCAACTATATGCAAATATCACTAGTGACAATACTAGTAGCTTACATCTTTTTGAAAAACAAGACTTTAAGCAAACTGGTATTAAAAAAGATTGGATATTTCATAATGAAACATATAAAGACGAACTATTATTTCAACTAATAAATGAATAAGAAAATTATTTTAGGAGGTATTGCTGCTATTTTTTTAATTGGCGGAATTATTGGATTTAACTACTATCAAAAAATCTTTGGTAAAGCTGTTACTAAAGATGGCGCTATCTATATAGGCTCTGACGCTTCTTTTATAGATGTAAAAAAACAACTTTCTGAGTTTGTTAAACATCCTGAAAATTTTGTTTGGGTTGCTGAAAAGAAAAAATTCGCACAACCTAAGGGAGGAAAGTACCTATTAAAAAAAGGGATGAATATGAATGATGTTGTAAACCTTTTACGTAGTGGAAATCAAACACCTATTATCCTATCATTCAACAATCAAGATACTTTAGAAAAATTAGCAGGAAGAATAGCTGAACAAATTGAAGCAGACTCTATTGCTTTATTACAAGCTATGCAAGATCCTTCTTTTTTAGCTACCAATAAATTTACTGAAAAATCTGCATTAGGAATGTACATTCCGAATAGTTATGAGTTTTACTGGAATACTTCTGCTGAAAAATTTCGCGATAAAATGCTACGCGAATACAATCGTTTTTGGACTTCTGCTAGGTTAGAAAAAGCTAAAAAACTAAACCTTTCAAAAGAAGAGGTAATTACATTAGCTTCTATCGTTCAGAAAGAAACAGCTAAAAAAATAGAACGCCCTGTCGTGGCTGGTTTGTATCTAAATAGATTAAGAGATAATTGGCCTTTACAAGCCGACCCAACAGTTATATATGCAATTAAAGAAGTTAAAGGACAAGATTTTGTTGTAAAAAGGGTTTTAAACAAAGATTTAGTGATAGACTCTCCTTACAATACTTATAAAAACACAGGACTTCCTCCTACTTTGATTGCAATGCCAGATATTTCATCTATTGATGCTGTTTTAAACCATCAAAAACACAATTATTACTACATGTGTGCTAGTGTTGATAAAATTGGCTTTCATGAATTTGCTAACTCTTTAGCACAACACAATCGAAATGCAGTGAAATATCAACAATGGATAAATCAACAAGGAATAAAGAGATAAATTAACAAAATTTTATTCTCATCAATTTCAATAAAACATTATTAAAAAGTTAATATAAAATAGTTTTTTTTGTTTTTTACCTAAAAAAAACACCAGAAAACAACTTAATTATCAATAGCTAAAAAACTGTAAATTATTGATTTATAGCCTGTTATAAAAATTTACCGTATCTTTGCTGCGCTAAACAGAAAGTATTTAATTATCAGACATTTAGTATTAGTATTTTTAGGATTTGTATTATTAACCAGTTTTACAGAGACTACAACTAAAAAAGAAAAAACTACTACAACAACGCCAATACCAATTCACAAGGTAGAAAAGGTAAACATTCCTTTTTTATTAAATGATTTTGTAGGATTTAAAGAAGCCTTAGCTTTTAAAGAATCACAAGGTAGGTACAGAGTAGTTAATACACTTGGATATTTAGGGAAATACCAATTTGGTAAAGAAACCCTAAAGAGATTTAGAATTTACAATACCACTCATTTTCTTAGAAACCCAGAATTACAAGAACGCACATTTGTAGCGTACTGTAAATTAAACAAATGGATTTTAAGAAAAGACATTAAAAGAAGTGTTGGTAAAACTATTAATGGAGTTAAAATAACCGAATCTGGTATTTTAGCAGCAGCGCACTTAAGTGGCGCTGGTAATGTAAAAAAGTTCTTACGTTCAAACGGGTCTATCCGTTTTAACGATGCCTATGGAACCTCTATACAATCATACCTTAAAAAGTTTGCTGGTTATGATGTTTCCAACATCAAAGCCAACAAAAAACCAACGGTTTAACCAATAACTAAAGATATTAAAAAAGCATCGATTAAATCGATGCTTTTTTTATTTATGAATGATAAAAATTGCTGGTCGTTTATGTAAATCAGTCTTTACATTCTTCCACTCTTTTACCGTTAGTGTTTTAATATATTCTGTTGGAAGTGTTATATCACACGCCACACAAACTCTTGTATCTGGTGATAAAGTAGCGCGTAAATCATCTAACATTTTTTCATTCCTGTAAGGAGTTTCGATAAAAAGCTGTGACTGATTTTTTTCTTTTGAAAGCTTCTCTAAATCTTTAATTGCTTTTTTTCTGTCTGACTTATCAATAGGTAAATATCCGTTAAACGCAAAACTCTGCCCATTCATACCAGACGCCATAATTGCCAACAAAATAGAAGAAGGTCCTACCAATGGAACTACTTGAATCCCTTTTTGATGCGCCAACTTAACAATACTTGCGCCTGGATCTGCTACAGCTGGCACACCTGCTTCAGAAAGCAAACCTACTGATATTCCTTTTTCACAAACATCTAAATAATTCTTAGTTTCTAAATCATCAGAATACTTATCTAACAACATCAACTCCAATGAAGGTTGTGATTTTGTTGGTGTAATTCTTTTAATGAACCTTCGAGCAGACTTTTCGTTTTCAACAATAAAGTAATCTAATTGTTCTACCACTTTTTTTACTGACAATGGCATCACCTCTAATGGTTCAGTATCACCTAACGTTGTAGGAATCAAGTATAATTTACCTTTCATTATTTCTGTTCTAATTTTGAAGCTATAATTTCACACGCTTCGTCTAACATTTTATACACGTTTTCAAAACCTTGACCTCCTCCATAGTAAGGATCTGGAACACTCCTGTTTTCATCAGGATACAATTCGTTCAAAATCATCTTTACTTTTTCATGTTGCTCTTCATTTTCAGACAAAGCTACAATATCTGCATAATTATTTTGATCCATTGCAAAAATCATGTCAAACTTATCAAAATCAGCTTTTGTAAATTTTCTTGAACGTTGATTGGTAATATCTATCCCATATTTTCTAGCTACTTCAATAGAGCGCCCATCAGGTAATTCACCTACATGATAACCCGCAGTACCGGCAGAATCAACTATAAAACTTTCAGATGATAATTTAGATTTTAAAATTCCCTCAGCAAGAGGAGATCGGCAAATATTACCTAAACAAACCATTAATATTTTTTTCATACTCATAAAAAAACCTCACTAGGTGAGGTTCGTTGTTTATAAAGTTAACTTTTTTGTTAAGTCTTCTACATACTTTTTAAACTGCTTATCAGTTTCAGTCAAATTATCTACAGTTTTGCACGCATGTAATACAGTAGCGTGATCTCTTTTACCTATTTGACTTCCAATGCTTGCTAACGATGATTTTGTCATACGTTTAGCAAAGTACATCGCTAACTGACGAGCCTGTACAATATGACGCTTACGTGTTTTTGACTGTAAGGTTGCCACATCCATATCAAAGTATTTCGATACTACTTTTTGAATGTAATCAATAGACAGTTCTTTTTTCGTGTTCTTAACAAATTTATCTACAATCTGCTTTGCTAATTCAATTGTAAACTCTTTTCTATTAAAAGAAGCTTGAGCTATCATTGAAATTATCACTCCTTCTAACTCACGAACATTCGACTTTATATTCTTTGCTATATACTCAACAATTTCTTCAGGCATTTCAACACCATCTCTATACAATTTGTTTTGTAAGATTGAAATTCTTGTTTCGTAATCAGGTGCTTGTAACTCAGCTGATAACCCCCATTTAAAACGAGATAATAACCGTTGTTCGATATCTTGCATATCAACAGGTGCTTTATCCGAAGTTAAAATAACCTGTTTTCCATTTTGATGTAGATGATTGAAAATATGGAAGAACACATCTTGCGTACCAGCTTTTCCTGATAAAAACTGCACATCATCAATAATCAACACATCAATCATTTGGTAGAAATGAATAAAATCATTTCTGGTATTTGATTTTACAGAATCAATAAACTGTTGTGTAAATTTTTCAGAAGAAATATACAATACCGTTTTATCTGGATATTTATCTTTAATCTCAACACCAATAGCGTGAGCTAAGTGTGTTTTTCCTAATCCAACTCCACCATATATTAGTAATGGGTTAAATGAAGTTCCTCCTGGTTTATTGGCCACAGCCATACCTGCAGAACGTGCTAATCTATTTGAATCTCCTTCAACAAAATTTACAAAGTTATAATTTGGGTTTAGTTGAGATTCTATCTTTACTTTTTGCAAGCCAGGAATTACAAATGGATTTTTTAGTTCTCGTTTTGATTCTAACGGAACGGTTACTTTTTGTGGTTTTAACGGATTACGATTTGAACTAGGTATTTTTACTGTTTGCGGACTATTACTACTATACGTATTTTCCATACGTACATCATAAATTAGCTTAGCATCATTACCTAACTGACGAACCAAAGCTACTCTTAACAGTTTGATGTAATGCTCTTCTAGCCACTCATAAAAAAACTTACTAGGAACCTGAACCGTCAATGCTTCCCCTGCCAATTTAATTGGCTTTATAGGCTCAAACCAAGTTTTATATGCCTGCGGCTTAATGTTGTCTTTTATAAAAGACAAACATTCCATCCAAACTGAATCGGCTGTTTTAGTCATATGCGGTAAAAATCAATTTTTTAGTTGTTAATTTTTATTCAGATTTAGGGGACACCAAACACCAATGTCTGGGCGAACAAAAGTGTGAATAAATTTCAGTATAAAAAAATCAAATCACTATTGACTTTTATTTTTTTTTTACGTAACGTTAGTGCAATTAAAAATAAAATAATCTTTTGCAAAAACATTATACATCTATACGTGTTCGGTATGCTGAAACTGATCAAATGGGAGTAGTTTACCATGGGAACTACGCACAGTTTTTTGAGATTGGTCGCACCGAATGGTTACGTTCTCTGGGCGTTACCTACAAATATATGGAAAAAACAGGAATCATGTTACCTGTTATATCTTTATCTTGTAACTTTAAAAAATCAGCATTATACGACGATGAATTAACCATTACAACCATTTTAAAAAAAACACCTTCAGTAAAAATTGAATTCGACTATGAAATTACCAATCAAAATAACGACCTAATTTCAACTGGAAATACTGTGTTAGCATTTATTAACAATAAAACAAAAAGACCTATGCGCTGTCCTGATTATATTTTAGATAAATTGGCTATCTTAAAATAATTAATCAAACCAATAAAAAACATATGAAAATATATACTAAAACAGGTGATAAGGGTACCACTGCCCTATTTGGTGGTACTCGAGTACCTAAACATCATTTAAGAATAGAAAGTTATGGAACCGTTGATGAACTTAACTCTTACATTGGGTTAATTAGAGACCAAAACGTTGACGAAACTCTAAAAAAGAAATTAACAAAAATTCAAAGCGATTTATTTACATTAGGTGCCATGTTAGCTACTCCTCCAGAAAAGGAAACCTTAAAAAGTGGTAAAGAACGCTTAAATATTCCCAAGATTAACGAAGAGTCAATTCAGTTCTTAGAAGACGAAATTGACCTTATGAATAAAGACCTACCTCAAATGACACACTTTGTATTACCAGGCGGTCATCAAACCGTGTCATTTTGTCACATAGCACGCTGCGTATGCCGTAGATCGGAACGATTGGCTGTGGCTTTAAACGAAGAAGAGGCAATTAGCGATACTGTTTTAAAGTATTTAAACCGACTTTCTGACTACCTTTTTGTGTTGGCACGGAAGTTGACCCAAGACTTACAAGCTGAGGAAATTAAATGGATTCCTGAAAAGCTATAACTAAGTTCTTTAATTATTAATTTCACATTTTTTAAAAAAAACTTGACTTTTTACAAAAAAAAATTATTTTTGCGGAAAATCTTATTAAACAGATAAAGAAATGTATTGGACACTTGAATTAGCATCTTATTTAGCAGATGCACCCTGGCCTGCAACTAAAGACGAATTAATTGATTACGCTATTCGTACTGGAGCACCGTTAGAAGTGGTAGAAAACTTACAAGATATCGAAGATGAAGGTGAGGCGTACGATTCTATTATTGAAATTTGGCCAGATTACCCTACAGAAGAAGATTATCTTTGGAATGAAGATGAATACTAGAAAAAATAAATAATAAAAAGTCTCTTTTACAGAGGCTTTTTTTTTGCTTACTTTTAAGCACTCAATAAAAACACAAAAAACGCTAATTAAAAACAACTTAATTAGCTATAAAACAATATTTTACAAATGAGCGTTTTAAATTCGATTATAAAACTATTTGTTGGAGACAAACAACAAAAGGACCTAAAATCACTACAACCGATCGTTGAAAAAGTACGATCTTTTGAAAATTCATTAAACAATTTATCAAATGATGAATTACGGGCAAAAACGATCGAATTTAAATCGAAAATTAAAGATGCTACCAAATTTTTTAACGATAAAATAGCTGAGCTTGAGGAAGAAGCTAAAAAAGCAGACATCGATCGTCAAGAAGAAATTTATACTGAAATTGATAAATTAAAAGACGAAGCTTACGAAGCATCTGAAGCTGTTTTATTAGATATTATGCCAGAGGCCTTTGCTGTTGTGAAAGAAACAGCAAAACGTTTTGCTAACAATACTGAATTAGAAGTAACTGCCACTCCTTTTGATAGAGAATTATCAGCTACTAGAGAACACATTACTTTAGAAGATGACAAAGCTTTTTGGGCTAACTCATGGGATGCTGCTGGTAAAGAAGTAATTTGGGACATGATTCACTACGATGTACAATTAATTGGTGGATCTGTATTACACCAAGGTAAAATTGCCGAAATGATGACAGGGGAAGGTAAAACCTTAGTTTCTACGCTTCCAGTATACTTAAATGCTTTAACTGGTAACGGAGTTCATGTTGTTACTGTAAACGACTACTTAGCAAAACGTGACCGTGCGTGGATGGCTCCTATTTTTGAGTTCCACGGCTTAAGTACTGACTGTATTGATTTCCACCAACCAAATTCTGAAGCACGTAGAGAAGCTTATAATGCTGATATTACTTACGGAACTAACAATGAGTTTGGTTTCGACTACTTGCGTGATAACATGGCTAACTCTAAAAAAGACTTAGTACAACGTGCACCAAACTATGCTATTATTGATGAGGTGGATTCTGTTTTAATTGATGATGCTCGTACTCCATTAATTATTTCTGGTCCTGTACCACAAGGAGACAATCATGAATTTAATGAATTAAAGCCTCTAGTTGCCGATTTAGTTTCTATTCAAAATAAATACTTAGTAGGTGTTTTAGCTGAAGCTAAACGTTTAATTAAAGAAGGAGACACTAAAGAAGGTGGTTTCTTATTATTAAGAGTTTACAGAGGTCTTCCTAAAAACAAAGCCTTAATTAAGTTTTTATCTCAAGAAGGAGTTAAACAAATTCTTCAAAAAACTGAAAACTTTTACATGCAAGACAACAACAAGCTAATGCCTGAAGTTGATGCAGAATTATGGTTTACTATTGAAGAAAAGAACAATCAAATTGATTTAACTGATAAAGGTATTGCACACCTTTCTGATATCACAAAAAATGAAACGTTCTTCGTTTTACCAGATATTAGTGTAAAAGTTGGTCAAATAGATAAAAGCGATGCTACTCCAGAAGAGAAAGCTGATCAAAAAGAAGAATTATATCGCGAATTTAGTGTGAAGAGTGAGCGCATTCATACCATGAACCAACTTTTAAAAGCCTACACGGTTTTTGAAAAAGACGTGGAGTATGTGGTTATGGACAATAAGGTAATGATTGTAGATGAGCAAACAGGTCGTATTATGGACGGTCGTCGTTACTCTGATGGGTTACACCAAGCCATTGAAGCTAAAGAGAATGTAAAAATTGAAGACGCTACTCAAACGTTTGCTACCGTTACTTTACAAAACTACTTTAGAATGTACCGTAAGTTATCTGGTATGACAGGTACGGCGATTACAGAAGCAGGTGAATTCTGGGAAATTTATAAACTAGATGTTGTTGAAATTCCTACAAACAAACCAATTCAAAGAGACGATAAACAAGATTTAGTTTATAAAACTACGCGTGAAAAATACAACGCAGTTATTGAAGACATTGTAAAATTAGTTGGAGAAGGAAGACCTGTATTAGTAGGTACTACTTCGGTTGAAATCTCTGAATTATTAGGAAGAATGTTACAAATTCGTAAAATTCCTCACAATATATTAAATGCAAAATTACACAAAAGAGAAGCTGATGTAGTTGCTGAAGCTGGTAAACCTGGAGTAGTTACCATTGCAACAAACATGGCTGGTCGTGGTACCGATATTAAATTATCTGACGAAGTTAAAGCAGCAGGTGGTTTAGCTATTATTGGTACAGAACGCCATGATTCTCGTCGTGTAGACCGTCAGTTACGTGGTCGTGCAGGACGTCAAGGAGATGTAGGTTCTTCTCAATTCTATGTAGCTTTAGACGATAACTTAATGCGTTTATTTGGTTCTGAAAGAATTGCGAAAATGATGGATAGAATGGGATTAAAAGAAGGTGAAGTAATTCAGCATTCTATGATTTCTAAATCTATTGAAAGAGCTCAGAAAAAAGTAGAAGAAAACAACTTTGGAATTCGTAAGCGTTTATTAGAATATGATGATATTATGAACGCACAGCGTGAGTTTGTATACAAACGTCGTCGTCATGCTTTAGACGGAAAGCGTTTACAGATTGATATTGCAAACATGATTTACGATACCTGTGATTCAATTGTAAGACAAAATAAGGGTGCTAAAGACTTCCAAAACTTTGAATTCGAATTAATTCGTTTCTCTGCAATGACTTCTCCTTTTTCTGAAGAAGAATTCAATAAAACATCAGAGCAAGATTTAATTGACAAGCTATACAAAATAGTAACAGAACACTACAAAAACGATGCGGAAAGAAATGCTGAAAATGCATTCCCAGTAATTAAAAATGTTTTTGAAAACGAAGGTGACCGTTACGAGCGTATTGTTGTTCCTTTTACAGATGGTTCTAAAACATTACAGGTAGTTACCAATTTAAAAGAAGCTTACGAAAGTGAAGGAAAATCATTAGTTAACGATTTTGAGAAAAACATCACTTTAGCAATTATTGATGAAAACTGGAAGGATCACTTACGTAAAATGGATGAGCTGAAACAAACCGTTCAAAATGCTACGTACGAGCAAAAAGATCCATTATTGGTTTATAAGTTTGAAGCTTTTGAGTTATTCCAAGAAACGATTGACAAAGTAAATAAAGAAGTTTTATCGTTCTTATTTAAAGGAAAACTACCTAGTCAAGAAGCTTCACAAGTATCTGAAGCTCGTGAACAACAACGTGAGCAATTAGATTTACGTAAAGATGAAGTTCAAAACTCAACACAGCAAGCTATTAGCAATGCACGTAACCAACAAACGCAGGAACAACAAGCTGTAGAAACAGTTGTTCGTGAACAACCAAAAATTGGTCGTAACGAAAAAGTTACCATCAAAAACGTAATGTCTGGTGAAGAAAAAGAAGTTAAGTACAAACAAGCTATTCCTTTATTAGAAAAAGGAGAATGGGTATTGTACAATAAGTAATCTTCAAACAAACTATATAAAAAGCTCGGTTTTTACCGAGCTTTTTACTTTTACATAACATTCACTACACTTTTTAGTAAAGATTTTATTACCAATAATTTATAATTACTTCACTTTTTAAAAACATTCGAAAAGTAACTTTGGTAAACATCGAAGTATACTTAGAATGAAAAAATACAAAAAACGTAAATTAGATATTGCTGTAATATCAGATGTACATTTAGGAACTTTTGGTTGTAGAGCTACTGAACTCAATAATTATCTAAAAACCATCAACCCTAAAATATTAATTTTGAATGGTGATATTATTGATATTTGGCAATTTAACAAACGTTACTTTCCTAAACCACACATGAAAGTCATTAAGCAACTGATGAATTTCATCACTTCTGGAACAAAAGTGTATTACATCACAGGAAATCACGATGAAATGCTGCGTAGGTTTAAAGGTTTTCGCTTAGGAAGCTTTGAAATCGTGAACAAAGTAGTACTTGATATTGATGGTAAAAAGGGATGGTTCTTTCACGGAGATGTTTTTGATGTTACCATGCAACATTCAAAATGGCTTGCTAAATTAGGAGGTAAAGGGTACGATTTTTTAATCCTAATAAATACCGCTGTTAACTGGTGTAGTCATAAATTAGGTTATGGTCGATTATCTTTTTCAAAAAAAATTAAAAACAGTGTAAAAAGCGCCATTAAATTCATTAATAATTTTGAAACAACTGCTGCAGACATTGCAATTGATGAGGGATATGACTATGTAGTATGCGGTCATATTCATCAACCAGAGATAAGATCCATAAAAACTGAAAAAGGAAGTACTGTATACTTAAATTCTGGTGACTGGATAGAAAACTTAACTGCTCTGGAATACAAAAACAAAACGTGGTCTTTATATGAATATGAAAAAGATGAGATCGCTAAAAATATTCATTTAAACTACTCTGTAAAAGATCTAGAGCTCATTAGTTCTGAACACAATAATAGCGAACTTTTTACAGAGCTCCTCAAAGAGTTTAACATTAAAACCCAATAACCATGAAGCCCATAATGGCATTAAATTAGGAAATGGTCAGTACCTACTAAATAGGTAATTTTCTAAAAACAATCAATTATAAAAATTTAAAAAGATGAAAATATTATACGCTTTTCAAGGAACAGGAAACGGACATGCAAGTAGAGCCTTAGAGATAATCCCACATTTACAAAGACGTGGTGATGTTGACATATTGGTTAGTGGCTCACAATATGAAATAGAGCTTCCTTTCAACATAAAATATAAATTACATGGCTTAGGTTTTATTTTTGGTAAAAAAGGTGGAATTGATCTAATAAACACCTTAAAAGACTTAAACCTAAAGAAAGTTTACAAAGAAGTTAAAACATTACCTGTAAAAGAATATGATTTAGTTATTAACGATTTTGAACCTATCTCAGCCTGGGCATGTTTATTTAGAAATGTCTCCATTATTTCTTTGAGCAATCAAAATGCTTTGTTAAACGAAAAAAACTCTGCTTTTAAAAGGTTTAGGCTAGAACGTTTAATTATTAAATACTATGCACCTGCAAAAAATAAATTCGGATTTCACTTTAAAACTCACTCCTCTTCAACCTTCTTACCTATTATCCGTAAGGAAATTCGCTATAGAAATATTACAAACAAAGGACATTACACAGTGTATTTACCTTCTTATAGTGATGAAAAAATAATCAAAGTACTTTCAAGCATAAAAGACATAAAATGGCAGGTGTTTTCTAAAAAAACAAAAGAACATCAATTCTTTCATAATATTACCATCCTACCAATAAACGACGATGCTTTTATTCGTAGCATGGCTTCTGCTAAAGGAATAATTTGTGGTGCAGGTTTTGCAACACCTACAGAGGCTTTATACTTACGTAAAAAACTATTGGTTATTCCAATGAAAAATCAGTACGAACAACAATGCAACGCTGTTACGTTAAAAGAAATGGGAGTTACAGTCGTAAAAAAACTAAGCAAAAAACAATTACCAAAAATTGAAAAGTGGATTAACTCAAATAAAATTGTTGAAGTCCACTACCCTGATGTTACCGAAGATATGTTAGATGCAATTATTTTACCCTATTACAACAAAACCATTTTACCAGAAATTACCATTGAATAGTTGGTGAACCAATGCTTTGTAAAAAATCGTTGGTTTTAGAAAAATGTTTGTTGCCAAACCAATACCCACGATTGGCACTTAACGGTGATGGATGACCTGAGGTTAAAATATGATGCTTCTTTTTATCAATAAGCTTTGCTTTTTTCTTAGCAAAACCACCCCAAAGTAAAAACACGACATCCTCTTTTTCTTCAGATATTTTCTCAATTACAGCATCAGTAAATTGTTCCCAACCTTGTTTTTGATGGCTTCCCGCTTCTCCCGATCTAACCGTTAAAGTAGCATTTAACAACAACACTCCCTGTTTTGCCCAACGAGACAAATCGCCACTTTTAGGGTATGGAATGTTTACATCTTTTTCTATTTCTTTAAAAATATTAATCAATGATGGAGGATGTGTAACACCGTCATGTACCGAAAAACACAATCCGTTAGCCTGCCCTACCCCGTGGTATGGATCTTGCCCCAAAATCACTACTTTTAAATCATCTAACGAACAAAAATCAAACGCTGCGAAAATATCTGACCCTTTTGGATAACATCTATGTTTTGAGTATTCATTTTTAACAAAACTGGTAAGATTTTCAAAATACGGTTTTTCAAATTCAGATTGTAAAATATTTTTCCAGCTATCATTAATTTTTACTTGCATTGTTTGTTATTTTTGTCGTGGTTTCAAATATACTATTTTGACTAAAAACATTACAGAAAAAACACTTCACGATTTAGAATTTACAACAGTTTTAGAACAAGTTGCAACACATTGCATCTCTAATTTAGGAAAAGAGAGAACAATGCTAATTCAACCTATTTCAAACAAAAAAAAGTTATTTTTTGAGTTGAATATGGTGAATGAATATCTGTCTTCTTTTGAAAATGAAAACCGAATTCCGAATCATTATTTTGAAGATATTTCTGAAGAAATTAAGCGACTTGCTATAGAAAACAGCTTTTTAGAAACAGACGCTTTCTTAAAAGTTTCAGCTGTTTCAGAAACTGTGAATGAGCAAAAGAAATTTTTAAAAAAGTTTCAAACCTACTACCCTACATTATTTTCCTTAAGTGATGAAGTTGAGTTTACAACAATAATTGTAGATAGTATAAAGAAAATAATTACTCCATACGGTGAGGTTGCTGACAATGCATCCGCACCCTTAAAACAGATACGAAAAGAAATTGGCTCTGTACGAGGTGAAATTTCTGAAAGTTTTTCTCGTGCGTTAAGTAAAAACATGTCGAGTGGATATTTAGATGATATTAAAGAAACGGTAATTGATAATCAGCGTGTCTTAGCAGTTTTAGCGATGCACAGACGTAAGGTTAAAGGAAGTTTATTAGGATCATCAAAATCAGGAAATATTGTATATATCGCTCCGCAAGCTACATTGGCTTATAGTAGAGAGTTGCAAAACTTGCTGTATGAGGAAAAACAAGAAGTTGTACGTATATTACGAGCTTTAGCTACTGAAATAAGACCTTTTACTCCATTACTAACTGAATATATTACTTTTTTAACACATTTAGATATGGTGGGTGCCAAAGCAAAATATGCTAAAAGCATCAACGGGTTACTACCAAAAATTACCAAAGAGAAAAAAGTATTTTTAAAAAATGCGTTTCACCCTATTTTATGGCAAAAAAACAAGGCTAAGAATATTGAAACGATTCCGCAAACTATTCAGTTAGGTGAAGAACAACAAATTATTGTTATTTCAGGTCCGAATGCTGGTGGTAAAAGTATTACGTTAAAAACAATTGGCTTGTTACAAGTCATGCTCCAAAGCGGGTTATTAATTCCTGTACATGAACGTAGTGAAACTACACTTTTCAATACTATCTTGACTGATATTGGTGACAACCAATCTATCGAAAATCAATTGAGTACTTATAGTTATCGATTAAAAAACATGCGTTACTTTTTAAGAAAATGTAATGACAATACCTTGTTTTTAATTGATGAATTTGGTACAGGTTCTGATCCTGAATTAGGAGGTGCTTTGGCTGAAATTTTCTTAGAAGAGTTTTATGAAAAGAAAGCCTTCGGAATTATTACCACACATTATGCTAACCTAAAAGTATTAGCAGATGAATTAGATAATGTTACCAATGCCAATATGCAGTTTGATGAGCGTACTTTAGAGCCTTTATACAAATTGTATATAGGACAAGCAGGGAGTTCTTTTACGTTTGAAGTAGCACAGAAAAACGGAATTCCGTACAGCTTAATCAACCGTGCAAAAAAGCGTGTTGAAACCGAAAAAGTTCGTTTAGATAAAACAATCTCAAAACTTCAAAAGGAACGAAATCGTTTACAAAAAACTTCTGAAAGTTTAAACAAACAAAAATCTAAAGGACAAGAGCATATTGAAAACCTACAAGAGAAAGAACTTAAAATACGTGAAAAGTTAGAAGGTTTTCAAGAGTTATACGATAACAACCAACGTATGTTATCTTTGGGAAGGAATATTAATGAAATGCTTAATAAATACTTCCAAACAAATAATAAAAAAGAACTTTCTGCTAGTTTTTTTAAATGGGCAATGGCAGAAAAGACCAAGTACATAAAGAAAAATCCACCTAAGAAGAAAACCAAAACAGAAAAGAAAGAAGAAAAAGTTGCTACACAAAAACAACAAGAAGCTATTAAAAAAGTAGAAAAAGAAGTACTTCAAAAAGTTGTAAAAGTTCGAGAAGAAAAGAAAAAAGAAGCCGAAAAAATTGCAAAAGAAAGAGCTGCCTATGTTTTTAAAGTAAATGACAGAGTTCGTTTAATTGACGGGAATGCTGTAGGAACTATTGACAAAATAGAAAAGAAAAAAGCTTTTATTAATTACGGGTTATTTACTACAGAAGCTAAAATAGAACAATTAGAATTAGTGGAACGTGCTAAAAAGTAGTTAGTCTTAATCTTATATAAAAGTCTAACTTGACCACTTTATATACAATAAGGGTTTATAACTATACTCTACTCACGCAAGGTTTTCTTCTAAATAAACAAACTATTATAGTAATAAGAAAAAACGTTAATGGTTAATGCAAAATCTTAAACAGTAATTCTTTTAAAATATCAGCATGGGTTTGGTTGGCTCCTACTCCTTTACTTTTTACATCGGCATCACGTAATAAGGCAATAATTTGTGATACTTTTCGCATCGGGTAGTTACGGGCAGCGTTTACATAGTCATCCACAAAATATGGGTTTACTCCCAAGTTTTTAGCAACCGAAGCCTTCGATTTGTCTTTTAATCCGTGGTACATTAATAACTGTGTAAAGAAGCTATTTAGTAAGGAAATAGTCATTACCAACGGATTGTTTTTTGGGTTCTGCGCAAAATAATTGATAATTCTGTTTGCTTTCACCACATCTCGCTGTCCTACTGCTTTACGCAACTCAAAATTGTTAAAGTCTTTAGAAATCCCGATGTTTTCTTCAATATGCTTATCGGTAATAATGGTTTCCGCAGGCAACACAGAGGTTAGTTTATCTAATTCGTTGCTAATCTTGCTTAGGCCTGTTCCTAAAAACTCCACCAACATTTGCGAAGCTTTTGGTTCAATATTAAACTTTTTTCCGCCCAACACCTGACGAATCCAATCGGCTACTTGATTTTCATACAGTTTTTTACTCTCGTAAATGAGTCCGTTTTTAGCAATAGCTTTGTACGCTTTTTTACGTTTATCAAGCTTTTTGTATTTGTAATTAAACACCAACACGGTAGTTGGTTGCGGATTGGTAGCATACGACTCTATTTTATCAATCGTACGGCTTAAATCTTGCGCTTCTTTAACAATAATCACCTGCTTTTCTGCCATCATCGGAAATCGCTTTGCCGACGACACAATTTCCTCTATCGATACATCACGACCGTACATAACTACTTGATTGAATCCTTTTTCAGATTCATCTAACACATTGTCTTCAATGTAATCTGAAATTTTATCAATGTAATACGGTTCTTCTCCCATTAAAAAATAAATGGGTTTGATGTTACCTCCTTTGATATCGGATATGATAGATTTAATTTCGTTCATGTGTCTTTCTTCTGCCTTCTTTTGATGTTGTTGTTTAAAATGTTGTAGCTAAGTATTCATTCCTTAATAACACTCTTGGTCATTTCGATGGAGCGATTTTATGAGCGACGAGAAATCTTAACAATAAGAGTTACTCCTGCGTTTAAGATCTCTCACATTCCGCGTTGCTTCAGTTCGAGATGACAATAATGTTTTGTCACAGCAAACAACTAAGAAATAACTTATAATTTTCTTACTTTTGGTCTATGCAAAAGCTCAACCTTCCTAGCTATACATTCAAGCTCAAAAGTAACGAAAATAAGACGCTTATTTTTGATAATTTGAGAAAAAAATACATGGTATTAACTCCCGAGGAATGGGTGCGTCAGCATTTTGTGCAATGGTTGATTCAAGAGAGAAACTACCCAGTTTCATTAATCGCTATTGAAAAACAATTGGTTATCAACAACCTTAAAAAACGTACCGATATTGTGGTTTTTGCTTCAGACGGTCATCCGAATATTATTGTGGAATGTAAAGCGCCACACATAAAAATTACCCAAGATACATTTGATCAAATTGCACGTTATAACTTAAAGCTCGATGCCGATTACCTCATCGTAACCAACGGACTGCAACACTTTTTTTGTATGCTCGATAAAGAGAACGAAACTTATGTATTTTTAAGAGATATACCTCAATACCAATAAGTTTTATGAAAACAGATTTTACCGCTGAATTCATAACCATTATTGAAAATGACGTTTGGATGCTACGTATTCTCGAAACCGTTCGTAACCTACATCTTCCCGACTGTTGGATTGGTGCCGGTTTTGTCAGGAACAAAATTTGGGATTACAAGCACGATAATAAAAGAACTTCTTTAAACGATGTTGATGTTATTTATTTTGATAAAAGCGATACTTCTAAAGCTCGTGAATTAGCTTTTGAAGAACAGCTTAAGGCTATTAGTCCCACTATAAATTGGTCGGTAAAAAATCAAGCTAGAATGCACATTCGAAACGGTCATTCACCTTATAAAAATTGTCTCGAAGCCATTTCTTACTGGCCTGAAACAGCTACTTCGATTGCTATTCAGTTAAACTCTGATAATCAAATTGAATATATTGCTCCGTATGGTTTAAATGATGTATTCAACCTTGTTGTACGACCTACTCCTAATTTTGATTTGATAACGTATCGTAATAGGGTTACAAACAAAGGATGGAAAGATACTTGGGATAAGTTGATTATTGAAAAGTAAGAAGAACTCTCCTCGTGAGACTCAACTTCGTTAATTCCTCCTTTTTTCATCACTTCTAATAACGGTTTCCTATTTTATTAAACAATTACTCACTATATAAACCTCCAACACACAATACGTGTTACCTTGTTTCCTTGGTGCATAGGAATTACTTTGAATTCTTTAACTCCTAATTTTTTACCTGAGTTTTGTAAACTTTCTACGTTTTCTTTTTTAGACACTAAACTTGTAAACCATTTACTTACTTTTGGAAATTTAGAACTCTCATATAAATAGGTATGTAAAAAAGCTTTCTCTCCACCTATATACCATAATTCATTAGAGTTTCCTGCAAAGTTACGTACCGCATTGTTCCCTAAGTTTCTCGATTTTCTTCGGTTAGCTCCTCTCGCCTCTTCAGCCGATTTATAAAATGGCGGATTACACATCGTTACCGTAAATGCATCACCCTCTTCTATAATTCCTTCTAAGATATGTTCTTCTTTAAACTGTTGTCTTAACTCAACCTTATCCGTAAAACCATTATCATCTATAATATCTTGAGCATAATCTAGTGAATCTAAATCGATATCAGTAGCTACAAAATTCCAATCGTATACTACAGTTCCCAACAAAGGATAAATACAACTTGCCCCTGTACCAATATCTAACACCGTTACGTTTTCTTCACCTGCAACTAAATCAGCTAAATGATGAATATAATCTACTCTTCCAGGTATTGGTGGACATAAATTCTTATCAGAAAAATTCCAATGTTTAATATTATAATGAGCTGCTAATAATGCTTTATTAAACTCTTTTACGGCTATTGGGTCATAAAAATCAATAGTCTCTTTCTCAAATTTCTCAATGATAAATTCAGAAAGTTTCGGATACTTTTCTACTAATAGCGTGAAGTCGTACCCTTGGTTGTGTATATTTTTAGGATGTAATCCTTTTTTTGTGCTCATTAAAGTGTAATAAGGGTAAACTCTAGTTGTAACGGATGTAAATTTTCTTTGAGAATTGTAATAAAATCTGCTCCATACTCTAAATAGAACTCTGAAAAATTACGTTGTCGCTCTTCTAAACTTTGATTAGGTAATAATTCGTTTTGCAAAGCTACAATTCTTTCAACCATTTCTTTTTGACGTCGTTTTTCTGCTCGCAACCATCTTTTTTCAAGGTTTTCTAATCCTTTCACCTGCTTTCTTTCTTGTGCATTTACAGCCCCTAAGAAAGACACATCGGTTTTTTTAGCTAGCTCACGTAAATCATCAAATTGTTGTTGTAAAAACTGTTTTTGCTTGGTAAAATCTACCTTAGTATCGCCGTTAGCCAACACTTTTCTTGCTAGTAAGTCGTCTTGTTTTAAAAATAGTTCTTCTTCTGAAACGTTTAGTTTTTCTAACTTTCCTGACTGCTTTTCTGAAAGTATTTGAGCTGAGTTTCTTAATAACAAAATAGGAAACGGAACATTTACTTTATCAAAATATGCCTTTAGCTCTAACCAATACGCTAACTCTCCACCTCCACCAATATAGCATAAGTTGGGTAAAATTACCTCTTGATATAGTGGGCGCATAATTACGTTTGGCGAAAAACATTCTGGCTGACTATGTAAATGATCTAAAATTTCATCCTTTGTCCAAGAAATATCTGTATTATTTACTTTGTAAATTCCGTTTTCAAGAACAATACGTTCACGAATCCTATCAGTAATATAAAATAAGTTTATCTCACGTGGATTTACTTGTATTTTATATGATTGTTCTAGTTCTGTAATTGTTTTCGATACTTCATTATAAGAAGTTTCGTGTAACAAATCGTACTCTACATAAGGTATTAACGCTCTTTTTAATTCTCTTTCGTCAGCATCTAAAATTACCAAACCATATTTTCCAAAAAGTTTATCGGCTACATATCTGGTTGCACCTGCTAATGTTTTGTGCTGTAAATATCCTTTTTCAAAAAGTTCTTTTATTTGAATAGCATTTTTTGAACCTCCTAAATGTTCAGCAAATACTTCAAATACATCTTGTAACCCCTCGGTTGTAAAACGTCCTACAGGTCCTTTTTGGTCAGAGTTCCACTGTACTTTTTTCCCTTTAAAGTTAAAGAAGTTAATTTCTTCAAAATCGTGATCTTCTGTTGCCATCCAATATACAGGCACAAAATTCTCATTAGGAAATTGCATTGACAAATGCTCGCACATGTTTATGGTTGATATAATTTTATACAGAAAATATAACGGTCCCGTAAACAAATTCAGCTGATGCCCTGTTGTTATGGTAAACGTATTCTCTTTTAGTAAACTTTCTATATTTTTTTGTGTTTCAAAAGATAAATCAACGTCTTTGTATTGTTTTCTTAATACTTCAACTAATCTTTTTCTTTGAGTATTTGAAATAGGGTTTTCTTTCTTTTCTTCTAGTTGTTTTTCAAAGTTGCGTAAACTCGGGTAACGGTTATAAAAAGGTTGAATCTTTTCATCAGCCTTTAAATAGTCCTCCATTGTTTTAGAAAAGAATCCTGTGTTTTTATAAGGGATATTGGTTATGTTCATTACTTATTGGCTCTTTGAAATAATGTGTAAACATACGGACGTTCTCCTCCGTACGGATTTACAAATGTGTGATTAAAACTATTGACTAAAACAAAATCGTTTCCTAATTTTTCTTGTAACATTTCCGTATTGTAACGTTGTAATTGTAGTCCACAACATTTTTCTGCTCCGTCTAAAGCAAAAACAGCAATAATTACGAATCCATTTACTTTTACAAGCTTCTTTAACAGGTTGAAATAGGCGTTTTGTTCTTCTTCTTTTAAAAAAAAATGTAGTACTGCTCTATCGTTCCAAACATCAACTTCTTCAAGATCTTGTAGTTGGGTTGAAGCCACTAAATTATCAGCTATAAAGTTAACTTTTGATGCACTTTCTCCTAATCGATTTTTTACATCGGTTAGTGCTTTTTCAGATAAATCATTTGCTATTAAGCCTGAATATCCATCGGCCACTAATTCATCAATTAACATAGACGAACCAACACCAACGTTTAAGATTTTAGCGTCTTTTGGTACGTTAGATTCCTTTAATAATTCAATAGTTTCTTTCGAACTTTCTTCGAACCACCCTAGTTTTTCAGTTGGATTTTTTACATAGGCTGCATTCCAGTGTTCTTTATAGTTAATTTCTCCCGGAATGTTACACTCACTCTCTTTTGTAGTCATAGTTCAAAAATAGGAAAATTTAATCCTTTGTCGAAAACTTACCACACTTCTAACAGATTTTTAACTACATTCTTTTTTAAACCATCTATTTAGGTATTTTTACAGTTAGTAAATTACAATTATGCAGTTTAAACATCCTGAGATTTTATATTTCTTAGCTTTTTTACTCATTCCTATTTTGGTACACTTGTTCCAACTACAGCGATTTGTAAAAGTTCCGTTTACCAATGTAGCTTTTTTACAAAAGTTAGTGTTACAAACACGTAAAAGTTCTCGTATAAAAAAATGGCTGATTTTAGCTACTCGTTTACTGCTACTCACTGCCCTTATTTTTGCTTTTGCTCAGCCATATTTTAGTAACCACAAAGCAAATGAAGAACAACATTTCTTTATGTATCTTGATAATTCTTTAAGTACTAGCGCTGTTGGAGAAAAAGGTAATTTACTGCAAATTGCTACTCAAGAAATTATTGAAAACTCAACAGAAAAAACTAAGTATTCTTTACTTACAAACAACCATTTTTACGCAAATAAAACAGTTTCTGAACTAAAAGAAGAGCTGTTAAAAACAACTAATACTGCTAAAAACAGAAACCTTGCTGATGTTTTTTTAAAAATGACTAGTGAGCATAAGTCTATAGCTTCTTCTTCCAAAAACATTGTGATTTCTGATTTTCAAAACATTAAAAAAGAGGAAATTGACAACGCTCCTAAAAATACTTCTTTTGTAAAGTTAGTACCTGAACAAAAAAGCAACATTTCTATTGATAGTGTTTTTGTAGATGATAATGGAGGTTCTAATTTCAACGTACATATTGTTGTTAGAAATCAAGGAAATGCTAAAAATGACATTCCTATTGCCATTTACAATAATGACAAGTTATTGAATAAACAAACCTTTAGTATTGAGGAAAACAAGACTACGGAAGTTACTTTTTCTGTTGTAAAAACTCCAATGTTTTTAGGTAGAGTTGCTATTAATTTTAACGACACTTATGGGTTTGATAATTCGTTTTATTTTACCATTAATGCTAACGAAAAAATTAATGTATTAGCAATTGGAGAATCAAATAACTTCTTACAACGGATTTATACCAAAGAAGAATTTAACTTTACTTCTTCTACGCTACAAAATGCCAACTATAATTTGATAGATAAGCAACATCTTATTGTATTAAATGAGTTGGAAAGTATTCCTGAAACACTTCTGAATAGTTTAGAAAATTATACTAAAAAAGGTGGAAATCTTGTTATAATTCCCAATAAAGAGTCAGTACTTTCTTCTTATAACAACTTTTTCGGGAAGCTAAATACAGGAAGATTACTTTCTAAAAAGAATGATAGTTTAAAGGTTACTTCGATTAATTATAATCATCCTCTTTTAAAAAATGTTTTCGAAAAGAAGGTAGCTAATTTCCAATATCCGTTTGTGAAAACTTCTTTTAATTCAGAATTTAAGAATGCTAGTAACATTATTTCTTTTGAAAACAAACAAGGCTTTATTAAACAGATTAATCTACCAAATGCTTCTATGTATTGGCTAGCAGGTTCTCTAAATAAAGACAATAGTAACTTTACGAACTCACCTTTAATTGTGCCTGTTTTTTATAACATCGGAAAACAAAGTTTACAACTTTCTGAATTGTATTATACCATAGACAAACAAAATACTATTGATATTGATAAACAGCTAGGTAAAGATGAAGTTTTAAGTATTGTTTGTAGCAAAGGTCCTTTTATTCCTTTGCAACAAACTTTTCAAAATAAAACACGTATTACAACTAAAGATCAACCTTTAGTTGCCGGCTTTTATCAAATACAACAAGGAAATAATGTGCTTAGAAATGTTGCTTTTAATTATAACAAAAGTGAAAGTGCCTTAGATTTTTTAACATTTTCTGAAGCTAATGATATGACTATATCTACTTCAGTTAAAAACACCTTGGAAAATATTAATGATGAAAACAAAATTCAATGGCTTTGGAAATGGTTTTTGGGCTTAGCTATTGTATCTTTGCTTTTAGAAATTTTGATTTTAAAATTCTTTAAACCATGACAACGCTGCTTAAATCGGCAACAATAATAGATGCTTCTAGTCCTTACCACCAACAAACTAAAGATATTTTAATTACCGACGGTATTATTACCAAAATAGACAACAACATTGCTGATGAAGAAACTTATCAAGTTGTAGAGCTTGAAAATCTTCATGTATCTCCGGGTTGGTTTGATACGAGTGTTTCTTTTGGAGAGCCGGGTTATGAAGAGCGAGAAACCTTGCAACATGGTGTTCAAGTAGCGGCTAAAAGTGGGTTTACTCATGTAGCGATCAATCCAAACACACACCCTACAGTTGATAATAAATCGGCTGTTGAGTTTTTGATTAATAAAGTAAACGGAGCTGCAACTAGCATTCATCCTATTGGAGCCTTAACACAGCAAAGTAAAGGTGTTGAAATGTCTGAAATGTACGACATGCAACAATCAGGTGCTATTGCTTTTGGTGATTATAACAAACCCGTTAGCAATGATAATTTGTTAAAGATAGCATTGTTATATGCTCAAAATTTTGACGGATTGGTACTAAGCTTTCCTAAAAACAATTTAATTGCTGGTGAAGGTGTTGCTAACGAAGGTAAAAATAGTACGCTTTTAGGATTGAAAGGAATTCCTGCACTTGCAGAAGAAATTCAAATTTCTCGCGATTTATTTTTGTTAGAATATACAGGAGGTAAATTACACATTCCTACTATCTCAACTGCTAAGTCTGTTCAACTTATAAAAGAAGCAAAAGAAAAAGGCTTAGATGTAACGTGTAGTGTTGCTGTACATAATTTAGTTTTGACAGATGATGAACTACATGGCTTTGAAGCTAATAAAAAAGTAAATCCTCCCCTACGTACAGAAGAAGATAAAAAAGCTCTAATACAAGGTTTAAAAGAAGGAATTATTGATATAATTACATCAGACCATAATCCTATAGACATTGAACATAAAAAAGTAGAGTTTTCTACTGCAAAAGACGGTACTATTGGTTTAGAAAGTGCTTTTGGAGCGCTAAATACTGTATTAGATTTAGAAACTATCATCAACTGTTTATCTAACAATCCTAGAAAACGTTTTAATGTTGAATTAGCTTCCATAAAAGAAGATGAAAAAGCTAGTTTGTCTGTTTTTACCCCTGATGGAGCATATACTTTCTCAGAGCAAAACATTGTTTCTACCTCAAAAAACAGTATCTTTCTAGGGAAAAAACTAGAAGGAAAAGTTTATGGTATTTACAATAATAGTCAACTAATTTTAAACTCATAGAATCATGGAAAATCTAACAGTAAACGAAGGAAAAACTGAAGCAATTATTAGCCACTTCACAATTATAGGACTTATCATAGCTTTCGTTTTAAACATGAACAAAAAAAATGCTTTTGCTAGTTTTTACATTAGGCAAATGCTAGGGCTAAATATATTGTATATGGTGAATATGTGGATTGTTTATAAATATTTAGGAAATACAATAGGTTGGGCTGTAGGAGTACTATTATTTGTACTTTGGTTAATTAGCCTTTTAGCAGTTTTAAAAGGAGAAAAAAAGCTTGTACCAGTTGTTGGAGATCAATTTCAAAACCTATTTAAAGGAATTTAATACATGAGTTTACAACATATTGTAAGAGAGCCTAAAACCTCTAACGCTAACCCTCCTTTATTAATTTTATTACACGGATATGGTAGCAACGAACAAGATTTATTTTCATTTGCAGAAGAATTACCAGACGATTTATTAATTGTAAGTGCTAGAGCTCCTCACGATATGGGTTATGGTGGTTATGCATGGTACGCTATAAATTTTGATTCAGTTAACGGTAAATTTTCTGATTTAAAACAAGCAGCTGAATCAGTTGATAAGATTGCTTCTTTTATAGACGAAATCAAACAGAAATACAATACCAACCCTGATAAAACATTTTTATTAGGATTTAGCCAAGGAGCTATTTTAAGTTATGCGCTAAGTTTTAAATACCCTAACAAAGTACAACATGTAGTTGCTTTAAGCGGTTATATTAACGAAGAGTTATTACCTACTGAAATAGACAACTCTATTACAACAGATTATTATATTTCTCACGGAACTGTAGATCAAGTTCTTCCTATAGATTGGGCACGTAAAGCTCCTATTATACTGAAAGACTTAAAGTTAAAAAATGAATATTCAGAATACCCCGTAGGTCACGGAGTAGCTCCTCAAAACTTCTATAGTTTTAAAAACTGGATCGTGGAAAGACTATAAATTTTAACAGTTAAATTGATTAAAATTAAATATTTTTGCAATCTAAAAAAATAGCATGAGCAACATATTCAATCAAGATATATTATACTACTGGAGTGCTCCTTTCTTCATTTCAGTAATTTTAATTGAAATGTACTTTAGTTATAGAGCTAAAGCTAAAAACTACGATTTTAAAGACACAGCTACTAATGTTTACTTTGCTTTAGTTAACTTTAGCTTAGATTTACTAATGAAGGTTGTTTCTTTTGCCATTATGGGGTTTTGTTACCAATACAGAATTATCGACTGGGAAGGTAACATGTCATGGGCATATTGGTTATTAGCTTTTATTGGTCAAGACTTTTTGTACTACATACACCATTATGTAGATCATCATTCACGATTTTTCTGGGCTGTACACGTAACACATCACAACTCTGAATTTTACAACATTTCAACTGGTTTTAGATCTCCAGTTTTACAGCCTTTGTTTAGGTATATGTTCTTTTTACCGTTAGCTTTTCTAGGTGTTATGCCGTTGCATATTATGTTTGCATATGCCATGAACCAAAACTACGGAACCTTATGTCATACTAATTTTATTAAAAGTAAATTAGGTTGGTGGGGATATATTTTTGTAACTCCTTCTCATCACAGAGTGCATCATGCTTCAAATACCAAATACCTTGATAAAAATATGGGAATGGTCTTAATTATTTGGGATCGTATTTTTGGAACTTTTCAAGCTGAAGAGGATGAAACTGAATATGAAAAATTACGTTATGGTTTAACCAAACCATTAGAAGACAAGGGACCTATTAACATTATCTTCCATGAATGGAAAGAAATTTTTAACGACTTCTTTAAACGAAAAAAGAATTTACCTTTTACAACACGACTAAAATACGTGTTTATGCCTCCAGGATGGAGTCATGATGGTAGCACTAAAACAAGCAGAGAATTACAAAAAGAACTTGCCTCCGCTACAGAAGTAATAAAACCTACAGAAGAATTTAGGGTAAGTCCACAAAAAATAAAAGTCGAGTAAATACTCGACTTTTATTTTTTATTAAATAGATATACTATTATTTTAATATCTGATTTGCGTGTTCCTTTGTTTTTACTTTCGTAATTACATCTTCAATTACTCCTTTCTCATCAATTACAAAAGTAGTACGGTGAATTCCATCATATTCTCTTCCCATAAACTTTTTAGGTCCCCAAACACCAAAAGCGTTGATTACATCTTTACTTTCGTCTGCTAATAAAGGAAAAGGTAATTCATTTTTATTGATAAAGTTTTGCTGACGTCTTGCTGAGTCTGCACTCACCCCTAAAACATCATAGCCTTTTGCTAAAAACGTTTTGTAATTATCACGTAAGTCACAAGCTTCAGCTGTACAACCAGGTGTGCTTGCTTTCGGATAAAAGAACAATACTAGTTTTTTCCCTGTATAATCAGAAAGCTTTACAGTATTTCCTTTTTCGTCTACTGATTCAAAATTTGGTGCCTTATCTCCTATTTTTAGTGTTGTCATATTATATTCTTTCAAAGTTATTATGTCAAAGTTACAAAGTTGATTTTGATTATCCATAAAACATACGAAGCTTCTTTGTACCTTTGATTTTTTCAAATTTTATAAAGCAATGACGAAAGCAGAAAAAGTCCAGTTTGTTATAGATACTTTAGAAGAATTATATCCTGAAACTCCCATCCCTTTAGACCATAAAGACCCATACACCTTGTTGATTGCTGTATTGATGTCTGCTCAAAGTACCGATGCACGTGTAAACACCATTACTCCTTTATTATTTGAAAGAGCTGATAATCCGTACGACATGGTAAAGCTTACTGTTGATGAAATTAAAGAAATTATCAAACCAGTTGGTTTATCACCTATGAAATCAAAAGGAATCCACGGTTTATCAAAAATTTTAATCGAAAAACATAATGGTGAAGTTCCTGTTGATATGGATGCTTTAGAAGAATTACCTGCAGTAGGACACAAAACTGCTAGTGTGGTAATGTCGCAAGCTTTTGATATTCCTGCTTTTCCTGTAGATACCCATATTCATAGATTAATGTATCGTTGGAATTTATCTAACAGAAAAAGTGTTGCACAAACTGAAAAAGATGCAAAACGTTTATTCCCTAAAGAATTATGGAATAAATTACACTTACAAATTATTTATTATGGACGTGAATATTCTCCTGCTCGAGGTTGGAAGCTAGAAAATGATATTATCACTAAGACAGTTGGAAGAAAATCGGTAATAGACGATTATAATAAAAAGAAAGCATAAAAAAAGCCCCAACCTTGTTGAAGCTTTTCCCACTCTTAATTCAAATTCAATTCAATGAGATAGTTTGATTTTGTTTTAACTACTGTTAGCGATTTGGAAAAATTAATCAAATATTGAACTGTTTCTTGTTTAGGTTCCATTTTAAAGTCAGGAGACTTCTTAGAGTAAACTTGCATCATATATTCCCTTATTAATACTTATTATCAATGATTTAACGATGCTTTTTTTTAAATATTGTTTAACTAACTAAGATAATTTTATTTTTTTCAATTATTTTTCTCAAATTAATTAAAGCATAACGCATCCTTCCAAGTGCTGTATTTATACTAACGCCAGTATTCTCTGATATTTCATTGAAACTCATATCGTTATAAATACGCATTTTTAAAACCTCTTTTTGTTCTTCGGGCAACTCTTCAACTAATTCTTTAACATCATTTAATATTTGTTCTTTTATTATTTTTCCTTCTGCATTCAAAGTTCCATCACTTAATACCGAAAAAATATCAAACTCTTCTGTATTATTAAACGTAGGCATGCGATTGTTTTTTCTAAAAAAATCAATAATTAAATTATGAGCAATACGCATTACCCATGGTAAAAATTTACCTTCTTCGTTATAATTTCCTTTTTTTAGCGTTCTTATAACCTTTATAAAGGTGTCTTGAAAAATATCTTCTGTAGTATCTCTATTTTGTACTTTACTATAAATAAAGCTATAAAGACGTTGCTGGTGGCGTTTAATCAATAATTCTATGGCGTATTCATTACCATTTATATAGTTCTTTACTAATACACTATCATCTACAATGTGCTGCATAATAATTACTTTTTTTAAAGAGCAACTAACTAGTACTCTTTTTGTTAGGGGATATTAAGTTATAAAAGTAATTATTTTACTATAAGCTATTATTTATTGATTAATAATGAGTTACAAATATTAAATTTTTTATTAATAAATACAAAAAAAAACTATAAAAAAAGAGAAAAACACTATCGTTTTTTCAATAAAACCACTTGAAATTGGTATTTCTTATTACTTATCTTTTTCGATTATATTAAGTATATAAAGACTGATATTTCAACTGTTAACCCAAAAGGAAACATTCATTATATTTTCCATCCTCATCTGTTATATCCTTTAAAAGAATAGAATTAAAAGTCATTTTATACCGTCTTAAAATCTATAGAGTCCCCATTTAAAAAACAAATTATACATACTCAAATACCTTACGTTTATAACCAAATATTAGTATGGTCAAGCCCTTCATTTAAATACATAGCTTTTCTCCCTATAGTTTTGTAATTATAAAATCAATATTAACCCCCGAAAAATTTAAAACTATGTGTACAAGAATATTTAACAATTTTAGTGCAGAAAACAATTATCTAACTACAGCAAGAAATATGGATTGGGCTACCCAAATGCCTACCACTATTTTTGCTTTTAGAGTTACTCCTCAAAACCCAATGCTTAAATGCGGAACAGAAATTGAAAATGAACATTCGTTAATATGGGAAGCACAATATAGCAGTATTGTAACTATGGTGGGTACCAAAGCTCCTTTTGGCGCATCTGATGGTATCAACTCTCAAGGACTCGTCGCTAATCTATTATACGACAGTGGTGCTTCTTACAATAGAGAAGATGGTAGCTCTTGTAAAAATTTAGATGTTTTAAGATGGGTACAATTTGTATTGGATACTTGTTGCTCAGTTTCTGAAGTGGTTGCTAAATTTAGTAAAGAAGCTGAAACTCAAATTCAGTTAATTGGAGGAAAAGTTCCTGGTTCTAATAAAAAAGCTTCCTTACATCTTGCTGTTTCTGACCTTCATGGTAAATCTGCCATTATTGAAGTTCATAATGGAAATTACATCATTTACGAAGATCCTGAATTTAGAGTAATGACTAACGAACCTTCTTATGCCAAACAAATTGAACTAAATCAATTTTGGCGTTGGCAGTGGAATGATAAAAATAACTTTCCTAGTAATACTTTACCAGGCGGTCCCTTTCCTTCTGATAGATTTTCCAGAGCTTCGTATTATCTAAATCATTTATATGACACTACTAGTAATTCTGATTCTTTAACTCAATCAAAATCAGTTGTTATGAATGCTTCTGTACCTGTTAATTTCAAATCAACTTTAGAAAAATATCCAAACATCGCACAAACTTTATGGACAAGCGTTGCTTCTCACAACAACCTTACCTACTATTTTTGTAATGCTAGAACCATGGGAGAAATTTATATGGATTTGAATAAGATGAATGATTTCCCTAGTGCTGTTTCTAAACTTATTGTGGTTTCTGAAAACGATGAACATGAATTTATAAACCATGAACTATACGGATATCAAAACGAAAATTTCACAAAAACTGTTGATCCATTTGCTATGACAGCTGTACTAGCGGATAAATAAACTCTTTTAAAACTTTATATTAAACAGTTGTAATTTTTACAACTGTTTTTGTAACAGTAAAAACATTTAATTGAATTTATTTTTGGTAGAAGCTCTTCCTTATTCAAACAAACTCACTTTCTGCTTATACCCTTTTTCAATTACTTAAATCAAATATTTAATCATTTAAAGAACTCTTTCTTAAATACACATAGGTGCTAATTATTTTTGAGTTTTAATCCTTAAACTACAATATCTATGAAAACTGACATTCAAGAAGAAATTAATACGCTACTTAGAGAAAACATTGACAACTTTTTAAAAGAAATCCAAAAGTCGTTACCTTCAAATGTAACAATATCTACAAATTGGGGGAGTCTAGATAATGTTTACGAACATTATAAAAATAGCCATATTTTCAATAGAAGATTGCAATTCAATCCCTTTGTAATTGTTTATTGCGAAAGCCCTGAAGACGTACAAAATACATTCAAAGCTGCAAATAACAACAAGCTCCCTTTCAAAGTCAGAGCTGGAGGTCATGATCACGAAGGCGAATGTACTGGAACTAATATTGTGTTAATAGATGTTTCTAAAATGAACTATCCCGAACATGATAATGAAAAAGTTTATATCAAAAATATTGACGGAGAAAAAATCGCACATATTCGTCCAGGTATTCGTTTTAAAGACCTAACTTCAAGACTCGCTGACCAAGACGTTATGATTCCCCACGGTACTTGTGCTACTGTGGGTATTGCTGGCTTCACCATGGGTGTGGCTGGGGACCATGGACTCGTAAATATGGCATGTGCTGTGAACGTTTAGTCGGCGCTACCATTTTGTTAGGAAACGGAGAGTTTGCAGAACTCAATGAAAAAAATGGTGAGATTCCTGATTTACTTTGGGCATTAAGAGGTGGTGGAGGCATGAGTTACGGAATTGTAACCGAACTTAGAATTAAAACTTTTGAACTACCTAAAATATTACATCGCTTCAACGTCGTTTGGAATCCGTATTCCGATTTAAATCCAGATAAAGTTGAAGAAAATATTCCTACTATTGAAGTGCTAAAAAAATGGGAGGAAATTATTCAACCTAACAACTCACCTCAACTTATTGGAACCAACTTAAAAGTGAGTGCAAGGTCGTGGGATGAAAACACACCTATTCCTTATAAAACTATCTATCTTAATTGCCAATTTAATGGGTATTGGGAAGGAGATGAAATAAGCTTAAGGGAGTTTATAAAAGATAACTTTAAAAGTGTACTTGCTGTTACAGATAATATGTTAACTATTGAACCTGCCACAGGTGCAGATTTTGAACATAAAAGCAACTACGGTGAACACCTAATGAGTTCATGGGACAGGGAGTCTTTTAATGAAATTAAATTATCCATGCTCCCTCCTGAGTTATTAATGGGGACACCGCTACAACCAGATTTAGATCTACCTGCACCACATAAAATAACTTCAAGACTTGTTGATAAAAAAGGTTTAGGAGAAGAAGGGCATCAAAAACTAATTGAAAGCTTGTGCTCTCCTCTATTAAATGAGCATAACAGAAAAAATACTATTACATCTTATATTACCTTAGGAGCTATTACAGGTGAATTTTACAAAAAACACCCTGAGACCAATAGTGCTTTTCCTTACAATGACAAACAATATACCATACAATACCAATGTTGGTGGGAAGCTTTAGATGCAAATATGGATCCAGCAATTAAAAAGTATATTGAAGAAAAAATAAAAAACTTCCAAGACAATACTTTATATGATTACACCAATAGAGCGCTAGATTGGATTGAAGTATGTAGAGATTTTGATATCCCAAATACCTCTGGCGCATTTATAAGCTTTAAGGATAGTTCTATCCCTACTAAAACATATTTTGCCCAAAACTACAATGAACTTATTAGGATTAAAGAACAATACTCGAAAGATCCTTATAATCACTTCAGAACAAGAAAAACAATAATATAAATCTACTTCTCCCCTTCTTAATGAAGGGGATTTTTTTTCTATTTTCGAAAAAACAACAAATAGATACCTTATTTTCTAAACATTATATATTTAATCTAAGTTTTGTAAAAGAAAAGTCCTTGATATTTACATTGAGGTTATAATGTAGAGTTAATAGAAAACCGTACTTTTATAGCTTATTTTTTCGAGTATATGAAGACTGATATTTCAACTGTTAATCCAAAAGAAAATATTATAATTAAAGGGGCTAAACTGCACAATTTGAAAAACATTGATGTAGTTATTCCTCGTAATAAATTAGTAGTTATTACTGGACTTTCTGGTTCAGGTAAATCTTCTCTAGCTTTTGATACTTTGTATGCTGAAGGACAACGCCGTTATGTAGAAAGTTTAAGTTCGTATGCTCGTCAGTTTTTAGGAAAACTACACAAACCAAAAGTTGATTACATTAAAGGAATTGCTCCTGCCATTGCTATTGAGCAAAAAGTTAACGCTACTAATCCACGTTCAACAGTTGGTACATCTACAGAGATATACGATTATATTAAATTATTATTTGCTCGTATTGGTAAAACCTTCTCTCCTATTTCAGGTAATGAAGTAAAAAAACATACAGTTTCTGATGTTATCAATCATGTAAAAAATTTTGAGGAACGTTCAAAGTTATTATTACTTGCTCCTATACATATTAATAAAGACAGAGATATAAAAACTGTTTTACAAGTACTAACACAGCAAGGATATGCTCGTTTAAAATATCAAGATACCGTATACAGAATTGATGCGTTTCCTGTAAAAGATTTTAAGGGAAATGAATTACAATTAGTTGTTGATAGAATTGTTGTAAAAGACGAAGAAGATTTTTACAACCGTTTGGGGGATGCTGTACAAACGGCTTTTTTTGAGGGAAAAGGTATTTGCTATATCGAAAACCTATCAGATAATAGTACTGTTGAATTCAGTAATAAATTTGAATTAGACGGAATTTCATTCTTAGAGCCTAACACTCATTTATTTAGTTTTAATAACCCATACGGAGCTTGTCCAACCTGTGAAGGTTACGGAGATGTAATTGGTATTGATGAAGATTTAGTAATTCCTAACACAGGATTATCTATCTACGAAGATGCTATTTTCCCTTTTAAAACAGATAGTTACAAAAAATATAAAAATGATTTAATTCTAAATGCTTCAGCATTCGGGATTTCTATTCATAAACCATGGTTTGAACTTACTGATGAACAAAAAGACTTGGTTTGGAATGGAACAAAAAAATTTAAAGGGATTAATCATTTATTCAAAAAATTAGAAGAGAAAAGTTACAAAATTCAAAACCGTGTAATGCTTTCTCGTTACCGCGGAAAGACAAAATGTACCGAATGTAATGGAAAACGTTTACGCAAAGAAGCCAACTACGTTCAGGTATACGGTAAAACTATTGATGAATTAGTAACCCTACCTCTAGATGAATTAGCGGTGTTCTTCAATAATATTGAATTAAACAAATACGAAGAAAAAATTGGTAAACGTTTACTTACCGAAATTAACAACCGTCTCCAGTTTTTAACAAATGTTGGTTTAAGCTATCTAACATTAAACAGAACATCTAATACGTTATCTGGTGGAGAAAGTCAACGAATTAATTTAGCTACTTCGCTAGGGAGTTCATTAGTAGGCTCTATGTATATTTTAGATGAACCAAGTATTGGATTACACCCAAAAGATACAGAAAGACTCATTGGCGTGTTAAAAAATCTACGTGATTTAGGTAACACCGTAATTGTAGTTGAGCATGATGAAGACATTATGAAAGAGGCCGATTATATTATTGATATTGGCCCAGAAGCAGGAACTTATGGTGGAAATGTTGTTGCCGAAGGAACTTTTAAAGATATTCTACAATCCGAATCGCTTACAGCTAAATATTTATCAGAAGAGTTAAAAATTGAAATCCCTACAAATAGAAGAACATCAAAAAATTCTGTTGATATTATTGGGGCTCGTGAAAATAACTTAAAGAACATTGATGTTTCTTTTCCACTTAACAATTTAACCGTTATTACAGGAGTTTCTGGTAGTGGTAAAAGTACCTTAGTTAAAAAAATTCTATATCCTGCTATGCAGAAGAAACTAGTTGGATATGGTGAAAAATTAGGACAACACACGGATGTTACTGGGAGTTTTGATTTGTTAAAACATGTAGAGTTTATCGATCAAAATCCTATTGGCCGTTCTTCACGTTCAAACCCTGTGACGTATATAAAAGCGTACGATGATATTCGTAAGTTACTTTCATCTCAAAAACTATCTAAAATAAGAAACTACCAACCTAAACATTTTTCTTTTAATGTAGATGGTGGTCGATGTGAAGTTTGTAAAGGTGAAGGAGAAGTTACTATTGAAATGCAGTTTATGGCTGATGTACATTTAGAATGTGAAACTTGTGGTGGTAAGCGCTTTAAAAAAGAAGTACTAGAAGTAACTTTTGAAGGAAAATCGATTGATGATATTTTAAACATGACTATTGATGATGCCGTTGCTTTTTTTACAGAACACAAACAAACCAAAATAGCTAAAAAATTAAAACCTTTACAAGATGTTGGATTAGGTTATGTACAATTAGGCCAGTCATCTTCTACCCTTTCTGGTGGTGAAGCACAGCGTATAAAGCTAGCTTCTTTTTTAGTAAAAGGAAATACCAAAGACAAAGCTTTATTTATTTTTGATGAACCTACTACTGGATTGCATTTTCATGATATTAAAAAATTATTAGCTTCTTTTAATGCGCTAATTGAGCGAGGACACTCAATTATTGTTATTGAACACAATATTGAATTGATTAAATGCGCTGATTATATTATTGATCTTGGTTTAGAAGGTGGAAAAAAAGGAGGAAACTTAATCTTTGCAGGCACCCCTGAAGAATTAGCTAAAAATAAAAAATCATACACCTCTAAGTATTTAGCTGAAAAACTCATTAACTAAACCTTTTTTAACTAGAAAAGCCACCCAACCTTTCGGTTAGATAGCCTTTCACAACAAAAATTAACAAAATTTAATAAATAAATCTTTACTTTAATAAGCTATATACAAACTCAGGATAACCTCTTTCTCCTGCATCATTTGTTAGTGCTAAAAGCTTTAACTTATATAAATTTCCATCAGTATCTTCTATTACATAAAAAACATTGTCTTTACGAGAAGGTAAAGAACTAGGACCTCCTCCTGCTCTCCAACTACTACCGATAGCTGTTTGAGTATTACCAAAATTTTCTACTTTTACATCTGTTAAGGTAAAATCATTATATGTATAACTTTCTTCTTCTGTATCTATCATATATCCTTTAACATTTGATTTTATATTATTTACTACAAAATCTGGAAATACATACGGACCATAACCAGGTAATAAGTTTGTAAAAATTGTAAAGTTTAAGTCCCAGTTTTCTTTCATTGGCTCAACATTTACTTTAGCTCCTGTATTAAAGCTAAAGAATGTAAAGTGATACCCTTCTGTTTTTGTTATTACAATTTCTTTATGCGTAGTAGCATCTAAATCTGCATACTGTAAAACATAAGCATCTCCTTCTTTTAAAACTCTAATTTTTTTCCAACCTCTTTCATCTCCATTTGCAGAGTAGCTACCTATAGCTGGTTTATCTGTTGCTACTTCATAACCAAGGTTTACTAAATATACTTTATTATTAGCCTCTGTTACTTCAATTTCAGCAATTGCCGTTTTTGTTATATCTCCACTAGGATGATCAACAAAAGGAGCACTTTCATCAGTATATGTATTCGTTCTTACTAAAGGCTGTAAATCTTTTACTTCTTGGGTTGAAGAGCTAACAGCATCTATATCTGTTGTAGATAATTTAGCAGCCGCCATAGATATTGAACCATTAATAACAACTCTAAACTCACTTCCAGAATAAAATCCTAAATCCCAAGAGTCTCTCTTTATCTCTGTTGTTGTATTCGTACTTAAGTCAATATATACTTGATTTGGTTGATTAGGCCCACCTACTCCTGGACTTACTTCTGCTCCTTCTATTACCACTTTTATTGGTTCAGATGGTAAATCATTATCACTTCCACAACTAATGAAAGAGTACATAGTTGTTAATAATATGAGTGTGAAAAATTTGTTTTTCATTGTTATTAATTTTAAAATTTAATATTATATAATAGTTTTAAATAGTATGAACGACCATAGCCTAACAATAGAGAATTATTGTTTGTTGAATGTGCGCCTGTTGTAGCTGCGTTACTTACATTAACACTGGTAACATCAAATAAATTTCTGGCTCCTATTGTAGCTTGTAGTTTTTTGTTTAAAAATGATTTTTGCACAGAAGCATCCAACCAATTATAAGCTTGCGTAGTTGTTTTTGTGAAAGTTGAGTTTTTATTTTCATCTGTACCTGAAGCTATATAATTTTGTTGTTCTCCGTTATGCTTTAATAATAAAGTTATTATTGTATCCCATTTTTTTATTTTATAGCTAGCACTCGTAGTTAATTGAAAGGAATACAAAAAGTCATTTTGTGCATTTATTTCATTGTTAGCTACCTGAGCTATTCCTTGTAAATTAGCTCCTAAATTAAAAGACCAGTTATTTGCTTTTATTGTATTTCTTGAAGAGACTCCCCATAGTTTATAAGCATCAACGTTTATGTATTGATATTGTAGAGGTGACGAATTAACAATTGCTAAATCTATTTTATCTTCCAGATTTAAATAGTCTATTTTTAAACTATTTAACAATGCTATATTAGAATCGTCAAACCAACTTCTTTTCTTTAAATTAATTGAAGCAGAATATCCACTTTCTGGATTTAAATTTTCATTTCCTCTTACGTCATGATTAGAGTCAACAAAATAATAATATAGCTCTTGAAAACTTGGAGTTCTATACGAAGTACCTATATTACCTCTAAGTTCAAATCCATTTTTAAATAAATAACGAGCACTTAAGGAGCTTTGTAATTTAGAATGAAATAAAGAATTGTATTCATACCTTAAGCCAGGACGAACCATTAAGGCATCTGAAAATTTTACTTCAGAAGAACCAAATAAAGCATAGTTACCCTGAGTACGTGTTTTATCTTGTTGAGTAACCTCACCAGAGGCCTGCGTATCGAATCCTTCTATATAACGAGCTTCATAACCTAACTGAAAATTATGACGATTACTTTTTATAAAGTTTGAAATAGTACCTTTTGAAAAGAAAACATTGCTTGATTGATATACTTTATCTTCCTCATTTGTTTTATTTCCAGATAAAATAAAATAAGTAAACTTATTTAAACGTCGTTTTTGTGTTTGATAAGAAGCTGAGAAGGAATAAGGGCTCCCCGATGCTAAAACCCCATTTAAATTAATATTATTTACAAATCTCTCTGTTTTGAAAACACGATCTAACGCAAACGGATTACTAGTTTGTGAGTCTACATCAATATTGTCATCAACTTTTGGATTATAAAAATTTACATTATCATTGTAGTAATTGAATTTATAACTCAAATTAAGTTGATCTTTTTTATAATTCAAAAAACCAGTGGCATTTATCTGCTCTTTCGGCAACCAACTATAACCTCTTAGTAAATCATTCTTATAATAATCCCTCCCTTTTCTATCATCTAAAAAACCTGTAAAATCTGTTCTATTAAAACTCACTCTACCAAACCAGTTTTCAGAAAAATTATGAGCCACATTAACACTCTGTATATGTTTACCCTCATTAAATAAAGCATACTCATTACTTACAGTTTCTTCTTGTATTGCCGCTTGAATGTTCCATTTATTTTGAGATGATTTTTTTGTTATAATATTAATTACTCCCGATACCGAATTAGCTCCGTACTCTACTCCCATGGCTCCTTCAACCAATTCTATACGCTCAACATCATCTAAATTTATTTGAGTTAAATCAATGTTATTTCCAATTCCGTTATCACTAACTAACGGAACGTTATCTATCAAAATATTAAAGTATTGAGAATCTAAACCAAACATTGAAATAGTTGATTTACCTGACTGAGAATTTGGTATAACTGTTAAGTTTAGTTTAAAGTTTAATACATCCGCTAAATTATTAGCTGCTTGACTTTCTATTTGTTTTTTATCTATGATAGTTACATTATATACCGATTTTTTTATCGATTTAGGATTATACTGCCCTGTTACAACAACCTCTTCCAATTTATTATAATGAGTACTATCACGTCTTACCTCTTCTTTTTCTTGAGAAAAGACTTGACATGCTAAAAGCATCAATAAAAAAACCACTTTGTTATTTAGAAACATTCTTAATAATTTTCTGCAAATATATTCTTTATTTTTAACCAATCTAAATAAAAGTTATATTTTTGTCAAAAAATAAATTCAAACAAAACTCACGATGAAAAAAATATTTTTAGGTGGTTTATTAATACTATCTGCACTTACAATTAACGCTCAAAACAAGAAGAAAAAAGATAGAGCAGCTATAAAAAAAATGTGTGGTTGTTATGAAGTTACTTTCAACTTTGCTGAAACATTTAACTTTAGTAAAGACTCTCTATACAAACCTTCCAAAACAAAAACAGATAAAGCTTTAGAGTGGGCAGGTTTAATTGTTGACGAAAATGATAAAATTTCAATTCAACACTTACTACAGGTAGGAAATCCTGCAAATCCTCATATTGTAAAACATTGGAGACAAGATTGGTTGTACGAAAACACTGATTTTTATATGTTCAATGGAAATAACAATTGGCTTTATAAAAACAAACCAAAATCAGAAGTAAAAAAACAGTGGACACAAAAAGTATATCAAGTAGACGATAGTCCACGATACGAAGGCTCTGGTACTTGGGTACATGTAGACGGAAAAAGTTACTGGGAAAATACTACAGATGCTCCTTTACCAAGAAGAGAATATACCAAAAGAAGCGATTATAATGTAACTGAAAGAGGTAACCGTCATGAAATCACAAACTATGGTTGGTTACATGATCAAGATAACAGGAAAATCATAAGAGAAGAAGGTAAAAAAGATATTGTTATAGCTCATGAAAAAGGGTACAACACCTACGTAAAAGTAGATGATAATAAATGTAAAGCTGCTCAAGACTGGTGGAAAAAAAACAGTGCGAAATGGCAAAAAATTAGATCTAAATGGGATGAAGTTTATGGAAGAAACACTAACCTCTCTTTAGAAACTAAAGTAAACAATAAACCTTTATACAAGCATTTATTCTCCGAAAAAGTATCTGAAAAACAACAAATAAATGAAACAATAGAATCTTTTGTAAAAAAATAAAAACGTTTCAAAGCATTTTATAGTTATACCTAAACGAAAAATTAAATATTTTAAAACAAATCTCTCAAAGAGGAAAAAAAAATGAGAATTATTGCAACCGTACTACTTTTATGTAGTTGTATTCAAACAATGTATAGTCAAGCAACCCTACAAGGAGTTGTAAAATCAGAAAACAATGAAACTATTCCTTATGCGAATGTATTTATCAAAGGAACTAAATTAGGAACTGAAACCAATGAAAATGGTCGTTTTACTATAACAAATGTTCCAAACTCTAATCATAAGCTTATTGTAAGCGCTGTAGGATTCAATCAATCATCACAAAAAATAGTGGTAAAAGGAGACATTAAAAATTTAGTTTTTATTTTAAAATCAGACACTCAACTTGATGAAGTTGAACTTTTTGGAGCAAGAGATAAAAGAGCTGAAAAACTAGAAACACTTACTAGACTACCTTTAGCTCCTAATGAGCAATTACAAAGTATTTCAGTCTTATCACATAAACTTATCGATCAACAAAACGCTTTAACTCTAAGCGATGTTACCAAAAACGTAGCTGGTGTATATACCTTTGCCACCTACGGAAACACCAAAGAAAGTATGTCTTTAAGAGGTTTTAGAGGAATTCCTTTATTAAAAAATGGAGTTCGTATAAACTCAGATTTTAGAGGAACTGGAATTATTACCGATATGGCTGGTGTTGACAACATTCAAGTATTGAAAGGAATATCTGCTATTAGCCAAGGTTTAGGTGGTGATTTAGGTTCTGCTGGTGGTGTTATTAATGTAGTGACTAAAACTCCTAAATTTTACACAGGTGGAGAAGTTACTTTTAGAGCAGGTAGTTTCGGGAAATTACGTCCTACTTTTGACGTTTATGGACCTATTGATGCCAATAAAAAACATGCCTTTAGAATTGCTGGTTCTTATGACAAAGCAGACAGTTTTAGAGACCATGTTGGTTCTGAACGTTTTTATGTGAACCCATCATACGCTTGGAGGCCAGATGAGAAAACTACCATTACATTAGAAATGGATTACATGCATGATAGTAGAACTCCAGATCAAGGAACTCTTAACTTAGGAACTTATGATGTAAACAACATTTATAAATTACCTAACAATAACTTTATGGGATATGATTCTGATAATGTTACTACCAAAAACCTAACCTATGCCATTAGAGCAGATAGAAAACTAACTGACAAAATAAGCATAAAAGCAGGATATTTTGTTTCTGATTTAGATATAGATACTGAAACTTCTTACGCTTTTCAAGGAGACCTTAGAAATGGTTTACCTGTTTTACCAGACAACCAACGTTATAGAGAGTATTATGCTTCTGGAAGAAAAGATAATAATAGTGTATTACAATTAGATTTGGTAGGAAAAGATATAGAAACAGGCTTCTTAAAACATACTTTTCAAATTGGTGCAGACTTTAGAACTTCTGAATTTGATAATATAGCCTATGCTACACAATATGCTTCTAACAATAAATACGCAGATATTATAGATGTGTTACAGCCTATAGATAATACACTTCCTAACGGAGTTAACATTACACGAAACCCTGCAAGAGATTCAGGATCTAGAACAGAGTCATATGGAATTACGGTACAAGATAAAATAAGCCTTACTAATTGGGCTGATGTTTTCTTAGGGTTACGTTATACTTCTATGAAAAGAACTAGAGGTAGCTTTATAGGTAGACCTTTAGATGAATCTAAAAGTGATGATGCCTTTAATCCGTTATTAGGGTTTAATTTAAAGCCTAATGAAAATATTATCATTTTTGGTTCATATGCTAGCAGCTCAGATCCTAGAACTTCTTTTTATACGGATGTTGACGGTAACGAATTAGGTACAGAACGTTGGGATCAAATAGAAACAGGGATAAAATCTACTTGGTTTAATAATGCTTTACGTTTTAATGTTACTACATTTTATACCTCAAGTAAAAATTTAAACTTACCTGTTTATGACAATGCTGGTAATAGTTTAGGTTATTATACACAAGGAGGTGATGATGTGAGAAATGGTGTAGAAGTAGAATTAATAGGTCGTATCCTTCCTAATTTAGAAGTTATAGGAGGATATTCTTATTTAGATGCTAAATACAAGGATCATGCATCATATTACTATAACTCAAGACCTATTAACACTCCAAAACATACGGCAAATTTTTGGGCACGTTATGCATTTAAAAAATCTTTAAATGGTTTATCTATCGGTGCCGGGGCTTATTACTTAGGAGAACGTCCGCACAATGTGTGGTCTAGAAACTATACGCATACAGGGGTTACTCCTGATACAAAACCATTCGATTTAAAATCGTACACTACAGTTAATGTACAGGCTTCTTACAAATTTAATGAGAAATTAAGTATTGATGTATTTGGAAATAATATCTTTGACGAAATAGGCTACAACGCCTACCGTACAAGTTATATTAACAGAATAGAGCCTGCTAGTTTTGGTTCAACATTACGTTATAAATTTTAATTTATTATGAAAAAACAACATATAATATTTGCCTTTGTACTTTTTATGAGTACAATTCAAGCGCAAACAAAAAATATATTTTTTGAAAGATCTTTTTGGCAAGAAAAACCTACTATTCAACTCGTTGAAGAAAAAATAAAAGAAGGAAATAGCGCAACAGCATTAAACCCAAATGGGTTTGATGCTGTTACCTACGCTATCTTAGCCAGTGCTCCAAATAAAGTAATCAAACATTTACTTACTAAAAAAGGAAATGATGTTAACAAGATAACACACGATAAAAGAACTTATGTTTTTTGGGCTGCCTATAAAAACAATGTTGAAATTATGAAGCATTTGATAGCCAATAATGCTCGTATGGATTTAAAAGACTCTCATCAATTATCTCCGTTAACTTTTGCGGCGAATGCAGGGCAAACAAATAAAGAAATTTATGAACTTTGTATTCAAAACGGAATTGATATAAAAACAGATGTTGACGAGCACGGGGCTAATGCTTTATTATTAGTACTACCAAGCTTAAAAGATTTATCGTTTGTGGACTACCTTACTTCAAAAGGGTTGAGCGTACATAATGTTGACAAAGATGGTAATGGTGCTTTTAACTACGCTGCTAAAAAAGGTAATAAAGAAATTTTAACTCTTTTAATAAAAAAAGGATTGCCTTATAAAAACCTAAATAAAAAAGGAGGTAATGCTATGTTATTAGCTACTCAAGGTTCTCGTAGCGGTTATAATTCTTTGGAGTTTTTTAAATATTTAGAAAGTTTAGGTATCAAACCAAACATAACTAATAATGATGGAAAAACACCGCTTCATAATTTAGCTCGTGGTAACAAAGATTTAAATACCTTTAACTACTTCCTTGATAAAGGTGTAAATGCTAATCAAATTGACGATAACGGTAACACTCCTTTAATTATCGCAGCTAGTAGAAACTCTTTAGAAATTGTTCAGTTATTATCAGAAAAAACAAAGAATATTAATCACACTAATAAAAAAGGACATTCAGCACTTACGTATGCTGTTGAATACAACTCAGAAGCTGTGGTAGATTATTTAGTAAAAAACGAGGCTGATATTCAAATAAAAGATGATAAAGGAAACTCTTTAGCTTATTATTTAGTTAAAAGTTATCATCCTAAAAAAGTGAACGATTTTAATGAAAAAATGAGTCTTTTAGCCAATAACGGATTAAACTTAACACAACTTCAAGCCAATAAAAATACATTGTTTCATATTGCTGTAGAAAAAAACAACATCGATTTACTTAAAAAAATCAACACTTTAAAAATTGATGTGAATGCAAAAAACAATGAAGGTTTAACCCCACTACATTTAGCTGTTATGCAAGCTAATAATACTGATGTAATTAAATATTTATTAAGCATTGGAGCTAAAAAATCAATTACTACTGATTTTGATGAAACGGTACACGATTTAGCTAAGGAAAATGAAATTTTAAACAGGAAAAATATAGATATTAACTTTTTAAAATAAACTTATGTACCAAGTCGTGTGTAAATACAATTACACACGATTTGGTATTAAAATAAATCAATAAAAAATGAAAAAAATCATAGCTCTTTTTATTACTGTATTCACAATAATGGCTTTTAACATAAATGATAGTGCCACATATAAATGTATGATTCAGATGAAAAATTATACTGGTGAAGGTGCATATATTGCTATTTCATTATTAAACCCTAATGGAAAATACGAACAAACATTATACGTTCAAGGTGATGATGAAGAGTGGTACTCTGACATTACCGAGTGGTGGAAATTCCAAGGTAAGGTTCGTACAGATATTGACGCTATCACAGGAGCAACAATTAGTGGAGGTAACAGAGCGATTACCGTATTAAAAATTGACAACGATAAAATTGATAAAGGATATAAAATCAGATTTGAATCGGCTGTAGAAGATCAAGAATACTACAAAGACGATGTAGAGTTTGAATTAACTACCAACAACCTTAAAGGTAAATTTGAAGGAAATGGATTTATTCGTTACATCCGTTTAATGCCTCAGTAATTTTATCAATAGAAATAGCTAACAAAAATGACCACTTCTATATGGAGATATAGCCACTTAACATTGGCTATATCTTCTTTTCTTTTTTTACTTGTTGCTTCATTAACAGGTATTATTTTAGCTTTTGAACCTATTTCAAAACAGCTTTCAGACTATAGTATTTCTAACACAAAAGAAATTACACTTGCTCAAACAATTTCTGTACTGCAAAAACAATATGACGAAGTAATTTCTATCACTATTGATGAGAATGATTTTGTATCAGCTTCGGTAGTTACCAAAGAAGGAAAAAGTGACACATTTTATGTAAACCCAAACACAGGTGAAAAATTAGGTGATATCGAAAAAAAGAAACCAATTTTTCAGTTTGCCACGAGCTTACACAGATCTTTATTTTTGAAGTCTACAGGAAGATTTATTGTTGGCTTTATTTCTTTTTTACTTTGCTTAATTGCTATCACAGGACTCATTCTAATTACTAAACGACAAGGAGGCTTTAAAAAGCTTTTTTCTAAAATTGTAAAGGAAAATTTTGAACAGTATTACCATATTATTATTGGTCGCTACACGCTTATCCCTATCATTATCATCACATTAACAGGTGTATATTTATCGTTAGATAGGTTTTCTGTTTTACCTGTGGAAAAAATTAATCACTCTTATGATTTTTCTTTAGCTTCTTCAAAAGAAAAAATAACACTTCTTGAATTTCCAGTATTTAAAAACACTACTTTGAATGAAGTAAAAAGTGTTGAGTTCCCTTTTTCTGAAGATGAGGAGGATTACTTTTTTGTGAAACTAACCGATAGTGAACTAATCATTCATCAATATACAGGAACCATCATTAGTAAAGAAAATCTTTCGTTAACCAGCATACTTTTAAATTGGAGTTTGTTATTACATACAGGAAACGGAACTATTGTATGGTCAATTATATTGTTACTTTCTTCAATATCTATCCTGTTTTTTATCTATTCAGGCTTTGCAATGACTTTCAGCAGAACACAAAAAAGATCGTTACCTAAAAATAAAACTAAGAAAGACAATGCTGAAATTATCATATTAGTAGGCTCAGAAACAAACAATACTTACTCTTTTGCCTCATCTTTATACAATGCTTTAATTAAAAACGGTAAAACCGTTTTCATCGATATTTTAAACAATTATGCTTCGTATAAAAAAGCGAAACACCTAATTATATTAACTTCAACTTACGGAGAAGGTGAAGCTCCTTCTAACGCTTCTAAATTTTTACAACTAGTTCAGCAAATAGTTACACAAAACCCAATAAACTATTCTGTCATTGGTTTTGGTTCAAGAGCATATCCTCATTTTTGCCAATTTGCTATTGATATAAATAGTAAACTACAACAACTCCCAGAGTTTACACCTCTGTTACCTGTTTATAAAATTAACAACCAGTCTTTTCAAGATTTTAAAACTTGGGGACATTTATGGAGTAAAAAAACTAACATACAGTTTGAACTAACACAAGAGGTAAAAAAGCATAAAAAACAACAAACTTTCACCACAGTTTCTAAAACTGATCTAAACAACGACGATTCTTTTTTAATCCGTTTACAGCCAACAAAAAAACTTCGTTTTAACTCTGGTGACTTGTTAGCTATAACTCCTAAAGAAGACAATATTGAACGTTTATATTCTGTTGGAAAAATAGATAATGATATTGTATTAAGTATTAAAAAACATGACCTTGGAGTGTGCTCTAACTTACTTTATCAACTAGAGGGAAACGAAATAATTCAAGCAAGCATTCAACAAAATAAAGACTTCTATTTTCCTAAAAAGAAGAAAGAAGTAGTCTTAATTGCTAACGGAACAGGTATCGCCCCTTTTTTAGGAATGCTGCAACATAAAAACGGCACAAAAGCGCATCTATTCTGGGGTGGTAGAACTAAAGAGTCGCTAAGAATGTACGCTCCTTTGTTAAAAAACATAGAGAAAAATAACATTCATATTGCTTATTCTCAGGAAAAAGAAAAAGAATATGTGCAAGATTTATTACTAAAAAAAGAAACTACAATTACTACTGTTTTAAAAAACGGAGGAACTATCATGATTTGTGGTTCTATCAAAATGCTAAAAGGCGTTGAGAAGGTATTAGAACAAATAACTTCAACTAAACTAAACACATCTTTAGACTACTTTAAAAAGAAGAATCAAATTAAAACAGATTGTTATTAATAGATAAAAAACAGCTTCTCTGTTGGAATACAACCAAGATATTTAAATTACCCAATTATCAGGTTACTACTGGATAATTGGGTATATTTTTTCTACATTTAATTGCCTTTCCTATAAAAATCAACGAATTCTAATTTATCTACTACGAATTCTAATTTACTCCAAATCTACCTGTACTTCTGTGGTAATTTTGATCATATAAAAACAACAATTATGTGGTCAAACAACAATTATTCATCAGTATTAAAAATGTATTTAGAAAAATACACAAGTTTAAAATTACAAATAAACACAAGCGGATTAATCGCTTCCGTTGAAAAACAAGAAAACGGTCAGTGGATTAACGACCGAAACCTTCCTAACATCTTAAACAAACTATCAACTAGTATAAATTTAGGAAAGGATGTAACCATCATTCTACAACAATAACAGTAACTATATTAACCTTAAAACAAAAAACTATGAAACAAAACATTTTAAAAGTAGGTACAGTAATGGGATTACTACTACTAATCGGAGTATTTTCTAGTTGTGATAACACAAAAAATGACAACAAAAATCAAGAACAGGGAAACATTGCTACCACAGAGGAAACTATTGAAAAACTAGCTGTGGAATACAGAAAACCCATAGTATTTATTACAGGAAATGACAAAGGAAACAGCCATTTTTACGATAGTGCCAGAGTATATTTCAAAGAAAAAAACTACGAAATAATTAATGGCAAATATTCAGTAGAAGAAATTATTTCTTGGATGAACAACAACACTACTGAAAATCCTTACGGAGAAGTTCATATCGTAAATAACAACAACCCTTTTAGAGCAATGAACTTAGAAACTGTAGTTAATGGAGATAAAGTAACTGCTGAAACGTTACAAAAAACAATTACTAAAGGTGCATTACCTTCTGTAAAAAGTGAAGCTATTACTGATGACACTAGAATTATTTTTCATACCAATCAATTGGCAGAAAACACTGATTTAATAAACACTTTAAAAAGTGCTTTTATAACTGAAAACAAAATTCCTCAAGTAGTTGCATCACCATACTACAATGTTTTTGGAGGAGAGTTTTCTAACCATTATTTAGCTCAACCGTACTATGTATTTTATCCAACAGCAAACTCTCCTGGTAAAGTAGATTTATCAAAAGAGATCGCTAAAAAATATCCAGAAGAAAAAGAAATTGCTTGGTACGACGCTTTAAATAATGAAAGAGAGCGTTATGTGGGAGAGCCTTATACTATTCAGTATACCATTCCTGTAAATCTAGAGTTAGATTACCATAACTCTGATAACGAAATTCCTCACTTTGTAATGCAAGAAGAAATTATGGATTTTATTGCAAGCGAAGAAGCTTTAATGAAAGAAGTTGAAAAAACAAATATTCCTGTAGAGAAATTTAGATGGACCTATACTGTAAAAAACAGTCAGTTAATTATAAAAGGTAAATCTTCTGCTCTATGTGTTTTAAAACCTTTAACGAAACCTTATGGAGAGTTAGAACATGTAAAACCAGATACTAATAATAAGCGTTTATACGCTATGAAATAACTAATAATTGTTGAACAAACGTCATTACGAACCTAGGAAAACCTCATAATAAAAGTAATTACTTCAACCTCCTTCCCTTCGTAATGACGTTTTATTTAAGTACTTTTGTTATGATGAAAACCCAATATCATATTACAAAAACAGCTATGAGAAACAATTTTGTATTGAGTACTCAAAAACACTCAGTACAAAATTTTGTTTTTTTACTACTTTGCTGTTTTATCTGTGGTCTGATAAATGTTTCTGCCCAAAACCAACCTTTAAAAACCTATACAAAAAATAATGGGTTACCTAGTCTACATATAAATAGTGGCGCTCAAGATAAAACTGGTTATGTATGGTTAGCTTCTAACAACGGACTAATTCAATTTAACGGAAATGAGTTTACTACTTTTACTACAAAAAACGGACTTATTTCCAACAACGTTAATATCATTTCTTCAAAAGGAAATACTCTTTTTATAGGTACTGACAAAGGTTTAAGTATAAAAAAACATCATGGATTTACTAATTTTGAAGGCAACAATGTTAACTGCATTTTAACCGTTAAAAACCGTACTTTTTTAGGTACTAATAAAGGGATTGTTAGAGTTCGTGAAAACTATCTCTCTCCTCTTCGTACCAACTTTCAAATTGATTTAAATCAGATTAACGATATGTTATTTGATGGAAAATTTTACTGGATAGCTACTAATAAATCTTTGTGGAAGCTTGATAAGCTTATCAATCCTAAAGTTTTAAAAAGAATTGATGTAAATAATTACACTTCTCTTTTAATTAACGAAAAAACGATAATTGCTACCACTTATAACAAAGGGCTTAAATTCATTAAAAATAACGAAGTAGAAACACAAAGCATCACTGCACAAAATGTTATTGAAATTAAAAAAATTAATAATCAATTTTGGATTATCTCTGAGGATAATGGTATTGAAGTACTAGATGCTAATTTTAATTTCGTTAAAAATATTAATAAATATAACAGCTTAACTACCAATAAAATTACCAGTACCTTTCAAGACAACGAAAATAACACTTGGGTTTCTACAAAAGATAAAGGAGTTTACTTTATTAAAAGTGACAAACCAATACAAAAAAAGCCTTCCATTTCTTTTGAAAATATTGAGGTAGTTTTTACTCCTATAGATAGCATTAACATCAATAACTACGCTAAAACTCTAAAACTCCCTGCAGATAAAAACCATATCTCTTTTTATTACAAAACAATAAATATTAGTAACTCTAATAAATTGGAGTATCGCTATACGCTCAACAATCAAACCAGTCCTTGGAGTACTAAAAGCGCTATTGACTTAGCTTATCTTTCTCCAGGAAACTATACATTTTCAGCTCAATCAAGAATTGGAAAAATAGAAAGCACTCCTATTGAGTTTAATTTTTATATTGATACTCCTATCTATAAAAAAAGTTGGTTTATTTGGTCTATCATTGGAGTAACCTGCATAATTTTAACACTCATTGTTTGGTCATATATCAGAAGAATTCAAGCTAAAAATAAAGCTAAAGTTGCAAAGTTAGAACTGGAAAATCATTTGATATCTCTAGAGCAAAAAGCCTTACAACTTCAAATGAATCCGCATTTTATTTTTAATGTTTTAAATGGAATTAAGGCATTGGGTAACTCAGGGAAATCAGTTGAATTAAATACAACCATTAGTAAATTTGCTACACTTTTACGTGGTGTTTTACACAATTCTAGACAAGAAGAAATTAGCTTAGCTGAAGAAATTACCACACTAAAAAATTATATTGAGCTAGAACAGCAAATAAACTCAAATACCTTTGAATATTCAATAACCACAAATCTTTCTATTGAACCTGAAGAAATTCTAATTCCACCAATGCTAATACAACCTTTTGTTGAAAACAGTATAAAACACGGAATCTCTTTTGTAGAAAATGGAAAAATTACGATCAGTTTTTCTATAAAAAATGATCTTTTACATTGTGAAATAATAGATAACGGTATTGGTGTTCATCAATCAAAAGAACTTAAAAAAGTTAGCTCACATAAATCCGTAGCTTTAAAAGTTACGCAAGAACGAATTCGAAACCTGTCAAAAAAGGGAGCTTTTTCCATTATTGAATTATATAATGAAGGAAAAGTAACAGGAACTAAGGTACTATTTGAAATTCCTTTAAAAACTGATTTTTAAAACATGAAAAAACTTTCTGCAATTTTAGTAGACGATATGTCAACAGCTTTAGAAATGTTACAAAACGATCTCATTCAATTTCATCCAGAAATTGAAATTATTGGTACTGCTAAAAGTGTGGTTGAAGCTTCAAAAGTTTTACGAAAGCAACAACCAGATATTTTATTTTTAGATATTATGCTGGGAGACGGTACTGGTTTTGATGTTTTAGAAATTCATCCAAACCTATCCTCAAAAATTATTTTTGTTACTGCAAGCGACGAGTATGCCATTAAAGCTTTTAAATTTGCTGCTATTGATTATGTATTAAAACCATATTCAAACGAAGATTTAGCAAGTGCAATTAATAAAGCAAAAAATCAAATTAAACCCGATAAAGAACAGCTAACAGTACTACAGCAATCCATTTCAAAACCAAATCAACGTCCTAAAAAGATCTCATTAAACACTTCTGACAAAATTATGGTGGTAAATTTAGACGATATTGTTCGTTGTCAGTCCGATAATAATTACACAGAGTTTTTTATGAATGATGGACAAAAAATATTAGTTGGAAAAACCTTAAAGCACTTTGCTGACATGTTGAAGGAATACGATTTTTTACGAGTTCACCAAAGTCATCTAATTAATATTCAATTCATTAAGGAATTCATAAAATCTGATGGAGGATATTTAGTTTTAAAAAACAAAACAACTGTTCCTGTTTCAGTTCGTAAAAAAAATGAAGTCATTAATGTTTTAGAAAGAATGTAGCCCTTATTTTTTTATGGTTTTTTAACACTTTTGTTAAAGTTTTATTAAAATTTTATTTACCTTAGTGTTTATAAACTATAAAAATATGGTTGCATTTAAGCCGAAAAAAGGTAGGTTATTAATTGCTGAACCAGCAATTTTAAATGATAGCTCTTTTAAAAGAACTATTGTATTACTTACTGAACATAATGAAAAAAGCTCTGTGGGTTTTATTTTAAACAGACCTTTAGACTATGTACTTAGCGATTTAGTTTCTGAAATAGACTGTGACTTTACAGTCTACCAAGGTGGACCTGTAGAACAGGATAATTTATATTTTATCCACAAAGCTCCACATTTACTACCTAACAGTATTGAGGTCGCAAACGGTATTTATTGGGGAGGAAATTTTGACCTGTTAAAAGAGTTATTAAATAATAAACAATTAAAATCTACTGATATTCGTTTCTTTTTAGGTTATTCTGGTTGGGGAGCAAACCAATTGGAAGAGGAACTATTAATGAACTCTTGGTTTATAGCAGAGAATGACTATGAAAATATTTTAACTGCGAACGATAGAGACTTTTGGAAAAACAAGTTACTACAAAGAGGAGGCAAATATAAAATTTGGGCTAACGCTCCTAGCGACATTCAAATGAACTAACCTTAGCTAGTTACTATGGCTAGTTTTAAGCTACTTTTAATTTTATTAGTTATCACTGTTGAAAACTCTTTTTTACGATAATTGGTAACTGGCTGAATTCCTACAATAGCATTGGTTATAAAAACCTCGTCTGCTTTTTGAATCTCAAAAGGAGAAATAGTTGTTTCATCTATTGTGTATTCTCCGTGTTTCTCAATAATTTCAATTACTTTTTTTCTAATAATTCCTTTGATACAGCCTTCAGTTAAGGCAGGAGTTTTTATTGTGTTTCCTTTTACTACAAAGATGTTTCCATTAATAGTTTCAACGACTCCCTTACGCTCATTTAGTAAAATACAGTTATCTAAATCGTTTTCTTCTGCAAAAACGGCTGCTAATGTATTTAACATTCTATTTGTTGTTTTTATTGTTGAAAGCAATCCTGAATAGTTATAAAAATCTTTAAAAACATCCATTCTATAAGTCTCTTTCTCTACATTTTCTATTGGAGCTCCTTCAATAATATAATCTATTTCATTTGTAACGGGTGCATATAAGCCACCATCTTTTCTAAAAACAGTTAATCGTACCCTATAAGTAGAAAATTCAGGTAATTGTTTTGTTACTTTAAGGATTTCTTCTTGTAAAAACTCAAGGGTAAACCTCATAGGTATCTTCATACGAAGCATTCTCATTGATGCCATTAATCTAAAGTAGTGATCTTCTACAAAAACAACTTTACCATTTAATACTTTAATTGTTTCAAAAATAGCATCGCCATACTTAAAAGCCCTATTCTTTGTTGAAATTTGCACTTCGTTATCAGAAACCAAAGTTCCATTAAAGTTTACCATTTCCTAAAATTTTAATTGCAAACTTACAATTTAGGTAAATATTAGCCATAAAAAACTCGACAAAATTGCCGAGTTTTTTTAAATACTTATTAATTATAATATGTTAAGCTCCTATTGTATGTTTTAACTCTTCTATTTGGTTTTGCCAAAGCATTTTTGCTTCCTCTACATCATCTTCATCATCTGCAAAATCTGTAACAATTACAGCAACATCTTTTGTTAATGGGTCTACTTGAATTCTGAATTCAAAATAACTATCATCACCCTCACTTTCAGTCCATTTAAACTTAATACGTTCATCTGCTTTTTTTGTTATTATTTTTGCTTCTTCTTCAGAATCATCCCAAATAAAGGTAATCAGTTTTCCTCGTGAATTAACTCTATCTGCAAACCACTCTTCTAATCCTGCTGGTGTTGCGAAGTATTGATATAACATACTTGGAGATGCATGAATAGGAAACTCTAATTCAAATTTAACTTTGCTCATTTATTTTTTTGTTTGAGTGCCAATATAGATAATTATTTTTAAAAAAAAAATTTAAATGTTTGTTGCTTAAAACCAAAAAGTAATTATATTTGCACCCGCAATCAGGCGAGGTAGCTCAGTTGGTTAGAGCGCAGGATTCATAACCCTGAGGTCGGCAGTTCAAATCTGCTCCTCGCTACAAAACCCAAATCTTTTGATTTGGGTTTTTTTTTTATTTATACTTTACTGTACATTTTAAAATGAACACCTACCTTTTGCACCTTAAACTTCTCACCTATAATTACGAAATCTAAATTTTCATAAAACCCTACTGCTTCTTCTCTTGCATTACACCACAGAACGTCTATGCTTTTAGTTTTTAAAATGCTTTTTGCCTCTTCTAGTAGCAACTTTCCCGCCCCCATACCTCTAACTTCTGGCAAAGTAGCCATTCCTCTTAATTGATATTGCAATCCTTTAATAGCTTCTGTTTTATTTTGAATAAAAGAAGCTACACCTACCAACTTAGTTTTGTAAAAAGCTCCTAAATGAAATGTACTTCCATACTCATCTTCTTTAAACTTATAAGGTAAATCTATATTATTACGCAAAACCGTTAATCTAATATTATAAGTTTCTTGAGCTGATATATTTTTTATTTTTATCATCTAAAATTTCTTTAATCCAAAAATACAGAATGAATATAAAATTTAACCTCATTAGTAAAGAAGATATTCTTATTATCCTTCCTCTTTTACATAAAGTTAACACCACAACACCACATGATATTTTAAAAAACAGAGTGATAGAAATGGTAGCATACCCTAACTACGAATGTATAGGTGTTTATGACAACAACAAGCTTATAGGTATTTGCGGGCTTTGGTATAGTACTAGGCACTATATTGGTAAAAGTGTAGAGCCAGATCATGTAGTTATACATGAAACTTATAGAGGTAAAAGTGTTGGAAAACAGCTTTTCAAGTGGATATACAATTACACTAAATCTAAAGGGTGCGAGGCAGTTGAATTAAACACGTACACTGCTAATAGGAAGTCTCATAAATTTTATTACAACGAAGGTTTTGAAATTTATGGTTTCCATTTTTTAAAAGTTTTACGAGATGATAAAAACTTTTATTAAAGCCACAAAAATTACAATTTCTTATTTTTTAAAAGTATTATTCTTTTTATTCTATTATTCATTAAATTCTAAATATCTTTGTAATACTTAAGAGACGTCTTAAGTTCTTTTTCATAGCAATTTTCCCACTCAATATTTTGAGTGGGTTCTTTTTTATAATTTATACTACAATTTTATTTTTCTCTATTTTTAATAATTTTGCTCACATGTATAAAGTTTTAATAGATACATTATTCTTAATATTCTCTTTCTTTTTTATCAGAAAAGGTTCAAGTTTTCTTATAAATAGATCAAGAAACTTCCATAAAAAACATAAAACAACTCTAGCTGATAAAGACAAATTATTTAATTTTTTCCAATTCTTTTTCTATATCCTTTCATGGGGTACTATTATTTTAATCTTTATTATTTGGGTCAAGTTTCTTTATTCTTAATAATCTATAAATTTTAAACACAGTATAATCGATATTCTATTTATTATTTATTAACCCCCAACATGAACTATCTTTTAAAATAAAAGATAGTTCACTTAAAAGTTTGAGTATAAAAACAAAAAGAGGCTACATGTAGCCTCTTTTTGTCAAAAAAAATGAAATATATTATGCTGTTGCAGCTAACTTAATTCTAGATTTGTATTCTGTAGGAGTGCAATTGTATTTTTGTTTAAATATCTTACAAAAGTAACTTCTACTAGAAAATCCTACAGAATAAACTATTTGTGATATGTTTAAATCACTATTTTTTATTAATTCTTCTGATTTTTTTACTCTTTCTGTCCTTATAAAATCATTCACAGTTGTATTATGCATTAATTTAAATCCTTCTTGAAGCTTTGAGGAAGTTACTCCTGTTTTTTTACATAAATCTTCTATAGTAGTTGCTCTTTCTGGATAATTTTTTATGTACGTAGAAATTTCTTTTATCTCTTGCATTTCTCTTAACGTTAAACTCCCTGTAGGTTGTTTAGAATTCTTCAAATCTCTTTTGTACTGTTGTATTTCTAGAGCTAAAACCATATGTACTATACCTTCAATTAGTAAACTACGCATTACCCCATCTTCTTTTATCTTCGTTACTTGCTCTATTTTTTCTGCTATTTTTAAATTATGAGAACTAATAAAAACATTATTTTCTTTTTTATTTTTTACAAAAGTTTCAAACAACTCTTGATGAACTGTATTTTTTTTAACTGAAGCTGTTAATTCGTAAGCTGTTATAAGAGTAACAATTACATTTGTTTCTTTTTTAAAGTAAATGGTATTTTTAGACGATGTTATGTTTGACATAAAACCTATCTGAAACGGCTCTAATGTTGTTTTTTTGTTTTTCTTAGTAAACTGATGCGCTATTTTACCTTTACTACAATAAGCTATATTTACTGCTTTACTAATATTTGTATTTATATTTAGGGCTATATCTTCATTAAAAGTAACATTAAACTCTAAATATGAAATGTTATTTTTTAGTAAAACACCTCTCACTTCACCATAACCAATTTCATTATCAAAGGTTAAGCAATGCTCTTTGAAACATTTTTTATATGAAGCTGATAATTGCTCTTTCAATTGACCAAACGTTTTTACTATTGAACTGCTATTTATGTGAAGTGTTTTCATGTCTACTCTTTTTAGGTTAATAAATTAGTTTTTCTTTATTCTAACATTTTTTCTTTTTTGGTGTTTTTGCTTGTGAAGCTAAGTTTTGTAAATATTCTGTTTTAGCTACTATCTTACCTACTTTAGCATTTAACCCTTGCTTATCATATACTCTAGTCTTCATTATATTTCGTTATTAATTACATTACAAAAATGCAACCAATACACGCATTCTTCGTTACATAATTTTTGCTTTGTTTTATATAATTTTTAGAAACAATTAAAACACGTGTAATCATTGATGTTAAGATTGTTTTTAACAAAAAAAAGATCTCTATGTAGAGATCTTTTTTTATCATTATTTATAATTTATTATCGTTTACAGTTTGCACTCCACGACTTCCCATCTTTGGCCATCTTTATATTTAAAGAACTTTCATCTATTACAATAAGACTAGCCTCATCCCAATCTAACTCAAACTTATTTTCACCTTTTTCTATTTCTAAACCACTAATTGATGGTATGTCGTCAGAAAAAATAAAATTGTATGTATCTCCTGTTTTAGCTACTGTAACACTTCCATTTTCTGCCGAAATTGAGTTTTCTCCATTATCATAAGAAACACTTCCTTCATATGTACCTACAAATAAATCATTATCTTTTGGATCATCACTTTCACTACATGCTGTAACCGTTAATAAAACTACTCCTAAAATGCTTAATAATTTGATTAAATTCTTCATGTTTTTCTTGTTTTTAAATTATACTACAAAGATGCAGTGTATCTAAAAACCGTGTGTTATATAATTTTTACTTTGTGTTATATAATCTTTAGAATTCATTAAAAACTTAAACTATGCTGGTAAATATATTGTAAATACAGCACCACTACCTTTTATTCCTGTAGCTTGAATGTATCCTTGATGTTTTAATACAATTTTTTTACAAATAGCTAATCCTATACCTGTTCCAGAATATTCATGCTTTAGATGTAAACGTTGGAACATTTCAAAGATTTTATCTCTCATATTATTGTCAAAACCTATACCATTATCTATTACTTTAATTAAATAATATGTTTGATGATTTTTTACGAAAGGCTCATCAATATCAATAGCTTCAATTTTTTTAGAAGTTATGGTTACTTTTAGATCCTTTTCTTTATTACGATACTTAATTGCATTAGATATTAAATTGTTAAATAACTGATTTAACTGAAATTCTATCCCTTTTACAGCAGGCAATTCTGTATACTCTAAAACAGCATTAGCTTCTTCTATAGTTAATGACAAGTCATCTATTACATCTTGTAGTACATTATTTAAATTTACTAATGACAAATCGTCTTCTTTTCTATTTATTCTAGAAAAAGACAATAAATTATTTATTAATGTACGCATTCTTAAACTAGCGCTATTAGCCCTTTCAATATACTGTTTGTTTTTTTCTGATAACTCATCATCATTTGTGAGCCTTGACAGGTACATTTGTACTTTTCTTAATGGTTCTTGTAAATCATGACTTGCAATACGATTAAAAGATTCTAACTCTACGTTTTGATGTACTAATTCAGCATTTTTTTGTTGCAACTGCAATTCTGTTTCTACCTGTTTAGTTACATCTTGAATTATCCCAATCATCGTTATTTTGTTGTCATGTTCATTAAATGCTCCGTTTGTATACAAATGTTTTATTACATTTTCTTTCGTTATTACTCTAAAAATAAATTCAACCGCCTGCTCTTTTTGATAAGCTTCGTTTATATTCTTATCATAAAGCTCTAAATCATCTGGATGTACAAACTCCCTAAACTTTACAGAAGAAGAAGCGAACTCTTGTGGTTTATATCCTAAAATCCTATAAACATTATCTGACAAAATAGTATGGTCTACTTTCATAAACCATATATAACTCCCCATCTCAGCTATTTTCTCTGCTTCTTTTAATAAATCATTACTTAATTTTAATTCATGATTTAATTTAGATAAGTCTTTCTCATATTTTCTTGATTTTGATATATCTGATATAATCACTTTTATATCATCTTGAGAAGGGAAAAAACGTCTTAAATATGTTGTTTTTTCTTCATCTACATCAATTTCAGAAACTTCTTCTATTGATTTCTGTAAGGAAAAGGAATCTATTAATTTTTGTAATTCTCCTGATACTTTTAACTCAGGATAAACTTCAGTAACCAGCCTACCCAACAGTTCTTTACTATTGTAACCATATATTTCTTTCGCACTACTTGCATATTCAATTTTAAAGTCTATTACCTCTTTATTATTATCATAAACAGGAGTATAAACTCTAACTATATCAGTAGAAGCATTTAAAATACTTTTTAAAAGTGAGTTTGTTTTAAAGTACAACTTACGACTCACAAACAATCTATATAAAGAAAACAATAATAAAAGTAATGCAAAAGCAGACGATATAACCATCATCCTAATAACTGATTCATTCTTCTCTTCACGATAAGTTACTAGTTTAGAAATATCTTCTTTCTGTTGTTCTAAAATATGTTTTTTTATAGAGTCTATTTTATGTAAAGAAGAGTTTATTCCTAAAATTTTCTTCTTTTTTATACTATTTCTTAAAGAACTAAAGGTAGTATCTAACTCTACTAAATTACCAAATAGTTTATTTTGTTCTTCCGCTATTTTATTAATACGCTCTAACTGTTTAGGCTTATTTCTAAAATCAAATAACAAACCTTGAATACTTATATATATATCGTTATTTATAGTATACCATTTATCTGGGTCTAATTTTCTTCTTAAAATAGCCGCTTCTAAATGCTCGGTTTGCATTAATTTATATTTTTTTGAAAGCTCCTCTAGCTTTATATATTCATCATAATTAATTTTTGAAGAGTCTGTAGCATTTTGAAAGTCTTGAAAAAAAACATAAGACACTATAAAGACTACAAGTAACATACCTATAGCTATAGATGAAGTAACAACATAAGCTTTATTTGATTGAGTAAAACTATTTTCAAACATAGCTAAATTCTTAATAAAAAGTTATCTTTATTTAAATTTGAAGTTTGGTACTGCCAATTAATTTGCAGCACTTTTTTTATAACTTTCTTTAATTCTTTAAAAGATGTAGGTTTGTTTATGTATATATTAGCTCCATTAACAAACGCCTCTTCAATATCTTCTTCTGAAGAAGATGTTGAGTATATAGCTACTATTATACTTTGTAATTTTGGAGTTTTACGAATATCTATTAAGCATTCCATACCATTTTTAATAGGCATATTCAAGTCTAAAAAAATTAAATTAGGAAGCTCTTTACAATCATTACACAAATAACTCATTAAATCTTGTCCATGGTTAAATGTTTTTAGCTCTGAGGCAATATTTATCTCCTCAATAGCATCTTCAAAAAACATACGATCATCTATATCATCGTCTGTTAAAATAATTTTTAATTTATCTTTAGCCATAATTAACTAATACCTGATTATTGGTTACGTTTTTCCACTATACGTTTAAAAGTAGAAGTGGTAAGTCCAGTTACTTTTTTAAACTGCCCTGACAAATGAGCGACACTACTATAGTTTAATCTATAGGCTATTTCAGTTAATGTTAAATTACTATTTAACAATAATTCTTTAACTACATCTACTTTTCTTAAAATTATGTAGTTTTCTATTGAGGTGTGGTTTGATTCAGAAAACAAGTTAGATAAATAAGCATACGAATAATTTAACTTATCAGACAAATAATCAGAAGCATTCATCCTTGCTGCTGCTTCATCTTTCAACATCTCATCAATAATTATTTTTATTCGCTGAACAACATCTAACTTTTCATCGTTAGTAATATCTATTTTAAAAGGAGCTAATAATTCTTTTATTTTTTCTTTTTCATTTAAAGAAAGTTCCTTTTCAAAAACTACTTCTTGAGAGCTTGTTACATAAAAGGGCAAGCTTAACTCTTTTAAATGATACGTTAAAAAAGATTTTAAAGCTGTGTTAGCATCAAATTTTAAATAAATTTTCATGTCAATTTACATTATTAAATACTACTCTTCCCTCCAAACAATCAAAAGTAGTTTTTTTTAAACTTTTACAAAGCCTCTTAAATGATTATTTTACTTTTTATTTTTTAATGTAAAGTTAAAATGAACTTAAAAAACAATTTAAATTAATAAAGTATCTACTAAAAAACACTTAACATAATATTATATAAGCTCTTTTTTTTTCTTTTTGAGTTAAAAAAAAACTATACTTTCCTCAACTTTGTACATAATAATTTTATAAAGATTAGACAGATGAAAAAAAATGATTTAGTAGATAAAAATGCTATTGAAAGAATTCAGTCTATCCTAATAAACACCCCAACATGCATGTTAATTAGTTCGTTAAGTAAACCAAACCCTTCGATTTGCCCTATGACTGTTAAAACAATTGACAATGATGGAGCTTTGTGGTTTTTATCAGATAAAGAATCTGAACACTATAAAAACATTGAAAAAGATAATGACTTACTCTTAACTTTTACTAATAACACAGACAAACAATATTTATCAATCAGAGGTAAGGGCATTCATTACGAATCAAAAGGAATTATAGATAAGTTACTCTCACAACAAGACTTAAAAAATAACAACCTTCACACCATTATTATCCTTAAAGTTATTATAAACAGTGCATACTACTGGGATGTAAATTTGAAAAAATCTGTAACCATTTAAAAAGTTTTTATAATTATCACAAATAAAAAAAGCAGTTCGTTGTGAACTGCTTTTTTAGGATGGATCATTTGTAAAATGTATATTAACTATTTAATTCATCAGCTAATTTATCAAAAGCATTCTCTACATCATCATAAGCTTTCTCAAACCCTTTTTTCACATCATCCCAAGTATCTTCAGAACTATTCTTTAATTTTTCCATGCTTGCTTTAAGTTTTGTTCTTTTATTTTTTAAAGAAGCTAACAATTCTTGACGCTCTTTCTTTACACTTTCACTTGCATCATTATAACTATCACTTACATTTTTCTCTAATTTATCAATCTCAGCATCTAATTTATCTATTCCTTTGTTAATTGATTTTGTCACCTCACTTTTCTTTTCAAAAGTATAATCACCTAGGTCAGAAAAACTCTCTTCAATTTCATCCATTCCTTCTTCTACGCTCGCTTCCACTTCATCCATTTTTTCTTTTACCTGTTCTTTTTTTTCTTTTTTGTTTTCACAAGAAACCATTACAACTGCTGTTAATAATGTTGCTAAAATTAATTTTGATATTTTCATAATTATTCAGTTTAAATTTATACCTACTCTCTTAAAGGGTTTTCGGCTTACTCCCTAAAATTATTTTCTAATTATCTAACACATTCATCATATCAGTTTTTTCTTTAATTCTCAAAGCTTTATCTGCATTAACAACAATAGGAACCTGTAACAAACTAGGTTTGCTATTTATTAATTTCAACCAGTCTGTCTCATCAAAGCTCGTTACATCTCCTACATTCTCAGCATTTGAGTGCTTAGGTGAAAACAACTCTCCTAATGTTACATTTAACATAGCAGCTATTTCTAACCATATTGTATCTGAAATTTTTTCTTTACAAATATTTATAATCTGTAGCTTTTTATCTACGGCAGAAGCATAAGCTAACATTTCTTTACTAAAACTGGATTCACAGGAGTAAATAAATAATAATTGCCTTTTATGTTTTGCTAACACAGTCATTAATTTAGTTTATTAATTTATTACAAAATTAGTTTCATATGGTTTTATAAATTAACTTAAATAGATTAATATTTAACTCATATAAGTTAATCTTGTTCTTTTTGATTCTATACTTTTGAATGTAACTTTAATACTCATACACTATGAATAACAATTCTAAACATGAAATAAATAAAATTGAATATTATAAAAACAAAGGATACACTGCTAGTTATCATCTTATTAATAATAAATTAATTGACGTAGATACTAAAAAAGAATATACCGTTAAAGACGTTACTATTGATGAAGAGTATAGGTATGAAGGTTATTCTAACCCTGCTGATTTAAGTATTCTTTATATATTAACAATGCACGACGGAACAAAAGGCACTATTTTAGCTGCTTATGGCCCAAGTGCTAATATTGAATTAACTTCTTTTTTAAATAAGTGTTCTTCTAAAAAAAATACTTAACTCATTATCTGACACTTATAAAAAGTGTGCTTTTTTTTTCATTTTTTTACAAAAAAGTCTTTGTAAATAACAAAAGCAGTATTATATTTGCAACCGCTTTACTGCGGGAGTAGCTCAGTTGGTAGAGCGTCAGCCTTCCAAGCTGAATGTCGCCAGTTCGAACCTGGTCTCCCGCTCAAATT